>CAYSZK010000169.1:0-5858 GCA_964435495.1 uncultured Verrucomicrobiales bacterium
AAGCGCCATTCGGGACAGACCTAAAGTAAAAAAGTTCTTGCGCTTGGGCTGGAAGGGCGCTACTTGGTGGCCATGCGCAGGGCACGGCTCAAGATTCCAAGCTCCGAAAAGGAGGCGTTCTATCATTGCATCTCCCGAGTGGTGAACCGGGACTTTGTCTTCGGGGACCTCGAAAAGGAGAAGTTCAAGGAACTTATGCGCCACCACGAACGGCTTAGCCAGGTGCAGGTCATGACTTACTGCCTCATGTCCAACCACTTCCATGTCCTGGTGCGGGTTCCCCAAAGGCCCGCTGTCATGCCTTCGGACGCCGATCTGGTCGCGCACCTGGAGCGGTGCGGGGTCCATCCCATGACGCTGGGCGGGGTGAAGTATGCGCTGGCGCATTTGTCGGAGATCGGGGCAACCGAAGCTCTGGAAGAGGTCCGGCAACGCTGGTTTGCGCGGATGTGGGACGTGAGCTTTTTCATGAAGGGACTCAAGCAGGAGTTCACGCAGTGGTTCAACCGGGTGCACCAGCGCACTGGCACGCTTTGGGAGTCGCGGTTCAAGAGTGTTTTGGTCGAAGGCACCGCCGAGGCGCTGCAAACGATGGCGGCCTATATTGATCTGAATCCTGTGCGCGCCGGGTTGGTGGAGGATCCCAAGGATTATCGCTGGTGCGGGTTTGCGGAAGCCGTGGCCGGGGGCGAGCTGGCGGCCCGCGGGATCGCGGCGATGGTGGGGGACGGAAGGAAAAGGGAAGAGGAAAAGGCCGGGGCAGTGGATGGAGAGGAGAGGGATTGGATCACGGAAGGGATTTACAGGTATCGGCAGCTGGTGTTTTGCGGGGCGGAGAGCCGCGGGATCGGAGAGGACGGGCGTCCGATGCGGCGCGGGGTGCCGCGGGAGCGGATTCGGGAAGTGTTGGAAAAGAAGGGGAAATTGAGCGCGGCGGAGATGTTGCGGTGCCGGGTGAGGTATTTTTGTGACGGAGCGGTGCTGGGGAGCGCTGGGTTTGTGAACGAAGTGTTCGCGCGGGAGCGGTGGCGGTTTGGGGCCAAACGGAAGGACGGGGCGCGGAAGTTGCGCTACGTCGAAGCCGGCGGACTCAGGGTGCTGCGGGATTTGCGGGTGCGTGTGGTTTGAGGACAGGCAATGGGGCAGCCGGTCTCTCCGGGAATCGGTTCCGTGCGCCCCGCGTGCGCCGGAAGAGGCTGCGAGCGGATGAGCCAGATTGCGAACGTCGGTGCCGGAGTTGATGTCTGTGGTGAAGGAGTGGAGCCGATTTGAAACGCGAAGTTTTTCTCCTGGCTTGGCTGCCGGCCTGCGCGCCAGCACGCGCGAAACTGGCTCCCTCGGAGCCGGGAGTCTCCCGGAATCGCCGGGGGAGTTCACGCTGGGCGCGAGGAGTTATCCCCGCGCGGCGGGCTTGATGCCGGGGAGCCGGGGGGTGGTGCACCGGGACATTGGAGCCGTGATCCGCAGATTGGGCGGGAGAGGAGCGTTTGAAAAGATTGCCATGCCGGGCAAGGGCGGGCAGATTCCCAGTCATGGGCATGATTGTGACGACGACGCCGTCGGTTGAGGGGCGTCCGGTGCGGGCTTACCTGGGGATAGTGACCGGGGAAAGCGTGATGGGGGCGAATGTGTTGAAAGACCTTTTTGCGAGTGTGCGGGACATCGTGGGGGGGCGGTCGGGGACGTACGAACGCGAGCTGGCGCGGGCGCGAAAGCTCGCGCTCAAGGAGTTGGAGGAGGAGGCGGGCGACTTGGGCGCCGACGCGGTGGTGGGGGTGGATTTGGACTATGAGGTGTTGGGCGAACGCAACGGCATGTTGATGGTGAGCGCGAGCGGCACCGCGGTGAAGCTGGGCTGAGGGGTTGCGGTGGGGCCGTTCGACGAGTTCGATCCGCTGGCGCGGCCCCGGCGCAACCGCCGGACGCCGGCGATTCGCGCGATGCTGGAGGAGACGCGGCTGGAGGCGCGGCGGCTGGTCCAGCCCTTGTTTGTGCGGGATGGTGCGGGCGCGCCCGAGCCGGTGGAATCCATGCCCGGCGTCGTGCGGCACACCCTTGCGACGCTGGGGGAGGAGGCGCGCCGTCTGGAGGGTTTGGGCATTCTGGGCGTGGCGCCGTTTCCGGTGATTGGGCATGGGCTGAAAGATGCCGACGGCAGGGCGGCGCTGGACGAAGACGGGTTGATGGTGCGGATCATTCGGGCGGTGAAGGAGGCGGCGCCGGGGTTGGCGGTGTTTTCGGATATCGCGCTGGACCCGTACACGAGCCACGGGCACGATGGAGTGCTGGACTCCGAAGGGGGTGTGCATAACGACCGGACCGCGTCGATTCTGGCGGAGATGGCGGTGTTGCACGCGCGGGCGGGGGCGGAATACGTTGCGCCTTCGGACATGATGGACGGGCGGGTGCGCGCGATCCGCCGGGCGCTGGACCGGGCGCAATTCGAGGACACGGGGATTCTGGCGTATTCGGCGAAGTTCGCGTCGGCGTTCTACGGCCCGTTCCGGGATGCGGTGGGCAGCGCGCAGGCCGCGGGCACGCGGAGCCTGGACAAGCGGACCTACCAATTGAACCCGGCGAACGCGCGGGAGGCGCTGCGGGACGCGCTGCTGGATGAGGCGGAGGGGGCGGACATCCTGATGGTGAAACCGGCGGGACCGTATCTGGACATCATCCGGGAGTCGCGGAGCGCGACGCGCCTGCCGGTGGCGGCCTACCAGGTTTCGGGGGAGTACGCCCAGATTCACGCGGCGGCGCGCCTGGGATGGCTGGACTTGAAGGCGGCGCGCGACGAGTCGTTGCTGGCGATCCGGCGCGCGGGGGCCGACCTGGTGCTGACGTATTTTGCCGGGGAGATCGCGGCGGGGCGGTGACCGGCCGGGACCGGGTCACCCGTGGGTGGTGACGCCGCGGTCCCAGTTGTATTCCGCGTCGATTTGCGGGGACTTTTCGTCGGGATTGCCGCCGAGCGTGTTGTTGATCCTGATGTCGGGCCGCGCCTTGTGCAGCTCAAGGATCGCGGGATGTTCCAGGATGTTGCCCTGCTTGTAATCGCCCGGGTTGCAATTGAGGAACTTGAAGTCTGGGAGCGCCGCGAGGGCGTCGAGCCCGCCTTGGAAGACGATTTCGCGCCAGTTGATGCTCATGTTAAGGACCCGGAGTTTCTGGCAGTTCTTGAGTCCGCGAAGGCTGCGCGTGGTGATGGGGGCCGCCGAGGCATCCGCGGGGCCGGTGGGGCGGATTTCAAGAATCTCAACGTTTGGGATCGCGGCGAACACCTTTTGCAGGTCGTCGTCGCTCATCGAGGTTCTGTGCAACTGGAGGTTGCGGAGTTTGCGGGCGGCCTGGATGAAGCCGACGGCGGGCGGCGCGCTGTAGCTGGTGTCGAGCTCAAGCTTGTCGATCTCGGGCTGGGGCTTCAATTTTTCCATGCACCCGCCGTCCACGGCGAAGTTGTGTTTGATTTCGAGGACCGTGAGCGGTTTGGGCAGGGCGTTGAGGAACAGGGGGAACTCTTTTGTCACCGGGCCGCCCTTGCCGGGGCCCCAGGCGTAGTGGAGGCGGACGTCGGCCAACTCGGCGAGATTGGTGAGGAGGGCGTAGCCGGCGTCGGACATGCGCTGGTGTTCGAGGGCGATGGCCTGGAGTTTGGGCAGGGCGAGAACGTTGCGGAACCCCTCATCGCCCATGGGTGTGGGCTCGGGCGCGTCCTTGTCCTTTTTGAAAGCGCCGTGATTGGAGATGGCAAGTTTGACGGCATTGCCGTTCTCGTCCCAGAGGACCGTGTGATTGATGGCGTTGGCGGTGAGGGCTTCCACGGCGGCTTTTTGGGCGGGGTCGGGTTCGGCGGCGGGGGCTTGGGCGGGGAGCAGCGCGAGGAGCAGGGCGAAAAGTGGTTTGCGCAAGTTGGACATGCATTCCATTTAAAGAAAAAAGGAAATCTGTCAACAATGATTGGCAGATGGCAGGGGCTAGCAGCCTGTCGGACTTACCCCGCGAGCGGCGCAACCCGAAGGGCTGGAGCGATTTGGAGCGTCTGGCAGTGTCGCGGGCTCAGTCAAAGCCCGCTGAGGGGATTCTCCCTCACCCGCTCCTCGCCAGCCACCCCAACTCCCTCCAGCGCCGCCCGCGCGGTAAGTCCGACAAGCTGCCAGGACCGACCCGAATGGCACTAACTTCAGAGGCCTTGCCCCAAAGGGGCAAACCATACCAGCCCAGGGCAACGCCCTGGGTGCGATGTGGTTATACAACGATAGCTGAAGGGGCGCCATAGTGGCGGCGTCCCAAAACCGCCTTAAGTTAGTGCAATTCAGGACCGACCCCTGTGGGCTTGGGCGGTCAGGCGGCTTTGAAGCGTTCGAGGAGTTCTTCGCGGCGCGCTTTGGTGAGGTCGGCGGGAATGTTCTTTTTGATGCGCTCGCGGGTGGCGGGATCGAGGTTGCCGACGATGCGTGCGTTGATTTCGCTCGGGGCCGCGAAATGGATGATTTTGCAGCCGTGCTCGCGGGCGATCTGGTCGATGCGCGCGGCCAGAAGCTTGAGGACGCGCTGTTCGGTTTCGAGGATGATGTTGTGGCGGTCGCCCTGGGAAAGGACGCCGTTGCCGCCGGCGGGGAAGCGTCCGGCCTGGTCGGAGACGCGGTCGCCGAGGCGTTGGTGGGGTTCGTCGGGCCGGAAGCTGTGGCAGGGTTCGAGGCGTTCGGCGCCGTTGAGTTCGTCCTTGTGGGACCGGTAGGCGTGCAGGGCGCCGCGGTCGGTTACGACTACGAGTTTAGTCATGCTGGGTTCTCCTTTGTGGGGGGGTTCGGACACGCGGGAAAAGTGGTTGGAGGAAGATTGCAAAGCGGACGAGGGTGGCCGGAGCTGATTCCGGCCAGGCCACGAATCCACGGGCAACCGGGGAGGGCCTTGCGCACTGCGTACCCTTCCGCCGGATGCGGGGATGCGCAAGGGGAATTTCCTGGAAACGGGGAGGCGGGGGTTTCCGCGGCGGGTGGCCGGGGGGGGGGAACTCTTGGCTGGCAACGGGCGGGGAACCGGCTAAGCGGGGACGGATGAGCGGTGGCAGGATATTTGGCACGGACGGCGTTCGCGGGGTCGCGAACATGCATCCGATGACGGCGGAGATAGCGTTGAAACTGGGGCGCGCGGCGGCGCATGTGTTCCGGGCGGGCGAGGGGCGGCATCAGATCGTGGTGGGGAAGGACACGCGGTTGTCGGGGTATATGCTGGAGAGCGCGATGGTGGCTGGGTTGACGTCGATGGGTGTGGACGCGTTGTTGGTGGGGCCGCTGCCGACGCCTGGGGTGGCGTACATCACGCGGTCGCTGCGGGCGGACGCGGGGGTGGCGATCACGGCTTCCCACAATTCGTACGAGGACAATGGGATCAAGTTTTTCGGGCCGGACGGGTTCAAGCTGGACGACGCGCGGGAATCGGAGATTGAGCGGCTGGTGTTTGAAGGGGTGATCGACGCGGTGCGTCCGACGGCGGATTTGATTGGGAAGGCGTGGCGGATTGACGACGCGGTGGGGCGTTACGTGGAGGCGGCGAAGCGGTCGGTGCCCGCGGGATTTTCGCTGGAGGGCTTGACGGTGGCGATGGACGCGGCGAACGGGGCGGCGTACAAGGCGGCGCCGGCGGTGTTGCGGGAGTTGGGGGCGAAGGTGCGGCTGTTTCACGCGGCGCCGGACGGGTTGAACATCAACCGGAACTGCGGGAGCACCCACCCGGAGGAGCTGGCGCGGCTGGTGCGGGAGACGGGGGCGGACGCGGGGATTTCGCATGACGGGGACGCGGACCGGGTGATTTTGTGCGACGAGAAGGGGGAGATCGTGGATGGGGACGAAGTGTTGGCG
>CAYSZK010000170.1:0-5846 GCA_964435495.1 uncultured Verrucomicrobiales bacterium
GCCCAAGCCTGACCCGCCCCCGCGCCCCATGCTCCGCGTTGATGTCGCCACCCTCTTCCCCGGCATCGTCGAAGGCGCCCTCGGCGAGTCCATGATCAAACGCGCCCGCGACGCCGGACTCCTCGATCTCCGCCTCCACCAAATCCGCGATCACGCCACCGGCAAACACCGAACCACCGACGACCGCCCCTACGGCGGCGGCCCCGGCATGGTCATGAAATGCGAGCCGCTCTTCGCCTGCGTCGAAGCCGCCCTCGGCCCCGCATTCCCCGACACCCCGCGCATCCTCCTCTGCCCCCAAGGCCGGCGCTTCACCCAATCCATCGCCGCCGGCCTCGCGCGCCTCCCCAGGTTCCTCCTCATCTGCGGCCACTACGAAGGCGTCGATGAACGCATCCGCACCGGCCTGGCCACCGACGAACTTTCCCTCGGCGACTATGTCCTCACCAACGGCGCCCTCCCCGCCGCCGTCGTCATCGACGCCGTCACCCGCCTCATCCCCGGCGTTCTCGGCGATGCCGCC
Organism: uncultured Verrucomicrobiales bacterium; assembly: GCA_964435495.1. Classification (GTDB taxonomy): domain Bacteria; phylum Verrucomicrobiota; class Verrucomicrobiia; order JADLBR01; family JAIBCM01; genus CAYSZK01. The sequence goes on from CAYSZK010000170.1 coordinate 524, forward strand.
TCCCCCCTCGAAGAGTCCCACGCCGCCGGCATCCTCGAATACCCCCAATTCACGCGCCCCGAGGAGTTCCGCGGCATGCGCGTTCCCGACATCCTTCTCTCCGGCAACCACGAGGCCATCCGCCTGTGGCGCGCCCGCCAGGCCCTCGACCGCACCCACGCCCGCCGCCCCGATCTCCGGCCCCTGAACTCCGACGCCTGAACTGGCCAGGTTGCACAGCCTCCGCATTTGGGCTTGGCTCCCGCGCCCGCCTGGGCAACGTCTCCCCTTTTGACCAACCCATGCCTCCCCTCATGACCTCCGCGGATATCCGGCAGTCCTTCCTCGACTTTTTCAAGGGCAAGGATCACACGCTCGTCCCCTCCTCCAGCCTCCTGCCCGGCTCCCCCAACCTGCTCTTCACCAACGCCGGCATGAACCAGTTCGTCCCCATCTTCCTCGGCGAACGCGCCCCCGACGTGGACCGATGGCCCGGCGCACTCCCCGCCTCCCCCCGCCGCGCCGCCGACACGCAAAAATGCATCCGCGCCGGCGGCAAGCACAACGACCTCGAGGATGTGGGCTTCGACACCTACCACCACACGCTCTTCGAAATGCTCGGCAACTGGTCCTTTGGCGATTATTTCAAACAGGAAGCCATCGCCTGGGCCTGGGAACTCCTCGTCCAACATTGGCATTTCCCCCCCGCCCGCCTCTACGCCACGGTCTATCAACCCGGCCCCGGCGACCCCGCCGATTTCGACGCCGAAGCCCACGCCGCATGGTCCCGCCTCTTCACCGCCGCCGGCCTCGACCCCGCCCTCCACATCGTTCCCGGCAACAAGAGGGACAATTTTTGGATGATGGGCGACACCGGCCCCTGCGGCCCCTGCTCCGAGGTGCATGTCGATCTCACCCCGGACGGCGCCACGCGCGGCCGCCTGGTCAACGCCGGCGACGCGCGTTGCATCGAAATCTGGAATCTCGTCTTCATCCAGTTCAACGCCACCCCGGACGGGCGCTTCGAACCGCTCCCCGCGCGGCATGTGGACACCGGCATGGGCTTCGAACGGGTCTGCTCCATCCTCCAGGGCACGCGCGGCTTCTCCGATTTCTCCGCGCCCATCTCCAATTACGAAACCGACGTCTTCCGCCCGCTCTTCGACGCGCTGGAAACCTTGTCCGGCCACCGGTACACCTCCCGCCTTCCGGAACCCCACGCCACCGCCCCCGACCCCGCCGCCAAACGGGACATCGCCTTCCGCGTCATCGCCGACCACATCCGCACCCTCGCCTTCGCCGTCGCCGACGGCATCCTCCCCTCCAACGAAGGGCGCGGGTACGTCCTCCGCCGCATCCTCCGCCGCGCCGTCCGGTACGGCCGCGACCTCGGCTTTCATGAGCCCTTCTTCCACAAACTTGTGGAGGTCGTGGACCGCCAGTTCGGCGCGGTCTTCCCCGAACTCCGCTCCCGCCGCCGCCAGGTCGAAGAGACAATCCGCGGCGAGGAAGAATCGTTCAGCCGCACGCTCGACCGCGGCATCGAGATGTTCCACGAAGAGGCCGAACGCCTCGCCGCGGGCAAGTCCCGGACAGTCTCCGGCGAGTTCGCCTTCAAACTCTACGACACGTACGGATTCCCGGTCGATCTCACCCGGCTCATGGCCCGCGAACGGAACCTCGGCATTGACGAGGCCGGTTTCGAGCGCCTAATGGAAAGGCAGCGCGAGCAATCCAAAGCCGCCCAGCAGCGCGCCGTCATCGAAGTCGCCGGCGCCGGCGCGTTCGACGGGATCGCCTCCAGTTTCACCGGCTACGACCGCCTCGACGCCGAAGCGCGGGTCCTCGCCGTGGACGGCCCGCTCGCCGTGCTCGACAGCACGCCCTTCTACGCCGAAATGGGCGGCCAGGTCGGCGACACCGGCGCCCTGGCCACCAGCGCGGGCGAAATCCCCGTGCTCGACACGCGCAGGGCCGGCGGGATCGCCATCCACAAACTGCCCGATGGCGCCAGTCTCGAGGCCGGCCAGACCGTTCGCGCCCGCGTCGATGCCCCGCGCCGCGCCCTCATCGAAGCCCACCATTCCGCGACGCACCTCATGCACTGGGCGCTGCGGAAGGTCCTCGGCGACGGCGTCGCCCAAAAAGGCTCCTACGTCGGCCCCGACCGCCTCCGGTTCGACTTCGCCCATCCCACCGCGATGCAACCGGACGAGATCGCCGAAGTCGAACGCCTCGTCAACGAACACGTCGCCGCCGGCGCGCCCGTGCGCTGGGAGGAGCGCCCCTACGCCGAAGTCCGCAACGATCCCACGATCCTCCAGTTTTTCGGCGACAAATACGGCGAGACCGTGCGAGTCGTCGATATCGGCGGCTTCTCCCGCGAGCTGTGCGGTGGCACCCACGTCCGCCAAACCGGCGCCGTCGGGCTCTTCAAACTGGCCTCCGAAAGCGCCATCGCCGCCGGCGTCCGCCGCATCGAGGCTGTCTGCGGCCCCGCCATCAGGCCCTGGGCCGAGGCCGAGTTTGCGCGCCTCACGGAACGCTTCGACACGCTCGTCCGCAAGAAGGGGGAGATGGCCCGCGCCGCCGCGCGCCACGCCGCCTTCCTCGCCACCCTGCCCCACCTCACCCCCGGCGAATTGCTCGCCGCCCTCCAGGCCCGCCTCGACCTCCTCGCCCGCTTGGAGGAGGAGGTTCGCGAATGGGAAAAGCAACAGCAGAAAGAGGCCAAAGCCCGCATGGCGGCGCGCGCGGGCGAAGTTGCCGCCGGCCTCCTCGGCCGCGCCCGCGAGATTGCGGGGCTTCCCGCCATCATCGAGGCCATCGACGGCTTCGACGGCGACGGACTCCAGGCCGTGGCCGACGCGCTCAAGCCGGCGTTCAAGGGCGTCATCTTTCTCGCCTCCGCGCATGACGGCGCGGTCGCGCTCGTCGCGGCGGTTTCGCCCGAATACACGGCCAAAGTCCAGGCCGGCAAACTGGTCCAGGCCGCCGCGCCCATTGTTGGCGGAAAGGGCGGCGGCCGCCCCGATAACGCCCGCGGCGGCGGACGGGACACCGCGAAGATACCGGAAGCATTGGCCCGGGTCGAAGCGCTTGTCGGAGGCTGACAGAATTCGCCAGAGCCGCGGAACAACACGGCAACCCGACTTCCGCATTTACCCGGCCCCCGGAATCTGCGATGTAATCGGGATGCCCGGTCCGACCGCTCAACCCGACTCCGAACTGCCCAAGGCCTACGAGCCCGCCGCCGCCGAGGCGCGGTGGTATTCCGCCTGGCTTGACCAACGCTGTTTCGAAGCCGATCCCGCCTCCGCGAAGCCGCCGTTTTCCATCGTGATCCCGCCGCCCAATGTGACCGGCGTTCTCACCATGGGCCACGTCCTCAACAACACCATCCAGGACGTCCTCGCCCGCCGCGCGCGCATGCTCGGCCATGAAGTGCTCTGGCTCCCCGGCACCGACCACGCCGGGCTCGCCACGCAAACCGCCGTCGAAAAAGCCCTCCGCAAGCCCGCCGAGCTTCCCCCGTCGGTCCGCGCCGAGCTCGAGTCGCTCGATCACGTCTGGGACAAGGCCGCCGGCAAACCCCGGGGGCGGCTCACCCGCCACGAGATCGGGCGGGATGGGATGCTCAAGCTGGTCTGGGCCTGGACCCACGACCGCGGCGGCATCATCATCGAACAGCTCAAGAAACTGGGCTGTTCCTGCGACTGGCGCCGCACCCGGTTCACGATGGACGGCGCCTATCACCGCGCGGTGCTCGACGCCTTCGTCAAGCTCCACCACAAGGGCTACATCCACCGCGGCAAGCGGATGGTGAACTGGTGCCCCGTTTCCCACACCGCCATCTCCGACGAGGAGGTGATCCCGACGCCGCAGAAGAGCACGCTCTTCACCATGCGCTACCCGATCGTGGGAACGAAGGACCGCTTCCTCGAAATCGCCACCACCCGCCCCGAAACGCTCATGGGCGACACCGCCGTAGCCGTCCACCCGGACGACGAGCGCTACCGGAAATGGATCGGGAAACAGGTCTGGCGCCCGTTCCCGCGCGGCGAGATTCCCATCGTGGCCGACAACCATATCGATCCCGCCTTCGGCACCGGCGTGCTCAAGGTCACCCCCGCCCACGACAAGGCCGACTTCGAGATCGGACAGCGCCACAATCTCCCCATCCGCGACGTGCTCCACGAAGACGGGCGCGTGAACTGCCCCGAAGTGCCCGAGCTCGACGGCCTGGACCGCTTCGAGGCCCGCGCCAAGGCCGCCGCCATGCTCCGCGACTTGGGCCTCCTCGTCAAAGAGGAACCCTACGAAAACACCGTCGGCTTCAGCGAACGCGGCCAGGTCCCCATCGAACCGCGCCTCTCGGAGCAATGGTTCCTCGATTACAAAAAAATGCTCGGCGGCCGGATGATCCCCGAAGCGCTGCGCGTCGTGCTCGACGGGCTCGTCCGCTTCCATCCCGCCCGCTGGGAAAAGGTGTACGACCACTGGCTCGAAAACATCCAGGAGTGGTGCCTCTCCCGCCAGGTGTTCTGGGGCCACCGCATCCCCGTCTGGTATGCCCCCGGCCGCGCGGAATGGCGCGTCCAGATCGATTCTCCCGGCCCCGGGTGGGAACAGGACCCCGACACGCTCGACACATGGGCCTCCTCGTGGCTGTGGGCGTATGAAACCATGGACGCCACTGCCCGCGCCCGGTTCTATCCCACCAGCGTCCTGGTCACCGGCCCGGATATCATCTTCCTCTGGGTCGCCCGCATGATCATCGCGGGCCTCGAGTTCCAGCCCGGCGCCTCCGACCGTCCCGAGGACAACGTCCCGTTCCGCAACGTCTTCTTCACCGGCATCATCCGCGACAAACAGGGCCGGAAAATGTCGAAGTCCCTGGGCAACTCTCCCGATCCGCTCGATCTCATCCGCGCCTACGGCGCCGACGGCCTCCGCTTCGGGCTCATGCGCATCGCGCCGCAGGGCCAGGACATCCGGTTCGACGAACAGCAGATCGTTGAGGGCCGCAATTTCTGCAACAAACTCTGGAACGCCTGCCGCTTCCGCCAGTTGCAGGGGCCGCTGGACCCCGCCGCCGACCCGGACAGGCACGAGCTCTCCGCCTTCGCCAAGGCAATCCTTTGGAAAGCCGAGGAACTCATCCGCGACTCCGACGCCGCCTACGCCGGGTACCGGTTCAATGAAGCCGCGCAAAGGCTTTACGATTTCGTATGGGGCGACTTTTGCGACTGCTTTGTCGAAGCCGCAAAGAGCGATTTCCAAAACGCCCCGCCCGCCCGCCGCGAAGGCACGCTTGCCGCCATCGATTACGTCCTTTCCCGCG
>CAYSZK010000171.1:0-5830 GCA_964435495.1 uncultured Verrucomicrobiales bacterium
ACCAGGGTCAGCGTGACGCTGGTCCCGATCGCCAGCCTGGATGGACGCGCTTTTTCGTTCATCGTCATGGTCTCCTCGTCAAATCTTCCCTCACGACCGCCAGCGGCGGCTTTCCACCACCTTCTGGGTCACAAACAACAGCATCGCCGTCATGCTCAGGTAGAACACCGGCACGCGCGTGTTGACCAGGCCCTTGCCAAACTGCTCCATATGGTCGTAGGCCGACACATACTCGATGAACGCCCGGATGCCGGGCGGCGGGTTCAAATAGATGAAGAAGCCCGAGAAGAAAAAGAGCGCGATGCACGCGAACGCCACCACCGCCGCGATGATCTGGTTCTTCGTCAGGGCCGACGCCAGCAGCCCGATCGCCGCGTAGAACATCCCCATCAGGAGCACCACAAGGTAACTGCACCACACCGGCCCCGCCGCCGTCGCCGCCGGCGCCGCCGCCACCAGCTTCAACAAAATCTGGTACAGCCCCGTCGGCGCCCACAACACCGCGTAAAACGCCAGCACCGCCAGGTACTTCGCCAGCACCACCTCCCAGTCCCGCACCGGCGCCGTCATCAACCCCTCAAACGTCCCCATCCGGTATTCCTCCGAAAAACTGCGCATCGTCAGCACCGGCATGATCATCACCTGCGCCAGCCAGATGAAGAAAATCCCGAAAAACACCTGCATCACCGTGTATTCGCCCGGACGGTTGTTCAGCAGCGCCACGGAAAACGTGAAGGTGAACCCGGTCACCAAAAGCCAGAAAAACGCGACGACATACGCCACCGCCGAATTGAAAAACGCGCTGAACTCCCGCGTGAACAACACCCAGACCGTCCTCGGATTCATGCCTTGTCCTCGTGCGTGATCTCCACAAACACATCCTCAAGCGTCGCGCGCTGCCGCCGCAGCTCGCGCACCGCCCACCCTTTCCCCGCCGCCAGCCGGAACAACTCCTCCCGCAAATCCTCCCCCTTCTTCGCGAACACCTCCGCCACGCACCACTCCCCGTCCTGCGCCGCGCTCACCTCGTCCACCCCGGCCACGCCCTTGAGCGCATCCTTCACCGCCGCCGCCGGCTGCTTCGCCTCCAGCCGCACCGACCCGCCCGCATGCACGCGCTTGGTCAGGTTCTCGGGACTGTCCGACGCCTCGATCCGCCCCTTGTTGATGATCAGCACCCGCGAACAGGTCATCTCCACCTCCGGCAGGATGTGCGTCGAAAGCAAAATCGTGTGCCGCTTCCCCAGATCCTTGATCAGCCCGCGCACCTGCCGGATTTGGTTCGGGTCCAGGCCAATCGTCGGCTCATCCAGAATCAGCAGGTCCGGGTCCGCCACCAGCGCGTCCGCCAACCCCACCCGCTGCCGGTACCCCTTCGACAACGCCCCGATGATCTTCCTGCCCACATCCGTGAGGCTGCAAAGCTTCTTGACCTCCTCCACCCGCTCCTTCACCCGCTTGCCCGCCACACCCTTCAACCGCGCCCGGAACCTCAAAAACTCGTCCACGCGCATGTCCGGATACAACGGCACGTTCTCCGGCATGTACCCGATCTTCCGCCGGACCGCCACGGAGTCCCGCAGCAAATCCATCCCCGCCACGCGCGCCACGCCCGCTGTCGGCGGCAGGAATCCCGCCAGCACACGCATCGTCGTGCTCTTCCCCGCGCCGTTAGGCCCGAGGAACCCGACGATCTCGCCCCGATCCACCTTGAACGAGATGCCTTTCACGGCTTCCACGCCCGCATACCGCTTGACCAGATTGTCAACTTCGATCATAGGCAAGCGCTCTCTCTAGCTCCCCGCGCAAGCTTGTCAACCCCCTAACTTCATTTTTCTCCAAACCTCCAAACCTGCCCGTGGTTGAGTTCACCGCGCCCCCACGCTACATACGCCCATGGATTGTTCTCCCGGCCTCTTCGGCTCCCGCGCCCTCCGCAATCTTCTCATCGCCCACGCCGCCCTGTTCCTCCTTCAGTTGCTCACCGGCGGCCCCGACTCCCCGCTCCTCGCATGGTTCGCGCTCGACCCCGCAGGCTTCCGTACCGGCCTGCTCTGCCAGCTTCTCACCTATCCTTTCGTAACCGACGGCGTTATCGGCTTCCTCTTCGCCATGCTCTGGCTCTGGGGCTGGGGCCGGGGCGTGGTCCAGCAAATCGGATGGAAGCATTTTCTGGGCCTCTACGCCGCCGCATCCCTCGCCGGAGGCGCCGCCTGGCTCGCCCTCTCCTGGACAACCCCAGGCCGCCTCGTCGAACCCTGGCCCGCTGTCCTTGCCCTGTTCGCCGCGTGGACCGCCATGTGGCCGCGGCTCACGGTCCAATTCATCCTTATCCCCGTGGAGTTCCAGATGCGCTGGCTCCTCGTCGCCCTCGCTTCGGTCATCGCCCTCCTCATGCTCTGGACCCGGTCCTGGTCGGGCGGCGGGGCCGCCGCCCGCGCCGGCATCGCCACCGGCGTCGCCTACGCCAAAATCATCGGCGCCGCCATCCCGCCCATGTTCGACCTCAGAATCTCCCTGCCCGCGCGCGCCCGCCCCACGGCGCCCCCCTTCCGCTCCCAACGCCAGCAGCCCAAGCCCGTACCCCCCTCCGACGCCCGCGTGGACGCGATCCTCGACAAAATCTCCGCCCACGGCTTCCAAAGCCTCACTCCCGAAGAACGCAAGACCCTCGAAAAAGCCAGCAAACAGATGTGAGCGTTAGGCGGCGCCGCTTTCAATCGCTCCGTCCGTGGACGGGGGACGGGGGAATCTCTCACGGAGGGCGCGGGAACCACGGAAGGGGAGTTCTCCCGCCGAGGCGCGGAGGAGGAGGAGGGAGTCAGGAAACTGGGAACTGTTTCAACCTCGAAGCCCCTCCGTGCGCGCCGCGTCCGCCGTGGTTAAAACTTCCCCCTCCGCGTCTCAGCGCCTCTGCGGGAGAATCCCCCGTCCCCCCTCCGTGCCCTCCGTGGGCTCCGTGGGAGACTTGGGGAAGTCGAGGGTCGAGGGCGGCGAGAAAGCGTGCTGGATGGGGCAATGCGTCTTGGTGGTCCAATATGGTAAGCGGCGGCCCCGCCACTTCCTCACGGCGACCCCTTTTATCACTGGAACAACATGAAGTGGCGGGGGCCGCTTCCACTTCCGTCCCCCCTTCGTGGGCTTCCTGGTGAAAAACGCCCGTTCCCTGTCTCCTGTCTCCCCCCCCATCTCCCATCTCCTATCTCCCAACTCCTGCGCCGCAGGCGCCTCCCCCTCCGTGTGCCCCGTGTGCTCCGTGAGAGAATCGCTCCCTCGTCCCGCGCCGCCGCTCCAGGGGTGTTCCCGCCTCACTACGGCGCGGGCGACAGCAGGCTCTTCCCCGTCATTTCAACCGGCTTCGGCAACCCCAGCATCTCCAACAACGTCGGCGCCACGTCCGCCAGTATTCCATCGCGCACCTGGAACTTCCCCGCGTCCGCCGCCGCGTACATCACATGCACCAGGTTCGTCGTGTGCGCCGTGTGCGGCCCGCCGCCCTCCGCGATCATCCGCTCACAATTGCCGTGGTCCGCCGTGAGCAACAGTTTCCCGCCCATCCCCAGCACCTTTTCCACCACCCGCTTGACGCAGCCATCCACCGTTTCCACCGCCCGGACCGCCGCCGGCAGCGACCCCGTGTGCCCCACCATGTCCGGGTTCGCGTAATTCAGGATCACCACGTCAAACCGCCCCGAATCCAGCCGCCGCAGCACGATCTCCGTCAGTTCCCGCGCCGACATCTCCGGCTGCAAATCGTACGTCGCCACCTTCGGCGACGCCGCCATCTCCCGTTCCTCCCCCGGAAACGGCGCCTCAATCCCCCCGTTGAAAAAATAGGTCACGTGCGGATACTTTTCCGTCTCCGCCGTCCGCAGCTGCGCCATCCCCGCCGCGGCCACCACCTGCCCAAAAATGTTTTCCATCGACTGCGGCCCAAACAACACCGGACACCCAAACGTCTTGTCATACTCCGTCATCGTCACATACGCCACCCGCGGACGCGTCCCGCGGTCGAACCCGGAAAAGTCCTCCCGCAGAAAAACCTCGCTCAACTGCCGCGCCCGGTCCGACCGGAAGTTGAACCACAACACGCCGTCCCCGTCCCGCACCAGCGGGCGCCGGTCCTTGTTCACCACCATCGCTTTCAAAAACTCGTCCGTCGTTCCCGCCGCGTACTGCCGCTCGATCCCCTCCACCGCCCCGGCAACCGCCTCCCCTTCCCCCCGCACAATCGCGTCCCACGCCTGTTTCACCCGCTCCCAACGCTTGTCCCGGTCCATCCCGAAATACCGCCCCACCACCGTCGCCACCTCCCCATAGCCGATCTCACGGATCACCGCCTCCAGCCGCCTCATATACCCCGCCCCGCCCGTCGGCGGCGTGTCCCGTCCGTCCATCAACGCATGCACCAGCGCCCGCGGCACACCCGCCCCCTTCGCCAGCCGCAACAGCGCGTGCAAATGCTTCTCATGAGAATGCACCCCGCCGTCCGACAGCAGGCCGATCAAATGCAGCGCCCCGCCCGAGGCCTTGAGCTTGGCGAACAATTCCACCAGCACCGGGATGCGGCCCAGCGACCCGTCCTTCACCGCGAGGTTGATCCGGGTCAAATCCTGATAAACAATCCGCCCCGCCCCGAGATTCAGGTGGCCCACTTCGGAATTGCCCATCTGCCCGTCCGGCAAACCCACGTCCTCCCCGCTGCACCGCAGCGTGCCCATCGGATAGGTACTATATAGGTGGTCGTGGAACGGCGTCTTCGCCAGCAAGGTCGCGTTCCCCTCCTTCTCCGCCGCCGCGCGGCCCCCCTCGCTGATGCCCCATCCGTCCCTGATGACCAACACAACCGGCTTTTTCATGGAGCCCCGCACTTCAACGCATTCCCGCAAAAGGTCAATACCGCATCGTCCCCTGCCCTTTGACGCCATTGCCGGCACGCCTTCCGGCATCCTGGTTCTGCGGCTGCTCAAAGCCGAGACCCTCGGCGCCCTCATGGGCGGCGAGGTTTGGGACGAACCCCTTCTGGCCAGCGTGCCGGAAGCGTTGTTCCATCTGGCCCTGCGCTACATCCTGGACCGCGCCGATGTTGACACCGGAACCTTGACGCGCAAAGTTGAGTCTCTGACCAATCCCACCATCAAGTCCACCGCCATGAGCCTCGCCGAACAACTCATCCAAAAAGGCCGCCAGGAGGGCCGCCAGGAGGGCCGCCAAGAAGGAAAAATCCTTTCCCTGCGAGCTGCGGTCCTCGAAGCTCTGGACACGCGGTTTTCATCCGTGCCCGAGGGATTGCGCGAAATCATCGGTGGGATGGACGATCCCGATCAGCTCCGGCGCCTCCTCCGCCACGCCATTACAGCCACGGATCTGGAGTCTTTCGTCCAGGCACTCTGACGCGCCCCCGGCCCGGTTCCTCCAGCCCGGCACCGAATCCCGCCCTCCCGCCCAATCCCGCGCCCCATCAAGACGCCGTTGCGGGCCCGTGTCCACCCAAGCGTTACCGGAGACACGCTGACCGCAATGAATCCGATGGGACCGAATCGCCAGGGAATGGCTGGCGGCGCCAATATCGCAGGCGCCACTCCCCTTGACCGGACACACAAATATGTCCATGTTGGCGTCATGAATAAGGCCAATATTTCCTATACGCGCAATCATCTGAGCGAGATGCTCGCCCGCGTCCGGGATGGCGAGTCGATCCTGATCGTGGACCGCCAACACCCCGTTGCCCGCCTCGAACCAGTCACCGGTCCTTCAGCCCACGAAAACGCGCCTTGGCAGGCCGATCTCGTGAGACGCGGTTTGTTGCGAACGGCCCGAACCCATCTCG
>CAYSZK010000172.1:0-1261 GCA_964435495.1 uncultured Verrucomicrobiales bacterium
CGGCGGCGAACGTGGCGGCGGCCATGGCGAGCAGTGCGCAGAGAACGGCCAGCCGGGCTGGGCGCGGCGTGGCCGCCGTCGGCGCGGCGGCCTCTGCGGAGGATGCGGCGGCGGTCTGGGGTTGGCTGTTTTCGCTGTGGCTCATGCGTGTGATTTGCGTGTTGACGTGGCGAGAATGCGCCGGCGACGGGTCGAGCGCAAGAAAAGAATTGTGACAATTGTGTGACGAAATCCTTTTATTACAAGATTACGTGATTCCGCGCATTTGAGCGCTGGATGCCCGTTTTTGGGCAATGTTTGTGCTGTCGTGTTAGAACCCGTTACGTTTTTGGGCCGTGGTGCAACAAAGTTGTAACACGCGTTACGGAATGGATTGGGGAATACGCGTTGAACCTGGGCTGGAATTAGTGGGTGCATTTGCCACCGGTGGCAAGTGGCGCAACCTGTTGCCGGGCAGGGGGAAACGCCTCCGCGAATGTTTCCGTATTTCATAAACAACTGCGCCGCAGTGTGTTACAAGTTACTGAAATCCCGGCTTACGCGGGCGAGTCGCGCGGCAATGTTGTTTGGGGGTGTGGCGGAGCGACTTTTGGAAATTGCCGTCCGCGCGGTGTTGGAATGGAGCGGCATGCGGACCGGTGCGGCGCGGCGCGAGCGCGTGGCGGCGGGCGTGTTCCCCATGTAAATCGTTTTCCCGCCGGCTGGTGGCGCATGGCGCCGGCGGAGGTATTTGAGAATGTATCGGAATCGGAATTTTGGGCGCGGACGGTTTTTGCGAGTTGACGAGGCGCGTGGGGGAGATGTAAACAGGAAAGCATAGATGAAACCAAACGGAATTGTGTGTGGGGATGGGCTGGGCGCGGTTTGCGGGGCGGCGGCGCGGCGGCGGGTTGTGCTGCTTGGAGCGGCGATGTTTGCGGCGGCGTGCGTTTGGGCTGTGGAAAGCGGGCCTGGGGTGATCCAGTTCCGGTCGGGTGGCGAGTACGCCTACGACGCGGCGTGGGTGGAGGGGGATGTGCTGGTGTTGCGGGTTGGAAAGGGGCGGGTTCGGCTGGGCAAGGACGCGCTGGGGGAGGAGTCGCGGCGGCGGTTTTTTCCGGCGGCGACGGAGACAAACCTTGCGGGCGCGGCCGGGGATGGGGCGCCATTGCCGACGGCGCCTGTGCCGCCGGGATTGCCGACGGCGGGGAAGGCAGGGGCAGGGGATGGAGTGGGCGCGCGGGCTGCGGGTCAAGGCCATGGCCATGGCCAGGGCCAAGGC
>CAYSZK010000172.1:1361-5788 GCA_964435495.1 uncultured Verrucomicrobiales bacterium
GGCCAGGGCCAAGGCGAAGGCGAAGGGGCTGGCGGCGGCGGCGGCGGCGGGGGGCAGGCGGTGGCGGCGGCGGTGCCAGGGAAGGGGCCGGACGGGATGACGGAGGAGGAATTGATAGAGGAGCTGGGGGCGCGGTTCACGGGGGGTGCGGGGATCGACCTGCAGGCGGATTTTCCGCATGTGTCGGCGGACGTGAAGGTGGAGGAGGGGTCGTTCCGGTTGAAGACGAAGCTGGAATCGAATCCGGAGGTGGAGGTGGTGTACCGGATGCCGGTGCGCAAGGACGGGAGCGCGGGGCCGAACGCGCACAACCTGATTTTTTATTGTCCCCATCCGCAGGAGGCAAAGCCGAAGGCGAAGGGGGAGGGGAAACTGTTGCAGGGCCGGTTTTGGAAATATTTCTCCGACACGATCGGGCTGGGGATATTCTCGATGTACATGGACACGCCCGGCGGCGACGAGAAGCTGGCCGGGGAAACTTATTGGAAGGGGGACCCGCGATGGACGGAGGCGGTGCTGTCGGCGCAGGCGGAGCTGACGGCGCGTTTCAAGCTCAAGCCGCGGAAGCTGGTGATCTTTGGGTTTTCGATAGGTTCGACGATGGGGCAGCGGATCGGGTTGGAGCGGCCGGACATGGTGGACGCGGTGGCGATGCAAGGGGCTTCGGACCTTGGGGCGGTGGCGGGGCGATCGGACGTGGTTTGGTTTGTGAACTCGACGCGCGGGGATTCGGTGAACGCGGAGAACGACGCGTTTGTGGAGGCGTTGCGGGCGGCGGGGAGCCACGCGATCCGGGCGGTGACGCCGCCGCGGCACGAGTTTCGGGGGATGTCCATCTATTACCACTGCGGCAACGAGACCTCGGAGGGGCTGCTTCAGGCGTTTTTGACCGGGGTGATCAAGCAGCGGGAGCTGACGGGGCGGGTCCAGCCGGAGCGATGGCCGTTGGGGGTGGACCGGCGCAAGCCGTTCCGTGTACTCACCAATCCCTCCGCCCAGATGGACGCGGCGCCGGAATCGGAGCGGATGATGATGCCCTGCCCGGCGTTCGCCTATTTTTGGGGCCTGATCCCCTCGGGCATCCGCACGCTGAACCTGCCTGGGGCCGCGGGGTCGGCGGGGACGTCCTGCCTGATGGCGTGCCCGGCGCCCGGCAAGCCCAAGGGGGTGGTGTTGTACAACCAGCGCTACGATTACCTGAGCATCGGCCAGATCATTGACAACATCGCGTTTCTGGCCGAGCGCGGTTATGTGGCGCTGGCGCCGAAGCTGCGGGGGAATCCGCGGGAGCGCATTGAGGACGCGATGGCCTGCGTGGCGCGCCACAGCCAGCTCAAACGCCTGCCGCTTTATCTGGTGGGGCTGGAGGAGCACGCCAACGCCCTCTGGGACGCCGCCAAGGGGCGCACGAATCTCGCGGCAAAGGCGGTCGCCACGATTGGCTTTGACCCGAAGGATTCGTTGGAGGAATCGGTCCTGCGCCCCCTGGACAGGGTCATGTGCCCGGTGTTTTTTGTCTATGACGAGGTGGGGATGAAGGCGGAGGCGATTACCAAGGGTAAAATTCGCGAGTTCATGGACCGGTGCGGCAAGCGGGACCAGCCGGCGGAGCTGGGGATCGTCGCGGAAACCGACCGGGAAAAGGAACAACGCAAGAAAGACGAGGAAACCGAGCCGATGCGCGCCCGGGGCCGGTTATGGCACAAGGCTATTGTTATGGTGGAGGGCTTTTTCGAGCGGGCCGCGTCGGGCAAACTCGGCGAGGACGCCCCCGAGGAGAAGGACGGCAAGGGCCAAAAGGGGAAACCCAGGAAGGCGTGACGCCGCGGGGCGGAACCGGGGAACCATCATGGGCGGAGATCCGAACGTGTTGCGGCATGTCGGGAAGGGCGCGGGCTGGTGGCTTGGCGCGCTCGCGGCGCATCTGGCGCTGTTTGCGGCGCTGTGGGGCTGGCGCGTGGCGGACGGCCCGCCGGCCGTCCGGTCCACCGGCCAATTCCGCGCGGTCAAGATCGCCGATGCCGCCCCGGCGCCGCCGCCGCCGCCCATTCCGGAACCAGCGCCCGGCGGCGGGGGGAATGCGGGCGGGGGCGCCTCCGACGCAGGGGCCAGCGGCACGGGCGCGAGCGCCGGTGGCGCGAGCGGCGCGAGTGCCGCAGTGGACCAAGCGCGGCGGACGGAGGCGCTGGCGGCGGTGCGGCTGATTTTGGCGAACCGGCCGGTGGAGCTTCCGCCTTTGGTGGGCGGCTGGGCGGGCGGCGCGCCACCCGAGGCGGCGGCGAACCCGGCGGTGACCGCCGGCGCGGTGGGCGGGGGCGGTTCGGGAAGCGGGCTGGGCGGGGCTGGGCGCGGGGGATTATTTGGCGTGGAGATCGAATCGCGGCCGGAGCGGTTGGTGGCGTTGTTGGACAGCTCCGGGAGCATGGAGCCGCTGCTGGAGCGGGTGCGGCGCGAAGTGGAGGAGCGGTATCCGGGGGCGCGGATTCTCTTGGTGAAGGGGAGCTTGTTTGCCGATGACAAGGCCATCCGCCGGCTCAAGCGGCGGGGGACGAGCGATTACTTCGCCGATTACTACTCGACGCTGGTGGAGGAGTCCGTGATTCCGACGGTGGCGCGGCTGGTGGCGGAAAAGGAGAAGCCGGACGCGATCTATTTTTTTGGGGACGCGAAGGATTACGTGGACGAGATCGCCGTCAACGACTTCCAGGATTTGCTAAAGGCAAAGCATGTGAAATTCTATGTTCATAGCGTGGGCGACAACCCGCCCGAAACGCTCCAGAAACTGTGCAAAAAGACGGGAGGCGCCAGTTGGCGCGCGCCGGTGGCGCCCTGAGGAGGCCGCGGCGGTTTGTGCCGGCGGCGCTCGCGGCCGCCGCGGCGGTGGCGATCCCGGCCGTGCCGGCGCGCGGCCACGGAGGCGCTGTGGAATGCGCCATCGCGCCGGAGGCGGGCGCAAACTTTTTTGAGGCGCGCTTTCGCATGGCGCCGCCGCCCGGCAGGGCGCGGGGCGCGGTTGTTCTCGTGCCCGGAACCGATGGGGATGGGCGGGGCTGGGCCGAGGCGTCCGAGTGGCGGGACTGGGCGCACGGGCTGGGTTGGGCGGTTGTGGGCTGCCATTTCCGCGGCGATGGCGCGGTGGATTATCCTCGCGCGGCGGGCGGGTCGGGCGGGGCGCTGCTGCGGGCGCTTGGGGAGATGGGGGCCGCGACCGGGCAACCCGGCTTCGGGACTGTCCCGGTGGTGGTGTACGGCCATTCGGCCGGGGCGGAGTTTGCGTGGCGTCTGGCGGCATGGCGGCCGGACCTTGTGCGCGGATTCGTCGCGGCGAAGCCGGGCGGGTTTCAGGCATGCGCCACGGAGACCGGCGCTGTCTGCGTGGCGGGGCTGGTGGTGGCGGGGGAACTCGACGAACCGGGCAGGCTCGCCACGGCGGCGAGCCTTTTCCTGCCCCACAGGAACGGGGGCCACCGCTGGTGTTTCGCGTGGGAGGCGGGCCGCGGGCACGAACCGGGGCGGGCGCCGGTTCTTGGGCGGGCGTTTCTGGAACCGATCATGCGCGAGGCCGGCGGGGAGCGGACCGCGGTGCGCGAACATTGGGGCGATCTCGATTCCCTCCGATGGCGCGTCGCGAAAGGCCGGGACGCGCCGGCGGATGGCGTATGGCTGCCCAGTGGCGAGGCCGCCCGCGAGTGGGCGGCCATCTCCCGCCCGGTTTCCGGCGGGGATTGGAAGGCCATGCTCGCGGGAAAAGCGGGGCGGCCCGGCGCGCCGGCTGAAACGGCTGCGTTGGATTTTGGCGACGTGGCTTGGCTGGGCGGGGCGGTGACGGCGGAGGTTCCGCTCCCCGTGGACGCCGTATGGGCGCCTGTTTCGCCGGCTGCGCCCGCGGGGACCGTCCGTTTTGAGCGGGCTGCGGACAAGCGTTGGACGGCGGTTTTCAATCCGTCTGGGCTGGATATGGGCCGGTTCCGGGCGGAGGCGCGGTTCCGCGAAGAGGGCGGGACACGGGAATGCGCGGTCTGGATTCAGGCGCGGGTGGCTGGGTTTCTTGTTTGCCGGCCCTCGGGAATCTATTTTGGCGTCGTCCCCGCTGGAGCCACCGAGGGCCGGACCGTGGAGGTGCGGGCGGACAACGGCGCGGGCGGGCTGGTGGTCGAATCGGTGGAGATTTCCCCCGAGGGCGCGCTACGGGCAACCGCGGAACGGCGGGCGGATGGAGCGTGGGAGGTGCGGTGCGAAGTTGCGGGGACGGCGGGGTGGGGCAACCGGTCGGGATGGTTGCGGATACGCGGGGCGCGCGGCGGCGAGGCGGGCGCGATTCGCGTGCCTTTCATTCTTTGGGTGGCGCCGGGGGCGCGGTAGTTGGGAGATGGTAGTTGGGAGATAGGAGATAGGAGATAGGAGATAGGAGATAGGAGATAGGAGAT
>CAYSZK010000173.1:0-5742 GCA_964435495.1 uncultured Verrucomicrobiales bacterium
GCGTTGTTGTTCGCGTCGCAGGGGCCGTTGACTGTGAAGGAGATGCGGCGGATTCTGGCGGACGCGGCGGAGGAGGGGGGGGACGAGGCGGCGCGCGCGCTGGCGAAGGCGCCGGAGAAGGAGATTTCGGCGGCGTTGCGGCGGATCGAGGAGGAGGTGGAGGCGGCGGGGCGCGGCTACGTGTTGGAGGAGGTGGCGGGAGGATACCAGTTTGCGAGCCGTCTGGAGTTTGGGCCGTGGGTGCGGCAGTTGTTTGGGCAGACGCGTCCGACGCGGTTGAGCGCGCCGGCGATGGAAACGCTGGCGATCATCGCCTACCGGCAGCCGATTTCGAGGGCGGAGATTGAGGCGGTTCGGGGGGTGGCGGTGGACGGGGTGGTGGCGACGTTGCAGGAGCGCGGGTTGATCAAGGTGACGGGGCGGGCGGAGGCGCCGGGACGGCCCTTGATTTACCAGACGACCCAGCTATTTCTGGAGCACTTCGGGTTGAAGGACTTGTCGGAGCTGCCCAATTCCGAGGAGTTGCGGCGGGTGCCGCTGCCGAAGCCGGCCGAGGCGCCCGCGGAAGGCGAGTTGAATTTGCGGAATGAACCTGAAACCCCTCAGACAGGAGATCGACCGGTTGGACCGGAAGCTGTTGAAGCTTCTGAACCAGCGGCTTGAGATCGTCTCGCGGATCGGCTTGGAGAAGGCCCGGCACGGGCAGGAGGTATTTGATCCTGTCCGGGAGGCGGAGCTTATCGGCCGGATGCGGCGGGCCAACCGCGGCCCGTTGAGCGACAGCGGCCTGATCACAATCCTGCGGGCAATGCTGGCGGTGACGCGCGGGGCGCAGAAGGAATACCGGATCGCGTGCGTGGGGCGCGCGGGCTCGGAGGCGCACGCGGTGGCCTGGGAATTTTTCGGGATGGGCGCGAAATACCGGTTGTGCGGCACGGCGGCGTCGGCGCGGCGGCTGTTGCGGCGTGGGGAATGCCATTTCTGGGTCGCGCGCGGGGCGCCGGGGCGGGGGTTTGAATGCGCGGCGGAGATTGAATCGTCGCTGACGCCGGGGCGTCCGTATAAATTGATCCGGGTGGCGCGCCTGGACGGGCGGGAGGGCGGGTGAGCCAGCCCTTTCCGCCGCCGGGGGTGAAGGACCCGCGCTGGATGCCAGCGTCCCGTACTGGGGAGGAGGCGGCTGTCGGCGGCGGGCCGGGGGGGCATTTGCGGCCGGCGGCGCGCCGGGGATCGTGGGGGTGGATGCTCTGGTTTCTGGGGTTGATCGGCCTGGGGATCGCGGCGGCGGCGGTTTGGTTTGCGGTGCAAGGGAGCGGGGACCTGCGCCTGCGGTGTGTCGTGGAGGCGGAGGGGTTTGAGGTGGACCTGTACGCCTATCTTGTGCGGCCTTTTACGGCGGAGATTGAGGCGGTGCAGCGGCGGCAGGAACTGGCGCGGGAGCCTTTACGGAAAGTGCGGCAGGAACGCGAACGGCAGGTGGTGCTGGCGCGCGGGGCGGTGGAGGAGGCGGTGAAGGCCGCGTCCGCGGCCGAGGCGGCGTACGAACAACTCCGCGACGCCATAAAGAACGACCTGGAACAGAACGCGACGCAGGCGGCGTCCGTGTGGGAGCAGGGATTGCA
Organism: uncultured Verrucomicrobiales bacterium; assembly: GCA_964435495.1. Taxonomy (GTDB): domain Bacteria; phylum Verrucomicrobiota; class Verrucomicrobiia; order JADLBR01; family JAIBCM01; genus CAYSZK01. The sequence goes on from CAYSZK010000173.1 coordinate 1,623, forward strand.
GCAGGCCCGCGAAGAGAACGAGGCGCGGAAGCGCGCATTCCAGGGCGGCATGGAGGCGCGGGCCCGGGAGCTTGGGCTGCAATGGCCGGAGACCCTCGCGTCGAACGAACCCGACGTGGTGGTGAGCGCGTTCCGGCTGGGCCTTTACAACGCCGGACAACAGGTGGACGCAAAGAAGGAGCTGGCCTGGGCGGAGGAACAGCTTGTGGGATGGCGCAAGGTGCAGGACGCCTACGACGCGCGCCGGGCGGAGGTCCGCGAGCGGGCGCGCTTGTCCAAGGCCGAGGGCGTCCCGCGGGTTGAGGCCGGCCAGGAGAAGCTGGACGAACTCGACAAGGCCCGCGGGATCGCAAGGGCGGCCGTGGCGAAGGCGGAGGGGGATTTGCGGCTGGCGGAAGGGCGCATGGCGGAGCCGATTCCCGGGGACGAGGACGTGCTGTTGAGCAGCCGGACGGAATTGGAGACCATGCCGGACAGGTACAAACTGGCGATTGGGCGGCGGGTGGCGAGCCGGGAGTTCCTGTTCACGGGGCTGGAAAAGAACGAGGAGACGCCGCCAGGGGATTATCTGGTGTTCGTGCGGGCGCAACGGGATGGCCGTGTGTACTGGGCGTTTGTGCCCGTGACGCTGGAGGCGTCGGGCGAGCAGACCGTGATGGCGCGGGAGGACAACTTCCGCTCCCTGGACCAGCTATTGGCGAGCGGGATGACGGAGGGGCGGCGCTCGAAGAAGGATCGGGAGGGGGATTAGCAAAGGGCGCCCGCGAATCATTGGTATGAAGGGCATGGAATTGGGGTGCGGGAGACCAACGGAAAAGGGGTCAGTCCTTGCAATCCAGCAAAACGGGTTTGACTGGTATGGGCGGGTTGGGGCGGGGTGGCGACATGCCGCGTGCGCCGCGAGTGGAGTTTGAGGGGTGGCCGAGGAGAAGCACCACGGTGAAGCCGGCATGGGTTGCGCAGCGGCTGGCAATGGGACACATCGGCAACGTGGGCCGGGCTGTCGCAGCGGTTGAGATTTGCGAAAACGGGAGGCTTATTCAGGCGAAACGTTCGTTGTTGCGATGCAAGGACTGACCCCTTTTCACCTTTTCACGGCCGGGATCACAGCAGGAATCCCATCACCTTCTTCATGAGCTCCGCCGGGGACATCATCGTTAGAAACAGCGGCGCCACCGGCAGCATCGCCCCCACGGCGAGTTGAACGATCTCCTTCCGGCCAAACGGGAACGCTCGCATGCCGCGAACCGCCTCGTAACCGCCGCTGATGTCGCACAACCCGCTCACGTCATCGTTTGCCGGCAGCTCCGCCGGTTGGGCGCCCCCGCCCCCGGTCCATTTCCCGTCAAACCGTTCCACAAACCGGCTGCTCAGCCGCCCATACCTGTACAACCCCTCACGACGGCTCTCGGCAAGCTTCGGCGCGAACACGCACAACGGAACCAGGACCTGCATCATCACCAGAATGAGCCCCCCAATCATCTCGACCTTGAAGTCCAGCACCGACTTTCCGCCGTGGAAGATATGGCTCGCGATCATCCCCGCCACCAGCGCCCCCTGCGCCAGCACCACCGGCATGAAGGCCTCGGCCGCCAGCCCAAGAAACCCAAGCCCCGCCGACCGGTCCGGATGCGTGGGAACAAGCCGGAGCCTCAATGACGCTATCCGCAGGAGCGCCCCAAACCAGATCACGATCCTGTAGAACCACCGGAAGAGAATGAACTGGAACAGCGGCACGCTCACCCACGAATACCACTGCCCCGCCTGCGTCAGCTTCGCCGCGCCCTCCATGGGCGCCGCGTACCACGTCGCGGTTTCAAGCGCAAACTGGTTCAGCCACAGCAACCGCCCGACCGTCAACGCGATCGCCACAATCACCAGCTCCGCCAAGATGGAATTCCGCCACCGCATCGCCGATGCCAGGATCCCGCAATATGCCGGCTCCTCATCCGGCGGCACGAGCCCCGCCTCCGTAAAATGCCCGATCACCTGCCGGATTCGCTGGTGAACCACCACCTCCGCCAGGATCAGCAGCGGCAGCGCCACGAGGAACCGCACGTGCACCTCGATGTCGTTGAGAAACGGCACCGGGACGCCGCCCCATGCCGCGCCTCCCGCGAGGCTCAGGATTGCCAGGGGCAGCCATGCAAACAACGGGATCGCAATCATCCGCCGCGCCAGCAGGTCCAGCGGCGGCCGTGCCAGTCCCACCCGAAGATACAACTGGTACAGGGGCCCCCCCAGCATCATCGAGAATTCTTTGCCGTGATCATTCATTCCGTCCTCCTATTCCAACTGCTAAGAGTTTCCTTTTTCGGCCCTGCCGCCGGGCCGGGGTCGGTGGGGGTGTTGCGGAGTCATTGTTCCCTGATCCGTGGGCGTTTGTGCCGCCGGGGCATGTCGCGGGCAAGCGGAAAGTTTCGCGGTTGGCGGGCTTGTGGCGGACATTCATTCATGGCCTGTTTGCTGCTGCTAGGTTGCGACCGGAACGACTTCCGGCCATGGGCGTTTGGGGAAGGGTTTTCCGGGCTGCGGTTTGAGTGTCCGCGCATGGTGGTAGCCGGCGCGGATGTTGTCCGGGGGAACCTCGACGCCGGTGACGTTGGCCGTGAAGAGAAAGAGTCCGCGCCCGCCCTGGGTGGCCTCGTACAGGTAATCGACTTCCGCGCGGGCGTCGCCGGGGCCGCCAAACGGAAGCGTGCGCGTGACGGAAAGGCCGCCGAAGATGACCGGGTGATCGCCGACTGGCGGTTTCATCGCGGCGAGGTCGAAGGGATCGACCCCGAGCTCGTATTGAAAACCTTGGAACCCGCTGAACCCGGCGTCGAGAAAGTCCTGGACGATGGGACGCACGTCGCCGTCGCAATGGCATACGACGCGGATGCCTTCGTTGACGAGGGGTTCGAGGATCATGCGGACGTGGGGGAAGTAGTGGGCGCGCAAGAAATCGGGGGCGCACATGGGCCCCTGGTTGTTGCACAGGTCCTCGCCGCAGAACAGCAGCGGGACAAGGTCCAGTTCCTTGTAGAGGCGGCAGAGAGTCTTCGCCTCCTCGCGGGAGGCGAGGCTGCGGCTCCACCAAATCCGGCTGACGGCTTCGGGGTAAAGGGCGCAGGCGGAGAGGAAGGCGACATAGCCATATTGATGATACAACGGAAAGTGGCCGCCCAACCGCCAGAAATTCGGAATGGGGACAAGGCCCGCCCACTGCTCCGCCGCCCGTTGGAAGTAGCCCCGGAATTCCGTCTCGGCCGCGGCGCGGTCAAACGTGGCGAGGATCTCGGCCTCCGAATCGGGAATGGCGGCGGCGGCCTTCTGCAGGGCTTCCGGTTCCTCTTCGAGGAACTTCTCTTCGAGCATGTAACCGGTGCGGACCTGGCTGGCGGAATGGTGGACAATGGGATGGACCATGCCGTCGATGCCCAGGGCGTGGTGGGCGCGGACGACCGCGCGGAGGGGATTCTCAAGATACCCGGCCTCGGAGATGCCGGCGAGGCTGCTAATGACGGAGACTCCGCCGATCCAGCCGCCCAGGGTGGGAACACGGTCCACCTCGTCACCGTGGATTTGGCGCAGGATGCGTTCTTTGGGGGACATGGAAGGTTGCTAGGGCGGGGTTGTGGGGAAGGCAAGCTGGAACGAAGTTCGCGGACGGCGCGCGAGGGCGGGCCATTTGCATAATGGCTGGAGGGAGCTAAGAGGAGGAGTTCGCGGCTGGCGGTGGGCGCCCCGCCGGCTCCGCGGCAACTTGGGAAACGCGGAGAAAGCAGTGAAAGTGGAAGGCGCTTGGAGAAAGAAAGGACACTCGAATGAACGTGCTCGAAGCGATAGAGACTCGGCGGTCGGTGAAGCATTATGACGCCGCCCATGCCATGCCCGAATCGACCGTGGCGGAATTGATCCGCGTGGCGAAACTGGCGCCGTCCTCCTTCAACATCCAGAACTACCGGTTTGTGCTGGTCCGGGACCCGGAGCTGCGGAAACAAATCCGCGCCGCCGCGTGGGACCAGGCGCAGGTGACGGACGCTTCGTTGCTGGTGATCCTGTGCGCCGACTTGCGCGCGCACGAGGCGGACCCGGCGAAGTACTGGGGGCACGCGCCCCAGGCGGTCCAGGATTT
>CAYSZK010000174.1:0-5709 GCA_964435495.1 uncultured Verrucomicrobiales bacterium
TCCCCACCCACCCCATGCACCGCCCGATACCGGTCGTGCCGCTCCAGGATCGCCTCCACATACGCCCGCGTGGTCGGAAAATCGATGCGCTCCAAAAACTCCTCCGTCCGCACCGCCGCGCCATCCGCCCCCGCCGCCGCCCATCGCCGCGCGTGCGTGCGCCCGGCGTTATACTCCGCCAGCGCAAACGGCACGGGATTGTCCCGGTCCTTCCACCGTTCCAGCGCCCGCGCCAGGTACCACGCCCCCGCGAACACGCTCGTGCGCGGGTCCGCCAGGCTCTCCGGACGGAACCCGCGAATCTTGTTCGCTTCGGCCCATTCCTTTCCCGCCACCGGGGTCACCTGCATCAGGCCCCGCTCCTGGGCGCGCCCGAACCTGGACGGATCGAAGTCCGTCTCCCGCCAGATCACGGCCTTGATGAGCAACGGATCGATGGAGTACCGCACCGACGCCTCCCATATCCATTCGTCGTAAAGCCGGTGCCGGTGCCCTTCGCGCTGGTGAAACGAGACGGCGATCAGGAACGCCGCCAACAACGAAACCACCAGCCGGGTCATGAAGCCCATGCCGGGAAATGAACCCCGCATCCGCGCGAAGGCAAGCCATTCCCGCCGCCCTCCCCTCCCGCTACGGCGCCGGCGCCTCCGCCACTTTCGGAAGCTCGAACCCGTGCCGCTCCCAGATCTCCCCGGCCTCCGCCGAACCCGCGAACGCCAGAAACGCGCGCGCCTCCTCCGGCCTGCGCGAATGCTTCAACACCACGCCACTGTACACAATCGGCGGATGATCCGCCTCCGGCAGCGCCCACGCCCGGAATGTCTCCCGCGGTTTCAGATAGACCTGGTCGCTGCGGTAAATCACCCCCGCGTTGGCCTGCGCCCGCTGCACCGCCCGCAAAACCCGGTCGGAATCGTTCTCGTAAATAATCCGCCCCGTCAAATCCTCCAGAATTTCCAGTTTTTCGAACACCGCCCGCGCCGCCACCCCCGACATCGACGTGTCCGGATTCGCCACCGCGATCCGTTCCCAATCCAGCTGCGCCAGCGACGTCCACGCCCGTTCGCTCGTCTCCTTGTCCGCCCACGCCGCCACCAGCACAATCCCGTTGCGCGCGAACACCGTCGCCGTCTCATCCAGCGTCCGGCCCGCCTTCGACAACACCTCCAACTCCCCCGGCGCCGCGCCAAGGAACACGTCCAGTTCGTCGTTCTTCAACGCCTGCTCCCGCACCACCCCGCTCGGCGCGATGTTCAACTGCACCTTCTCCCCGGCCCGCGCTTCGGAATACCGCAGCGCGATCTCCGCAAGCACCTGCCGCAGGGACGTGTCCGCCCCCACCTGCAACGCCTGGCCCCGCGCCTCGCGCGCGCCCATCGCCAAGACCCCCACCGCCATCCATGCGCCCAGCATCCTCATGGTTCCTTGGTTACTGCGCCCAAGCCGTTTTGCCAGCACATTCCCGACACCCAGCCCGCCCGCCGGGCGTCGGCGGTTTGCCTTTTCAGGACCGGCCAGGGCGGGTTACGGTGGGAACCGTGAACCCGCCCCAGCCCCCGCCCCTCGAGTGGAAAGATTACTACACCGTCATGGCCCATTTCTACCGGGGCGAGATCGGGCGCATCATGATCTGGCGCCAGCGCCTCGACGTAACCACCAACTGGAGCGTCGTCGCGGTTACGGGAAACATCACCTACGGCCTCGGCCACGCCGAGGGCACGCACCTGATCTTTCTTTTCGCTGCGTTCCTGGTCCTGCTCCTGCTCATCATTGAAGCCCGCCGCTACCGGTACTACGACGCGTTCCGCGCCCGCGTGCGCATGCTCGAAGCCCACCTGCTCATGCCGGTCGTCATGCAGGACCCCGCCATGCTCCAAGGAGACTGGCGCCGCACCCTGGCCGAGGATTTGCTGATCCCGACGTTCAAAATCAGCCGCATGGGTTCCATCTTCCGCAGGTTCCGCCGCAATTACTGCTGGATTTTCCTCGTCCTCTCCGCCGCGTGGACCGTGAAAATCTGGGTTCACTGTCCAGGCTCCCACTCCTGGACCGGTTTCTTCCAGGCCGCAAGCGCCAGCCAACCCCTCGCGCCTCCCTTGTTCTGGAGCGCCACCGCTTTGCTCTACGCCGCGCTGGCATGGTTCGCCGTCGGCTCCGCTTTTCTCCAGGCTTACTCGGGCGAGTTTGAAACCCGCGTGATGCGGGGAAAAAAGTGGTCGCTCTGAATCGCGCCCAGCCTTCGGCGGCGCCCTGCGATAACGCTCAAAGCCCTCGCACCAGCCGCCAGAACGGCGCCGGCACCATTCCCGCCACCAACACGCCCAGCAGCAGCAGGCTCAGCGACGCCCGGAAGGCCAGCCCGAACTGGGGCGCCTTCGCATCCCCCTCCGGCGCCTCGAAAAACATCTGGCATCCGATCGCCAAATAGAAGTACAGCGACGCCGCCGCGCCCACGATCCCCACGCCCACCAGCCACGCCAAGCCCGCCTCCCACGCCGCCGCGAACAAAAACCACTTGCCGAAAAAACCCGCCAGCGGAGGCAACCCCGCCAGCGAAACCATCCCGATCAACAGCATCAGCGCCAGCCCCGGGTCCCGCCGCGCCATGCCCGCAAACCGCCGCAGCTCCGACCCGCCCAAGTGGCTCGCCAGCTCCCCCGCCACCCCGAAAATCAGCGCCGTCGCGAACACGTACACCATCAGATAGAAACAGGCGCCCTCGACCCCCGCCTGGCTGCCCGCCGCCACGCCCATGAGCAGGAAACCCGCGTGGCTGATGCTCGAATACCCCATCAACCGCTTCAAATCCCGCTGCGCCAGAGCCCCGAGATTGCCGAACAAGATCGAGCCCGCGGCCACAAGCGCCAGCAACGGCCGCAGAAACGCCGCCTCCCCGGCAAACGGCCCGTCCACCAGGCGCAACAACAGTCCAAACCCCGCCGCCTTCGAGCCCGTCGCCAGCAGCGCCGTCACCGGCATCGGCGCCCCTTGATACACGTCAGGGGCCCACCAGTGGAACGGAAACGCCGCCAGCTTGAACGCCACCCCCGCCAGCACCAGCACCATCCCGAAACGGAACCCCTCCTTCCCCCCGGCATCCCCCGCCTTCGCCGCCACTTCAGCGTACGCCAGCGATCCCGTCGATCCGTATATCCACGCGATTCCATACACCAGCACCGCCGACGACAACGCGCCCAGAATCAGGTATTTCACCCCCGCTTCCAGCGAACCCGCGTCATCCCGCCGCGCGGCCACCAGCACATAGAAACTCACCGTGAGCAATTCCACCGCCACAAACGCCGTCACGAAATCCGACGCCGACACCATCAACCCCATCCCCGCCACCGCAAACCACGGCAGGATCGCCGCCTCCGGGCCGCCCGCCGACGGACTGCCGGGCCCGTGCTCCCGTTCCCCCTGCCCACGCGCCGTCATCCACGCCGACACCAACCCGGCCAGCAAAAACAACCGCTTGAAAAACACCGCCATCCCGTCCCACACGTACGGACCGCCAAACGCCGCCGCGTCCGGCCGGTTCTCCCACAACACGCTCCATACCAGCGCCAGTCCGAAGCCCACCAACGATATCCATGGCACGCGCCACCCCGACTTTTTCCCGCGGAACGCGTCCCACACCAGAAGCAGGGTCCCCGCCGCCACCCACCACAATTCCGGCACCCGCCACCACGCCAGCACCGCGCCCGAACCCGGCCCCGCCGCGCCCAACACCCACGGCCCACCCGCCGCCAGCATGCCCGCCATCCCGTTCATCGAATCGCTCCCATCCACTCACGCGCCGTCAACGCCGCGTTGGCGGTCAGCAGCGACGGCGCAAATCCAAACGCCAGCAGCCCGGCAATCAGGATCACGATCCCCGCCCGGTTGGACAGGCTCACCGGACCGGACTCCACCGCGGCCTTCCCCGGCGCGCCGAAAAACACCGCCCGCACCGCCCGCAAAGTGTACACCGTGGACAGCAACACCCCGAAGAGCGCCACGCCCACCATCACCCGCAGTGCCGGAACCCCAAACCATAAAGGGCCGCCTTCCGCTTGCCAGCTCCCCAGAAACACCAGCAGTTCCCCGGGAAAATTCGCCAGCCCCGGCAACCCCACCGACGCCATCGCGAACACCGACACCGCATACCCCGCAAACGGAATCCGCGACGCCAGCCCGCCCAAATCCGGGAGGATCACCGTCCCCGTCCGTTCCCGCACCAGCCCGGTCACCGCAAACAGGCCCGCCACGCTCAGCCCGTGGGCCACCATCAAAAGCACCACGCCCGACAGGCTCCGCTCGTTGAGCGCGGCCACCCCAAGAAACAGGTAGCCCATGTGCATCACGCTGGAATAACCCACCAGATCGTTCAGCCGCTTCTGCGCAATCGCCACCCAGCCCAGGTACAGCAGGTTGCACGCCGCCAGCGCCAGCAGCCACGGCATCCAATGGGCCGCCCCCTCCGGCAGCAACGGCGCCGCCACACGCAATAATCCGTAGATCCCGAACTTCTTCAGCACGCCCGCGTGCAGCATCGCCACCGGCTCCGGCGCCGCCGAATACCCCCGCGGCGCCCACCAATGGAACGGAAACAACCCCACCAGAATCCCAAACCCCACAAGCAACAGCAAATAGGCCCGGTTCTGCATCCACGGAATCACCGGCGCCTTCGCCAGCCGTTCAGTCAACAAGACCAGGTCGGTCGTCCGGTCGTCCGGATGCAGGGAATAAACCAGCGCCAGGATGCCCGCCAGCAGGATCAGGCTGCCCAACACCAAAAAGATCGCCATCTGATACGCGACGCCCACCCGCTGCCGGCCGTTCCCCCAGATGCCGATCATCAGAAACGTCGGAATCAACGCCACTTCGTGCGCGATGTACATCAGCAGCACGTCCGTCGCCACGAACATCCCGTACGCACCCGTCACAATCGCCAGCAAATACGCGAAATATTCCGCCGCCCGCGGCGGCGCGACCGGCGCCATCAACACCGCCGCCACCGACACCAGCGCCGTCAGCACCACCAGCGGCAGGTTGAACCCGTCCACCCCCAGCCGGAACACCATCGGCCCGATCCCCGGCATCTCCACCCACGGAATCACCTGCTCGAACGCCAGCACCCCGGCGCCCCGGTAGCCAAACGCCACAAGCAACGCCGACGCCGCCGCCGCCACCGTAAACATCAGCGCCGTCGCCCGCGGCGGCGCGTGCAACAGCAAAATCGCCAGAATCCCCAGGATCGGCAGCCCGATCAAAAACAGAAGCGGCGATATCGTGATCTCAGGCATGGCTCACCTCCACACCGCCCACGCCGCCACCGACGCCAGCCCAAGCCCAAACAAAAACGCGTACGCCTGCACGCTCCCGGACTGCAGAAACCGGCACACATGCCCCGCCGCAAACATCCCCATCGCCGTCCCGCGCACCAGCCCGCCCCCCACCACGTTGCGCTCCACCGCGTCCAGGAACCCCGCCACCGCGTCCAGCGCCCGCACCACCGTCGCCGCGTACAGTTCGTCCACGTAAAACTTCGCCCGCACCACGCCCACCCGCACCGGGTCCTCGCGCCGCCCCGCGTACAACCGCCGGTAAAAATCCGCGTTCCGCAGCACCACCTGCACATAATTCCGCGTCTCGTCAAACGGGATGGACTCCACAAACTCCGCCGGCTCCCGGTACTCGAACCAGTTGCGCCAGGCATCCACCCGGCCC
>CAYSZK010000175.1:0-5377 GCA_964435495.1 uncultured Verrucomicrobiales bacterium
AACCGGTCCACTACGGCCTGGACGGCGTCGCCTACCGCGGCCGCCGCGCGCGCGAGTGGTCGCTCGCCGGCCTGGTCGATCTCATCATCCCGCTGGCCATCGCCGGACTCACGGTGCTTAACACAATGAAAGGGTCCGTGTACGAGCGCCGGGACGAAATCTTCGTGTACAACGCGGTGGGCATCGCCCCGCGCTACGTCTTTTTCATGTTCATCGCCGAGGCCCTCGTCTATGCCGTTGTCGGCTGCGTTCTGGGTTATCTCCTGTCGCAGGGCACCGGGCGCATCCTCACGGAATTGGGCTGGACCGGCGGCCTTAACATGACGTTCGCGTCGCTTTCCACCATCTACGCGTCGCTCACGATCATGGCCGCCACGGTCCTTTCCACCTGGTTTCCCGCGCGCCAGGCCATGGAAATCGCCACGCCCGCCGACGAGGCCGGATGGCGCATTCCCGAACCCGACGGCGACGATCTGGCGTTCGATCTCCCGTTCAACTTCCGGCCCAAGGGGCGCCTCGCGGTGCTCGCCTTCTTCGACCGCTGGCTCCGGGACCACGCCGAAGGCAGCGCCGGCCCGTTCTTTGCCGCCGACCCGCGCATGGCGGTCGCCGATCCCGGCGCGGAAGCGTACGTGCCCCAGCTTGCAACGACGGTCTGGCTCAAGCCGTTCGATCTCGCCGTCTCCCAGCGCCTCCTCATCGCCACGCCGCCGGACCTTGACACCGGCCAGTTCAAGGCGTGCCTGGTTCTGACCCGCCTCTCCGGCACGCGCGAATCGTGGCTGCGCCTCAACCGCTCCTTCGTCGCGGGCATGCGCCGCCATTTCCTGCACTGGCGCGCCGTCACGCCCCATGGCCGGGCCGAGCTCTACGAGGAAGCCCGGACCCGCCTCCGCCAGGACACCGCCTCCCAACCGCCGCCCGCCGCGGCCCAACCCGCCTGACGCCATGGCCACCCCACGCCCCATCGACCGGGACCTCGAAGCCTACCGCACGCTCCTGGAGCCGCCCGCGGAGTTCAAGCCCGGGTTCGGCTGGACCACCGTTGCCGGCATCCTTTTCTGCGGCCTGATCATGATGCCCGGCGGCATCTACCTGACGCTGATGACCGGCAACAACATCGGCATGGCCGGCCAGTGGGTCACCGTCATCCTGTTCATGGAAATCGCGCGCCGCGCGCTTCAGCCGCTCTCGCGCCAAAATCTCGTGGTGCTGCTGCACGCCGCCTGGGTGATGATGGCCGCCAACGCGCTCGCGCCCGGCGGGCCCATGGGCGACCTGGTCTTCCGCGCCTACCTCGTCGGGTCCGAAGCCGCGCGCGACGCGGGCATGCTCGGCGCCTTCCCCGCGTGGTTCGCGCCGCCCCACGACAGCCCCGCCATCCTCGAACGCAACCTGCTCCACCCCGCCTGGTGGCCCGCCATCGCCATCGCCTTCGGCCTGGGCGCTGTCTCCCTCGTCAAAAAATACACCCTCGGCTACGTCCTCTTCCGCCTCACCTCCGACGTCGAACGCCTGCCGTTCCCGCTCGCCCCCGTCAACGCCCAGGGCGCCATGGCCCTCGCCGAGGCCGACGACGCCTCCCGCGCGGACCCCGCCAACGCCCGCGCGCCGGAAAACCCCGCGGACGGCCCGCGCCCCGTCAACCGCTGGCGCGTGTTCACGCTGGGCGCCTATGTGGGCGTCGCGTTCGGCATGGTTCAGGTCGGCATCCCGGCGGTCACCAGCCTTTTCCTCGCCAAACCGTTCTTCCTCATTCCGCAGCCGTTCCTGGACCTCACCACCGCCACGGAAGCCATCCTGCCCGCGACGCCGACGGGCCTTGCGCTCGACGCCTCCGTGGTGCTTCTCGGCATGGTGCTCCCGTTCTGGTCGGTTGTCGGTTCGTTCATCGCCATCGCCATCACCCTCATTGTCAATCCCACCCTCCACCACGCCGGCATCCTCCAGACCTGGCAGCCCGGCATGAACACGGTCAACACCACCTTCTCCAACAGCATCGATTTCTGGCTTTCCTTTGGAATCGGCGCCGGTTTCGGCATCGCCGCGGTTTCGGTCTTCGCCACCTTCCGCGACGTGGGCCGCCGCGTCCTGGCCGCGCGCGCCGAGGCCGCCGCCGGGGGCGAACGGCGCGATCCCTGGGCCCCCCCGCGCGCCGGGCGCGGCGATTATCCCATCGCCCTCGCCCTCGGCCTCTACGCCGCCGCCTCCGGTGCGCTCCTGCTCCTCAGCGGATTCCTCGTCAACTGGCAGCCCGCGATCCTGTTTTTCCTGGTCTTTTTCCTGTTCCTCTACAACCCGTTCCTCTCCTACGTCAACGCGCGGCTCCTCGGCATCGCGGGCCAGAACGTCGCCATTCCCCACGTCAAAGAGGTCGGCTTCCTGCTCTCCGGCGCCAAGGGCGTCGAAATCTGGCTCGCGCCTGTTCCCGTCGAAAACCTCGGCTACATGGCCCAGTCCTACCGCACCAACGAACTCACCGGCGTCTCGTTCCCGTCGCTCGTCAAAGCCGATGCCGTCGCCTTCCCCGCGCTCTTTCTGCTCTCCGCCGTCTTCTGGGGGTTCATCTGGCACTCCGACCCCGTCCCCTCGGAAATCTTTCCCGCCGCCCAGATCAACTGGGAACTCCACGCCAAGAACACCATCCTGCTCTTCTCCTCCACCTACGCGCCGCCCGGCGGCGAAACGCTCCCCTTCGCCGACACCGAGCTCGGCAAGGCGCTCAAGCTCCCTTTCATCGCCTCCGGCTTCGGCGTGATCACGCTTCTCTTCACGCTCCTCTCCTCCTTCGGCCTGCCCGTCATGCTCGTCTATGGCCTCGTCCGCGGCTTCGGCCAGCTCCCCCACTACATGGCCCTCGAGATCGTCGGCGCGCTCGTCGGCCGCTTTTATCTCCGTAAAAAACTCGGAGAACGGAATTTCCTCCAGACCGCGCCCACGCTGTTCGCCGGATACATGACCGGCGTCGGCCTCATCGGCATGGCCACCATCGCCCTGCGCCTCATCAACGCCGCCGTCTCCTCCGCCCCCTTTTAACCGGACTCCCCCCATGCCCACGCCTGCGATTCCCCTTCTTTCCTCCCCCCCCTTCATGTTCTTCGTGTCCTTAGTGGTGGAAAAGGACCAGAAACCTCCGCTCCCCGCCCTCCGCGTCCTCCGTGGTTAAAAATGCCATGACCGCCCCGTCCGCCATCCCCAACCAGGTCCGGCTCCCGCTCCGCGTCGCCCTCGGCGTGGTCTCCCAGGGCATCCGCATCCGGTTCGGGCGCTCGGTCGTCACCATCACCGGCGTCGTCTTCGGCATCGCCTTTCTAATGTCCATTCTCACAGGCCAAAGCCTCCGCCGCGGCGTCGCCGCCGAGGAATCGGTCCGCGCCGAAGCCGGCCGCATGCTCAGTTTTCTCACCGCCGAAACCGGCCCGCCCGCCGGACGCATCGTCGCCGTCCTCGCCGCCGGCCCGCTCGCGCCCCACGAGGAACGCCTTTTCCTCGAGCTCGAACGCGGCAAGCTCGCCGGACTCCGCTGGCATTCCCCGGCGGGCGGCCCGTGCCCCCTCCCGTTTCGCGCGCTCCCGGTCGAGCAGCCCACCCTCGCCAACCTCGCCGACGGCGCCAGCGCGCTCGTGGTGGCCGGCGGCCGGCCCCCGGACGGCGTTCCCTGGGCCCGCCTCCTCGCCAGGGCGCGCCAACCCGTCGTGGCGTTCACCCGCGCCGGGCATCCGCCCATCCCCGCGCCGTTCCGGTCCGTGGACCTGTCGGCCCGCCCGACGCCCGAGCAGGAGGCCCGCGCCGCCGCCGGGGCGGCGCGGGAAAAGTTCCGGTCCCTCTGGATCGTGGCCATCTCGTTATTGGTCACCGTCATCGGCATCAGCAACGCCATGCTGATGTCGGTCACGGAACGTTTCCGCGAGATCGGCACCATGAAATGCCTCGGCGCCTTGTCCGCGTTTGTGCGCCAGATTTTTCTGATCGAATCGGCGTTCATGGGCACTGTCGGCGGGCTCGCCGGCGCCGTGGCCGGCGCGCTCTTTTCCATCGGCGTCTATTCGCTCACCTACGGCGGGCTCGTCGGCGCCGCGCTCGCCCAGGCGTGGCCCGCCCTGCTCGCCCAAGCCGCCGCCGCCGTCGCCAGCGGCGTCGCGCTCTCCGTCCTCGCCGCCCTGTACCCGGCCCATGTCGCCTCCTCCATGATTCCCGCCAACGCCCTGCGGAGCAACGTATGACTCCCGCCCCTGCCTCCCTCGACCCCCGGCGCCTGGAGGCCCTCCTCAATCCGCCGAAAGACGAGGAACGCCAGCGCGTCATCCGCGCCGTGGACGTGCGCAAGGTGTACCGCACCGGCGGCGTCGAAACCCACGCGCTGCGCGGCGCCACGCTGGAGGTGTTCAAGGGCGAGTACCTTTCGATCATGGGACCCTCCGGCTCGGGCAAGTCCACGCTGTTCAACGCAATCGGCGCGCTCTCCCGCCCCACCTCCGGCAAGGTGTACATCGACCAGGTCGATATCGCCCAGCTCGACACCGACGAGCTCGCCTGGCTGCGCTGCCGCAAAATCGGGTACATCTTCCAGACGTTCAACCTCATCCAGGTCATGACCTGCCTGGAAAATGTCACGCTCCCCATGGCCTTCGCCGGGGTCGAAGGCGAGGCCGCCCGCGAACGCGCCATCCGCATCCTCAAACTCGTCGGCCTCGGCCATCGAATCCTCCACAAACCCGCCGAGCTCTCCGGCGGCCAGCAACAGCGCGTCGCCATCGCCCGCGCCCTCGCCAACAACCCCGAGATCGTCCTCGCCGACGAGCCCACCGCCAATCTCGACCAGCACACCGGCCAGGAAATGATCGATCTCCTCGCCGAACTCAAGAAAACCCTCAACGTCACCATCATCTCCGCCACGCACGACCTCAAAATGCTGAAAATGTCCGACCGCATCCTCTGGATCGAGGACGGGCGCATCGTCCGCACCGCCCACCCGGGGGAACTCGACTTTTCCAGCAAGGAGTTCCATTGAGCATCAACCCCCGCCCCGCCGATATCCATAACCCGCGCATCCTCGGCGCCGTCCCCGCCCCCATGCCTGGCGTCGAAGCCCGCCCCGACGCCACAGGCCGCCTCCAGGTGCGTGCCGAACTCCCCGCCGCCACCGGCCCCGCCGCGTGGTTCGCCCGGCGGCTCGGCCTCCGCCGCCGGCCCCGCCTCCTCCTGGACGAACGCGGCGCCCGGTTCTGGAGGGAAATCGATGGGCGCCGCGCCCTGGGCGAAATCGCCGGCGCGCTCGCGCGGGAATGGGACGTGGACGCCGCCGCCGCCCGCGTCGCCGTGTTCCAGTTCACCGCCGCCCTCATGCGCCGCGGGTTCGTCGGGCTCACGGTCGCGG
>CAYSZK010000176.1:0-5314 GCA_964435495.1 uncultured Verrucomicrobiales bacterium
CATCCGCAACTGGCGGCGTTGATGGCCGCGCGGCGGGCCGGCAAACCCCTGGACCGCGGGGCGCCTCTCGCGTTCGTGACCAGCTATCCCACGGAAGAGGGCTGGCGGGAGTTCCGCCATTACCGGCGGCTGTTCGACGGCGCGAAAAGCCGCGCCGGGCAATTGGGCTACGCCGTTGACTGCCTCTGGGCGGCCGATCCCGGCATCTCCCCGGCCCGGTTCAGCGGCATTCTATACCCTGGATTGTCCGACGGATGACGGCTCGCGGATGGGCATTCACCAGAACGTCGAGGAAGAAGGCGCGGCGGCGGTGGACCATGTGGTGGCGTTGATGCAGCGCAATGAGACGGGCATCCCGTCCGCGCCGCGGGCCTGGATGATTGGCGCGCGCTGGGTGGATGCGGGCGCGGCGCGGAAAAATCCGTAACAACGGGTGTGAGCGCACGAACCCGAACGCGTGAGGAATTGCGCGTGACGGCGCGTCCCGCCGGGCCGCTACGGGTTGTGGGCGGATTCCAGGCGCACGGTTGTCAGGCCCCACGCGGGGAGGCGGAGGCGGAAGGCGCCATCGGGGCCGCGAGGCAGGGGTTCCTGGCCCGCGCCAAGGCGTTCCTCCAAACTGGTGAGGAATGGGCGGACGTCCAGGTCACCGGCCAGGACCAGCCGCGCTTCGGCGTCCGTTGGGCTGGGATGATGGAAACGGAGAATGACCGCACCCGAGCGGTCAAACGCGGGTTTGAAGGCGCTGACAACCGCGTCCGGGGCGCCTTCAAGGCGGTAGAAGCTCGCGGCTTTGGGGTGGTCCGGCGTCCGCTCGGGGTAGGCGCCCGCTGTCGGATCGATCAATCCCGCCGCGGGACTTGAACGCCAGCGCATCGCATCCCGGAACAACCGCGCGGGATCGGCGTCGAGCGCGGGCATGAGGGCAAACCGGAAACGCAGCGTCCGCCCGAGGCATTGGGCGCCCGGAGTGGCGGTATGGGGGCCCGCGTGGTTGCCTGGGCGGGTGGTCAAGGGCGCGGGATGGCAGAGGTAACCCACGGCGCGCAGCAAAGTCACCGCGAGGCGCGCGGGAGTTCCGTCACGGGCGGGGACCAATTCGTAGTTGAAGGGATGGCCGCCGAAAAGCGCCAATCCGTTTGCCGCAACGAATGCGTCCGCCGGATGCTCGGGATGGACGCGGGGGGCTTCGGCGCCCGGCGGAGGCTCGCCCGCGGGACGGCGCACCGTGTGGAACTTGAGTCCCGCGAGGCTTTCGGCCGGGGCATTTGCGAAGGGCAGGTTCCAGCGCAACCGGTAGTCCCGGGCCGCGTTGCGGACCTCAATCGTGACATCGAGATGGCGCGCGCCCGGGGCCAGAACGAAGTCCGCAACCACGGGCACCGCCACGGTCTCCGTGCGGCGCGTCCGGGTTTCCGCGTCCCATCCAGCGGGCAGGCGCAGGGTCGTGGCCAAACGGCAGACCCGCAAGCCGCCGCCCGCGGGCATGGCGGAGACCGTTCCTCCGGGCGGGATCGCGCGTTCGATCTCGCCGGGGATGTCCGCGAAATCGTAGCTGTCGCCGATGTCGGTTTGCTCGGAGAACAAACCCAGGCCCTCCCATTTCCGGCCGGAGGCCTTGCCGGTCAGGGCCAGCGTGCCATCGGGTGCGAACTCCGCTTGCAGGTGCTCGTTTTCGAGGGCGGGGGATTTTCCGCATTCCCGGGCCGGGCCGGACGGACGCGGAACGAGATGGAGCCGTGTGAAGCGGGCGGGGGCAAGCGGCGCGTGGATTTCCAATTCGAGCACGTTGCGGGGGTGCGCCGTGGATTGGCGCCGGCCCAGCTCGCGGAAGGGCACTTCCCGGCCCTCGTCGTCCACGAGCGCATAGGCATCCGGCATTTCGAGATCGCCCCAGGCGCGCTGGCCCTCGAAATCGAGTTCGTACCGGATGGCCGCGTGGGAGGGATGCGCCTGGGGGTTGAAGAGCGCGAACACGGGGCGGGTGTCGCCGGGCATGTTGGCGCCGTAATGCTGGAAGAGCCGCGCGAAGGCCCGGCGCTCCGCGGCACGGGCGCTTTCGGTTGCCTGCCGGAAAAGCTCCTCGTTGGTTTCATGGACCCGATCGACCGAACAACCGCAGATGTCGTCGTGCGGGTGGTTGAGAAGCAACAGCTTCCAGCCGTGCGCGAGGGTGTGCTCGGACTCGTCCCGCGTTCCCAGCAGCGCGGCGGCGGCGAGGGCGGGCTCGGCCCCGTGAAGCATGGCCGATTCGGCGGCGGCGTTGGCCAGCTTCAGATAGGCCCGGGCCGAAATCGTTCCGCCCAGCACGCTCGCCGCGCCGTGGCCGTGGAACTCGCCCTCAAAGACCGGCAGGTCCGCCGGGTCGCGGGCGAGCAGATCCTCCGCCGCGGCGTCCAGACCGGCGAAGAGGAGTTGTTCCCCGGGCGCGCGATTGGCCTCCGCGATGGCCGCCGGAAGGTCATCCCACGGGATTTGATGATCAACCCCGGCCAGCAGGAGCCAGGGCGCGCCCTGGCCGTCGCGGGTCTGCTTTTCCAGCGCCGCCCGCACCGCGTTGGCGTAGGCGCGAACGGTGATCCCGCCTTTCTCCCGATCAAAGCCGATCCCGTTGGCGGCGTTGGCATAACCATCGCGCAAACGCAATACGCGGATCTCCGATCCGTCGGCGGCCCGCCAGCGGAACAGGCGGGTTCCCTCGGGCAGGGTGGGGATGCCGGCCTGGGCGCCGCCGCGGGCCATGTCCGTAAGGCCCGGCAGTTCGCCCGGCACGCCGCGCATGAAAGTCAGCGCCGCGAGGCCGAAGCCTTGGGCGATCATCGGGAGGGAGGGCGTGATGCCGAAGGTATCCGGCATGTGCAGCGTGCGTTGCAACCCGCCCAGGGCGGCGGCGTGGTCCATGCCAAGGAGCAGGTTGCGGATCAGGGCTTCGCCGCCGGTACAGTAGAGGTCGCTAAGGACGAACATCGGCCCGAGATGCAGGCGGCCCGCGCGGGCATGGCGCTCAACGCGGGCGCGCTCGTGCGGGCAGACCGCCAGGAAGTCTTCGAGGATGGCGGTCTGGCCGTCGCAGGTGAAATGGTAGTCCGGGTGGCGGTCCAAGTTGCGCAAGGCGGCGAGGAGGCATTCGACAAGGCGTGGCCGGAAGCGTTCGACCGGCCAGTACCAGGCGCGGTCCCAGTGGGTGTGCGGAACAATGCGGGCGGGCATAAAGGGACCCGTCCCTTACAAAGGGCGGGCCACGTTGCCAAGCCCGCGCTTCAAGCGATTGCGCCCGGCGGATTGCGGACGTTCGCGCCGGCCGGGTCCGGTGCGGGCCGCGTCCCATGCGGGAATGGAGACTTGCCTGGCCGAAGAACAGGGGTGGGCGCGGGGGCTGGGATGCTCTAGCGTATTCCCAGCCTTGAACGTCATTCTCATCCTTTTTTCCGCCATTTCCTTCGTCGGATACGGCTCGGCCTGTTTTCTGTCGGACTACATGAAGCGGGAGTTTGTCCGGTATCAGCTTCCGGCGTGGCGCCCGCTGGTGGGCGGACTGCAATTATGCGCCGCGGTGGGCCTGGTGGCGGGGCTGAGCCAGCCGTGGCTGGGGCGCGCGGCGGCGGCCGGGCTGGCCCTGATGATGCTGGTTGGGGTTTGTGTCCGGATCCAAATCAAAGACCGCCCGCCCCAACTGGCGCCCGCGCTGTTTTACCTGGCGCTGAACGCCTATCTGTGTGTGGCCGCGTTTTGACGCCGTTCGTTCCGTTACCGCGGGGCGCTGAGCAGCGCGATGGCGGCGCACATGGCGAGGACGGCGAGGGAGGGCACGGCTTTTGCCAACGGGTCTTTCACTTTGAGGTGCATGGCGAATGCCCCCACCATGAGCAGCCCCATGCCAATCGCCGCCGGACGCGCCAGGTCGTGCATCCAAAGGGCGGCCAGGAGGGCAATCGCCAGCCCGACCTTGAGCACGCCGACCAGGCACATGAACCAGAAAGGCAGCCCGTAGGCCGCGAACTCCTCGCGGAGGTTCCTCGCGCCGCCGCCGCGGTAGGGCGTCGCCTTGTTCCGGCGGAGAAGCCAGACGTTCAAAATGCCGAGAGCGACGATCAACTGGAGAGAGATAAGGAGGTATTTCACAGTGCCAAAGAGTTCTAAAGGGGGTCGCGGGATTATGCCGTTGGAGAGCGAACTTGGAGGGAAACTAACCCGCGTTGTCCGGAGCCGCAAGGGAATCTTGCGGGGCGGGTTCCGCGGCCCGGCGCACGCGCCCGGTCCAGACGCCTTCGGTCAGGATGGTCCGCGGGGATTCCGGAAGGCCCTGTTCATTGCGCAACAGACGGGCGGTGACCAGGTCCACGGCGTTGGCGGCCCAGGCCGCGCGCCGCTGGTCGATGCCAGCGAAGGCCGTGTCTTCCTGCATCCAGTCAAGCAGCACCATTGGAAGGCGACGGAGGGCGGGGGCCAGCGCGCGGAAGAAGCGGGCGCGCGCGGCGTTCTGGACGAGGAGCGCGGTGGGGCGGACGCGGTCCAGCCAGCGGCGGAAGGGGCCGGCGGCGAAATCGGGCTTGACCAGCCGGAGCGTGGCGGCGCGGGCGGGCGGGAAGGAGTGATGGCACAGAAAGCCGGCTTCCCAGGCGCGGGCCTGCCGTGCGATTTCCGATTCCACGAGGCAAAGGGCGGCGCGCTGGTGGCCGGCGCGGGTGAGTTCCTCCAAGGCGAGACGGACGCCCTGGTAATGGTCGTGGCGGACGCGGTCCAGCGGCGGTGTGCGGTGGCCGGCGCCGATGATCACGGCGCAAAGCCGCGGCCAGCCGAGGGGGATGTCCAGGGCGGGGTGGCGGATCAGCGGGCCAAGGATGGCGCCCGAGATGCCGCGGTGGACGAGGATGGAGTTGAGGCGGGCGAAGGTCATGCCTGAGGCGGCGGGGTGGAATTCCTCGATGCGGAAGCCGAGCCCATCGGCGCGGCGGGCGGCGTGATCGCGGAGGAGGCGGAGGAACGGGTTGGGGGCGATCTCCGAGGGGAGGGCGTCGGGCCACACGAACGCGACGGTTTCGGTGGCGCGGGCGCGGCGCGCGGCGCGGAGATAATGCATCATGCGGACCAACTGGGGATCGGGGCGGTAGCCGAGGCGGCGCGCCTCGCGCAGAACCCTGGCGCGGGTGGCGGCGGCGATCTCGGGATGATTGCGAAGGGCGCGGGAAACGGTCATTTCGGAGACGCCGGCGGCGCGGGCGACGTCGCGGAGGGAGCATGGTTTCACAGTACGTTACCTTAACGGTAAAAACGCGTTGCCGTCAATCGCCCGCAACGGCAAAAGTTCGGTCAT
>CAYSZK010000177.1:0-5207 GCA_964435495.1 uncultured Verrucomicrobiales bacterium
CCCCCCCCCCCCCCCCCCCCCCCCCCCCCCCCCCCCCCCCCCCCCCCCCCCGCAATCTGGACCTTCCGGACACGGCGATCGACACCCACGGGCGCGAGGTGCGGATGGACGAGGCGATCTACACCAAGTACGACATCGTCCTGTGCGTCTCGACCTATTCGGCCACGGCGCCGTTGACGGCGCACGCGAAGAAATACGGATTCCGCGGGGCAACGCTGCACGGGCTGAACCCGGTGATTCTTTCCAGCGGCCTGGCCGTGGACTACAACGAGGTGAGCCGCGAGGCGGAGAAGCTGCGCCTGGGCATGACGCGGGCGGACTGGGTGGAGATTGATTTTGTCGTGAACGGCGCTTCCAAGCACACCCTGCGGCTGGAACTGGGCGGCCAGGAGGCCCAGAAAAGCCACGGCCTTTGCCGCGGCAAAACGCCCGATGTGGCCAATCTGCCGGCCGGCGAGGTCTATTTTGTGCCGGTGGGCGCCGACGGCGAGTTCCCCATGCGCTACGAGGACGGGACCATCGGGGTGATGAAGGTGCATGGAGGCCGTATCATCGGCATGGACCTGGTTTCCGGAGACGCGGGCGTGGTCGAAGCGCACAGAGCGAAGGTCGCCGCCGACCCGGTGACCGGGGAGATCGGCGAGTTGGGCTTCGGCACCCAGGACCTGCCGGTGTCGGGCCGGGACATCCAGGACGAGAAAGTCCTCGGCACGGTCCATGTGGCGACGGGGCGCAGCGACCATTTGGGCGGGCACCTGACGCCGGACAAATTCGCGAGCGCGCGGAACGCGACCCACGACGACATTCTTTTCGCCCCGCACAAAACCCCGGAGATCGCGGTGCCGGAGGTGCGGATGCACCGGGAAGGGCGGACCGTCGTGGTTCTGCAAGGGTACCAGCCGGCGGAGTATCTCAGGAAGCTGCTTGCCGCGTGAACAGCGGCGCCGCTGTGGAAAATCCCTACGAGCGGCCGCGGCTGGTGGCGGAATATCTCCTGTTCCACTACGGCGCCGCCGGGGAGCGGATGCCGTGGGAATTTGGGCCGGACGCGGGCTGTTTCCCCGAGCGGTGCGCCCGGCTGGTGTGGGAGGCGGCGCGCGCGGGCAAGGGGAGGGCGTTGGACGTGGGGTGCGCCGTGGGGCGGTCCACGTTTGAGATGGCCCGCGGCTTTGCGAAGGTGACCGGCATCGACTTTTCGGCGGCGTTCATCGGCGTGTGCGAGACGCTGCGGCGGGACGGGCGCGTGGAATACCGGATCGCGGAGGAAGGGCTGCTGGATGCGCCCGCCGAGGCGCGCGTGCCGCCGGGGATCGAAGTGGCGCGGGTGGGGTTTGAGGTGGGGGACGCCTGCGCGTTGCGGCGGGATTTGGGCGCGTTCGACGCCGTGCTCGCGGCGAATGTGATCGACCGTCTGCCGCATCCGGCGGCGTTTCTGGCGCGGTTGCCGGAGTTGGTGCGGCATGGGGGCGTGGCGGTGATCACGTCGCCCTACACATGGATGGAGGAGTTCACCCCGGCGGCGCGGTGGATCGGAGGGCGGGAGAACGGCGGGCGCGCGGTGCGGACGTTGGAGGGGCTGGATGCGGCGTTGTCGGGGGCGTTTCGGAGGGAGGCGCGGCTGGATGTGCCGTTCCTGATTCGCGAGCACCGGCGGAAGTTCCAGTGGAGCGTGGCGGAGGCGACCGTTTGGCGGCGGGCGGATTGAACGGGGCGCGGCGCGGCGCCATCACCTTGGGTCCAGCACGTCCCGCAATCCGTCGCCCAGGAAGTTGAACGCCAGCAGCGTCAGCGCCATGGCCGTTCCGGGGACCGCCAGGAGCCACCAGTAACTGCGCACGGGGTTGACCGCCTGCGCCCCCTGCGCGATGAGCGTCCCCCAGCTCGCCATCGGCGGTTGCACGCCCAGGCCCAGAAAACTCAGCAGCGACTCCTCGAGGATCACCACGGGAATGGTCAGGGTCAGATAGACGATCACCACGCCCACCAGATTGGGAAGGATGTGCCGCACGAGCACGGCCCATGGACGCTGCCCCAGCGCCAGGGCCGCCGTCACGAACGGCTGGGCTTTCAACGTGAGCACCTGCCCGCGCACGATCCGCGCCATCGACAGCCATTGCACAGCCCCCAGCCCGATGAACAGCAGCAGAAATTTCGCTTCGGGGGCGTACTCGCCCAGGCCGCGCGCCGCCAGCGCGCCCTTCACCCGCTGGTCCAGCACCGCGACCAGCACGATCACAAACAACAACCGCGGCACGGCGTACAGCACGTCCACCACGCGCATCATCAGCAGGTCGGTCCGCCCGCCCGCGAATCCGGACACCGCGCCATAGGCCACGCCGATCACAAGGCTCACCGCCGCGCCGAACAAGCCCACCATCAGCGAAATCCGCGCCCCCGCCATGGTCCGAGTGAGGATGTCCCGCCCCAGCAGGTCGGTGCCTCCGAGATGCGCCGCCGCGGGCGGCGAAAAGGCCGCCGGTCCGGGCGCTTCGGGCGCGTAGGGCGAGATCATGGGCCCGAGGAACGCCGCCAGCGCCACCCCCGCCAGCACGCCCAGCCCGGCAACCACGCGCGGCGTCCGCAGGCAGCGGGTCCAGATTCCGGGGCGTTGGACCGCGTTCATGCCGCCTCGATCCTCCGGTCCAGCGCCGTGTAGGCCAGGTCCACAGCGATGTTGAAGGCGATCAACAGCGCGCTGTACACCAGCGTCACGCCGCCCGCAAGAAACATGTCCCGGTTCAAAACCGAGTTCACGAAGAACGGGCCCATGCCCGGGATGTTGAAGATCGTCTCCACGACCAGCGATCCCGTCAAAATGTTCGCCGCGAGCGGCCCCGAGTAGGAGACCAGCGGCATCGCGCCGTTCCGCAGGGCGTGCGCGAACAGCACCCGCCCTTCGCCGAGCCCCTTGGCCCGCGCCGTGCGGATGTAGTCGAACGACAAAACCTCCAGCATGCTCGTCCGCACCAGGCGCGTGATGTAGGCCATGTAGGGAAGCCCCAGCGCCAGGGCCGGCAGCGCCACCTGGATGGGCGCGCCCCAGCCGCCGACAGGGAACCAGCCCGTTCCAAACGCGAACACGAGGATCAGCAAGGGCGCCACCACGAACGACGGCACGGAGATCCCCGCCAGCGCCGCCAGCATCAGCGCGTAATCCGGCCACCGATTGCGGCCCGCCGCGGCGCACACGCCCAGGACGGTCCCCCCGAGCACGGCGACCGCGAACGCCGCGGCGCCCAGCCCCATGG
Organism: uncultured Verrucomicrobiales bacterium; assembly: GCA_964435495.1. Taxonomy (GTDB): domain Bacteria; phylum Verrucomicrobiota; class Verrucomicrobiia; order JADLBR01; family JAIBCM01; genus CAYSZK01. The sequence continues at coordinate 3,249 of CAYSZK010000177.1, forward strand.
ACACCGGCAGCGTCTGCGCGACGATCTCGTTCACGGTCCGGTTCCGGTACTGCGTCGAGAGCCGCAAATCCCCGCGCGCCACGTCCCACAAATAACCGCCCAACTGCTCCGGCAGCGTCCCGTCCAATTTGTACTGCGCCTCAAGCTGCCGTTTGATCTGCTCCGGCATCGCCTTTTCCCTGTCGAACGGGCCGCCCGGCGCCATCCGGATCAACAGGAACGTGAGGCACACCACCGCAACCAGCGTTGGCAGGGCCAGCAGCAGGCGCACCCCGATCCGCCGGATCATTCCCGGTCCCTCCGGTACATCTCCCGGAGCGGATACTCGTCAATGGGATTGAGCACCAGGCCTCCCAGCCGGTTGGCGTCGAAGAATTTTACGCCCACGAAATGGAACACCGGCGCAATCGGCGCCTCCCCCTCGACCAGGATCGTCTCCGCCCGCCGCAGCAACGCCCGCCGCGCCGCCGGGTCCACCGTGCGGCCCGCCTCCGCCAGCAACCGGTCGTACTCCGCGTGGCTCCAGCCCGTGCGGTTGTTGCCCCGCCCGGTCACGAAACAATCCAGAAACGTGTTCGGGTCCGGGTAATCCCCCACCCAGCTCGAGCGCGCCATGTCGAAATCCAGCTGGTTGAGCGTGTTGAGATAGACCTTCCACTCCTGCTTGCGCAGCTCGACCTTCACGCCCAGTTCCCGCCGCAGCATGCCTTGCACCGCGTTGGCGATCTCCTCGTCCTGCTCCGTCGCGTTGAACAACAGGCTCACAACCGGAAACCCCGCGCCCCCCGGATGCCCCGCCTCCGCCAGCAGCCGCCGCGCCTTCTCCGGATCGCGCGCCAGGCCCGACGGCGGGGAATACCCCTCCAGCCCCGGCGGCGTGAACGCGCCGGTCACCGGTTCGCCGCAACGCGTGATCCGTTCCACCACAAACGCCTTGTCCAACGCCATCGCAAACGCCTTCCGCACCCGCGCGTCCTGGAACGGCGGACGCGTGGTGTTGAACCTGTAAAAATAGGTCGCCAGGATCGGCGCGGAATGGAAGTCGGGGCGCTTGCGCAACTCCCCCAGCAGCATCGGCGGCACCAGCCCCTTGTCCAGCGTCAGGTCCGCCAGCCCGCTGTTGTAGAAATTGAACGCCGTCGTCGCCGCCGAGATCGGCAGCGCCTCAACGGTCCGCAAACGCACCGTGTCCGCCCGCCAGTAATGCGGGTTGGCCTCCAGCCGGATGCGGTCGTTGATCCGCCACTCCGCAAGCCGGTAGGCGCCGTTGGACACCAGCCGCCCCGGCTTGATCCAATCCATGCCGTGCCGTTCGATCCCCGGCAGATAGACCGGGAACCAGGTCGGAAAAGGCAGCAGCTCCAGAAAATAGGCCGTCGGCGACGCCAGCCGCACCTCCAGCGTCCGGGCATCCACCACCCGCACGCCCACCTTCGAAAAGTCCGTGATCTCCCCTTTGTTGAACGCCTCCGCCCCCGCCATCGCGTACAGGATTTCCGCGTACGGCGACGCCGTCGCCGGGGCCAGCGCCCGTTCCCACGACCGCGCAAAATCGCGCGCGGTTACCGGCTCGCCGTTGCTCCACTTCGCGTCCGCCCGCAGGAAAAACGTATAGGCCAACCCGTCCGGGCTCACGGTCCACCGTTCGGCCATGCCCGGCCCCACGCGCCCCTCGCGGTCCCGCGCCGTCAACCCCTCGAACAACGCCTGGCACAGCCGCCCTTCCGGTTGCCCCGAAATAATCGCCGGGTCCAGGCTCTCCGGTTCCACGCCGTTGATGAAAACAAGGTCCGCCCGCTCGCGCCCCCCGCCGCAACCCGCCACCCACACGCCCGCCACCGCAAGCGATGCGCACACGGCCCAAACGCGGCCCCCGCGCCGCATGGCCCGCCCCCCGGTCAAGGTTGTGCCGGCGCCGCCGGAACCCCGGCCCCAGGCGCCTCGGCGGCGGCCGGCGCG
>CAYSZK010000178.1:0-5039 GCA_964435495.1 uncultured Verrucomicrobiales bacterium
CCCACGGCCAGCGCCACCGCCACCGCCGCCCGCCACCGCCGTTTCTCCCATCGCCGCGCCTTCATCATTCAGCTTTTTCTCATATCCTTGACCAGGACCACCCCGTCGCGCACCACGGTCACCCGCAGGTCGAACCGTTGGCCGCGCTGCACGTTGATGTGGTTGAACTCCGCCGGCACCAGCACCGGCAACGGCTCCGGCTCGCGCGCCCCTTCGATCTCAATCGAAAGCAGGCGCCCTTCCTTCGGATGCCAGCCCAACGCGCGGTCCACTGTCCCGCGCACCTTGTACTCATTGCCGCGCAACGAGTCCGCGCTTTCCCGGTACGCCTCGATCTCCAGCGCCGGCAACGTCCGGAAGGGATCGCTCCCGAACCGGAACAGCGCATAGCCGCCCGCCGCCGCCACCAGCACCAACGCCGCCAGCAGCGCCAGCCACCCGCCGTGCACCCGCGAACTCGCCCGTCTAGCCATAATCCGACCTCAACCTAGTCCTGCCTCCGCCCAACTCAAGAACTGTCCACCCTCCCATCCCCAATCGCCCGGCGGCCCCCGCGGCGCCCGCGGCGCGCCCGATTCCGGGTGGCCCCTCCATCCTCCACCCGCGCGCCGGGCGGCCATGCGCCGTTTCCCCAATCCAATTCATCCCCGCCCCCATTGGGAGCGCAGGCACCCCGTGTAGGCCGCCATCAATCCGATCACCACATGGCTCACCAACACCCACCGGCACAACCCCCCAATCGCCACCGGCGTTTCCGCCACCCGCACCGCGAGGTCGTAGAAGTCCGTCTGCTTCATCGTCTGCAGCACGCCCGACCATCCCCAGTACGCCGCAATGAAGGGGCGCACCGCGTGCCCCACCGTCTCCGGCAGGGCCAGGATCACCCCCGACAACGGCAGTTGGAATCCGACAAGATAGACCGACACCAGCGACGATTCCTCCGTCGTCCGCGCCCAGCTTGAAATGCCCAGGCAAACCGCCGTCACCGCCGCGTTCGCCAGAAACAGCAGCTCCGCCTGCTCCAGCAGGCCGCCCGGAAACCGGCACACAAATTTCACAAACCACGCCATCCACACCGACTGCACCCCCACCAGCACCACAAGGAACGCCGCCTTCGACGCCAGATACGCCCCCGGCCGCAGCCCCCCCAACTTTTCCTTCTCCAGCAACGGCCGTTCCGCGACAATCTCCCGCGCCGCGTTGTTGGACCCCATCAACGCCAGCAAAATCACCTGGAACATCACCAGCCCCGAAACCAGCCCGCCCACCCGGCTCCGCTGCGGCCCGAACCGCACCGTCTCCCGCAACCGCTCCAGCACGCCAATGTCCCCCTCCATGCTCAAGTGCCGGATATCCGGAAGCCCCCGATAGGCAAACAACACCACAAGGCACGGAAACGCCGCCACCAGCAGCGCCTGCAGCCAAACCTGGCTTCCCTGCCGGAAAAACAGCCGCCACCGGCGCGCCGTCAACTCCAGCCACTGCACCCACAGACCCGGCGTCCGCCGTGCCGCGGACTCCCCGCCCGCGCCCGCCTCCTGCTCGTCCTCCGACGCGCCTTCCCCCCACGGCCCGCCACTTCCCGCGCCGCCCTCTTCCCCCCCGGAATTCCCTTCCCAACCCGCCTCCGCTCCCTCCCCTCGTTCCCCAGCCTCCCCGCCCCCGTAGGCGATCCCGGCGTCCGCCTTCCGGAGCAAGTGCCAATCCGCGCCGGTCCGCTCCGCCAGCCGCGGAAAGACCGCCTCCGAATCCGCCGTGCCAAAGTACTCCAGCATCGCCGCCCCCGGCCCGTGATACGCCACATGCCCCTCGTGCAGGAGCGTCACCGACCCGTAACGGTCCAGGTGGCGCAGGCTGTGGGTCACGTGCAGGACCGTCCGGTCCGACTCCTCCGCCAGCCGCGCCATCAACCCAACGACATCATCCTCCGACTTCGGGTCCAGCCCGCTGGTCACCTCGTCGCACAACAGCACCACCGGATCGCTCACGATCTCCAGCGCCAGCCCCAGCCGCCGCTGTTGCCCCCCCGACAAATGCCGCACCCGCCGGTCCGCAATCTCCGCCAACCCCGTTTGCTCCAGAATCCGGCCCAGCCGCGTTTCCCGATCCCGCGCGTCCCATCCCGCCACCCGCAGCCGCATCGCCGACCGCACGCTTTCCGCCACCGTCAAATGCCCGTGCGCAATGCTGAACTGCGGCACGTACCCCAGCTCCGACGGCGCCAAATCCCCATCCTCCGCAAGGTCCCGCCCCTCCCACCGCACCACCCCCTCCGACGGCTCGATCAACCCCGCCACCACCTTGAGCAGGGTCGTCTTCCCGCACCCCGACGGCCCAATGATCGCGCCAAAATGCCGCCGCGGAAACGCCGCCGACACCCCTTGCAACAGGGTCTGCTCCCGCCCCGCCGGTCCCACGGTCACCGTCACATCCCGCAATTCAAGCATGCGCGGCGGCGAGCTTCGGGCCAACCCGCCTTCCCGGCAAGCCCCAACCGCCATCCAGGACGCGGCCCCGGAACCGGGGTAACGCCCCGGCCTGGCTTCCCGCGTTGTTCCGGCCTCAATCATCACACGATTCCAAAAAAAGCCGCGAAGAAGGCCAAGGCCCGGCTCGTGGAAAACGGCGGCCCCGCTACTCCGCTTTCACCTTTTCCGCCCGCTGCTGGCGCCACGCCTCCAGCGCGCTCTTGAAAAGGGTGTCCACCTGCTCCCGGCTCTTGAGCCTGAACTCGATCGTGTGCGCGTGCGTCGCCTCCGGATACCGTTTGATCACCTGGTTCTGCAACGCGTCGTCCCCCGTCTTTCCCGCCAACCGTTCCGCCCCCTCCTTCACCTTGTCCTGCAACCGGTCCACCGCCGACTGCCCGATCCCCAGCGGCGCCTGCGCCCGCACGGGTTCCACAAAATAGAACCGCGCAATCGCCGACCCATTCATCACCACCGTCAATTCCACCGCCTTGACGCCCCCCTCCACCACGTACTCATGCACGGCCACCGACGCGATCTGCCGCACGTCCACCGCAAAATGCCCCGAAGGGGTCTCGCACTCCCACACCGGCACCGCCCAGCGCCGCGGCGGCGTGTTGGTCTCCTGCCCCGGCGCCGCACACGCCCACCCAAGCCCCAGCGCCCACACCAGTCCCCATCCACGCACCCCAATTCCGCCGCCCCAATTCATGTTTCGCGAATTCATGCCATCTCCTCCGTGGTTCAGCCGCCCGGCGCAAACGTCCGGCGGCGGCCCCTTTTGACCGCCGCCGGAAAGCATCCGCCACTTCCCCAGCCACCGCAATACAAACGCGGTCAAGGATGGCGCGGCCGGTGCCCTGGCCGTCCCGGACCTCCTGGGCCGCCGGGACCTCCAGGTCCGCCCACACCGGGATATCCGCCCTCGGGCGGGGCGCCCAATTCCAGGCGCATATCCTTCAGGATCGCAGGCAGTCCGGTCGTCAAATCCACGATCCAGAGGCGCTCCCCGATCAGGACCAATTTCCCGCGCAACTCTTCGGTCTCGACGTCCCGCGCCCGCGGATGCCCGTCGAAATCGAAGGCGGTGCCATACTTCTTGACCATCGCCGCCGCCAGATTGGATGGCGCGGCCACCGGAATCCAGCCGCCCGGCACGTTCTCCTCATCGTCGAAGGTGTGCGCCCAATAGAACTGCACCCCTTCCACCTGGCGCACCGGGTTGAATGGCACCAGATGCGTTACATCCAGCCGGATCACCTGGTTGGAAAACGTCGCCGTCTGGGCCAGGTAATACCGCGCGGTTTTGTCTGAAGTTTTGCCGGCGTACACCGCCGCCACCGAACAAGTCAGCAGCAGCGCCATCACCAGCCCCAATGGATTCAATCGTATGGCTTTCACAAGGTTCCAACCCCGCACCCCCAAAAAGGTCGCGCGCTTCCCCCAGAATATTCTGGAACCCCCACCCCAACCCGCTAAGCCGACTCTACAAACCCCGCCCCCCATGATCGAAAAAATCGCCCACGCCGGATGGCCCGCCTGTTACAGGGTGGCCAATCGCGAAATCGAGCTCGTCGCCACCGCCGACGCCGGACCGCGCATCATCCGCGCCGGTTTCCGCGGCGAACGCAACCTTTTCTTCGAATGCGAACCCCATCTCGGCATCCAGGGCGGCGGCGCCTGGAACGTCTTCGGCGGCCACCGCCTGTGGCACGCCCCCGAGGCCGACCCCCGCACCTACAACCCCGACAACTCCCCCGTCGCCGTCCGCACCCGCGGCGACGAGCTTGTCCTCATCCAGCCCGTCGATCCCGGCGCCGGCGTCGCCAAGGAAATCGCCATCCGCGTGGACCCCGCCCGCAACGCCGCCCGCGTCGTCCACCGCATCTGGAACCGGAACCCCTGGGCCGTCGAACTCGCCCCGTGGGCGCTCTCCGTCATGGCCGCCGGCGGCGAGGCCGTCCTGCCCCAGGAGGATTTCCGCCATCACGAAGATTATCTCCTCCCCGCGCGCCCCGTCGTCCTCTGGCATTACACGGACATGGCCGACCCCCGTTTCACCTGGGGCAGGCGATTCATCCGCATGCGCCAGGACCCCAAGGCGCCCACGAAACAAAAAATCGGGCTTCTCAACCGCCAGGGCTGGGCCGGCTACCACCTCGACGGCGTCTGGTTCGTCAAGCAATACCCCGGCAACCCCGCCGCCCGGTACCCCGACTTCGGCTGCAACACCGAGCTTTTTACCAACCCCGGCATGCTCGAACTCGAAACCCTCGGCCCCCTGGCCCGCCTCGAACCCGGCGCCTGCGCCGAACACACCGAAACCTGGCTCCTCCACCGCGCCCCCTGTCCCAAAGACGAGGACGCCCTCGCCGAAATCACCGCCGCCTTCCGGCCCTGAAACGCGCCGCCGCCGCTATCCGCCCAGCAGCTTCGGCGCCCATTTCGGGTTTCGCAGCGGCCCGGTCCCCCGGTACTCACACAACTTGCTCACAGGATTACTAGGGGACAGACCAGAATGGCGCTTAAATAAGGGGCATTGTGTTCACGTTGATTTTCCCGGATTGTCTT
>CAYSZK010000179.1:0-4962 GCA_964435495.1 uncultured Verrucomicrobiales bacterium
GTCCGGTTCGGAGGGAGGGGCGGGGCAACTCAATGCCCCGTCCCTACCCCTATCATGGGCGCCCCCGCCGCATCCCCTCTCCAGGCTTGCACATCGCACGCATTCGGCGAACGCTCTCAATATGGACATCGAAGACATCCGATTCTTCGATCCGTGCGCGAATATCGTCCAGACCCGCAACCGCCTCCCGCATTGGATGCAGCCCGGCGCCGCTTGCTTCGTTACGTTCCGGCTTGCGGACGCCCTGCCACAATCCGTCCGCGACGATCTGCTGCGGGAACGGAATCTTTGGCTGGCGAAACATCCCAAACCGCGGTCTCCATGGGCGGAACGGGAGTTTAAATGGCGCATCGCGTGGCGGATTGAGAAATGTTTGGACTCCGGCCACGGCCGTTGCCTGCTGCGGCAACCGTCCGCCAGACTCCCCCTGGAAAACGCTCTATGGCACGGCGAAGGCGCCTTTTACACCTTACACGCGTGGGTGATCATGCCCAATCACGCGCACGTTCTTTTCTCCCCCAATCCGGAGGCAACGCTCGATTCGATTGTGAATCCTTGGAAGAGCGTTTCGGCCCGCCGCATCAACCGTGTGGTGGGGCGTTCCGGGGCCTTGTGGCAGAAGGACTATTTCGACCGATTGATTCGCGGTCCAGAGCATCTTCTGGCCTGCGCCGATTACATTCTCGCCAATCCCGCCAAGGCCGGGCTGTCGCCGGGGAGCTATTCGATCTGGGAATCAGACCTGATCCGCAACCTGCGCCGCTGACACCCTCGCCGCCGTAGCGAGGGCGTGCTTCGGGGAAAGTGCCGAGTCTGGCCCCGCGCGCTTTGGAGCGGCGGCGCCCTCGCCGCCGTACCAAGGGTGCGCCCCGGAGAAAGTGCCGTGCCCAGCCCTGCGCGCGCTCCGGCTCTTGGGCGTTCCCCCTAATGGAGCGGCGGCGCCCTCGCCGCCGTAGCGAGGGCGTGCTTCGGGGAAAGTGCCGAGTCTGGCCCCGCGCGCTTTGGAGCGGCGGCGCCCTCGCCGCCGTACCAAGGGTGCGCCCCGGAGAAAGTGCCGTGCCCAGCCCTGCGCGCGCTCCGGCTCTTGGGCGTTCCCCCTCGTCCCACGCACAGGTACGGCGGCGGGGGCGCCGCCGCTCCAAAGGCGTCAGGCGGCGGGACGCCGCTTGCGGAACGCCGCCATCGCAGCCAGGCCCATCAGCATCAGGCCGACGGCACCCGGTTCGGGAATCACCGTCAACAGCAGGTCGTTGCCCGTGTCGCCAAACCAGAGGTACGACTCGAACCCGGCGATGAAACCGTTGGTCACCGCGCCCAGGCTGCCGATGATGTCGTTGGCGGTGTCGAACAACGTGTATGTCCCGCCCACAAACCCGGAGTTGGTGCTGAACACGAAGTCGTTGAACTCCAGCAGCCCGCCGCCGATGTCGAGGAAGCCGGTGACCAGGACGATTTGGTCGCTGGCGCCCACCGCGCCAAGCTCGAAGATCAGGTTGCTTGCGCCGGCCGCCGCAACCGAATTGGAGATGTTCAACTGGCCCGTGCCCAGCGCCATCGAAAGCTTCCCGGGCGAGCTGCCGGGGCTCAGTTTCCCGCCCGCTTCAACCCGGATATTCCCGTTGCTCAGCGAGATGAAGCCCGTGCCGCCCAGGGTGCCGGAGTTGGTGACCACATAGCCGCGGCCCGCGGTGGCGTTGGTGTGGGTGCCGTTCACCAGCAGCGTGCCGCCGCTGATCCGGGTGTTCATGGTATAGGTGTTGTTCCCGCTAAGCGTCCAGGTTCCCGCGCCGGCCTTTTCCAGCCGCGCGTTGCCGCCGGAGCCACTAGCACCACTTCCAATGGTTCCCGAGAACGTGTAGTCGGAAGCCGGGCCGTTGGTTGGGCCGTCGGTATCCACGACTAGAATCTTGTCGGCGGCGACGCCGTTGGCGACCAGCATCGTGCCCGAACCTTGCAACCCTTTGATGGTTTCGCTGCCCGTCCCAATGGTGAAAGACCATTGCGCGTTGGTCTCAATCGCTACCACGCCGGAGTCCGAAATGTGGTCCCCCGCGCCGGAGACTGCCAAGGTTGTCCGCTCCCCGATCACCAAGTCGCCGGTCACCTTCTCGCCCGTGCCGCTGAAGTTCATAGTGCCGGCGCCTTGCAGGTACATGGTGCCCTAGTAGGCGTTGTTCGAGGAGGAGTTCCAAGTAAAGTTGGCGCCGGGCATCGCGAAAACCACGTCATACGTGAGGTCGCTTGCGCCCGCGCGGCCTATGGCCACGTTGGTGAAGACGGTGGGGGTGGTTCCCGGGTTGTGAATGTAAAGGGTTTCCGTGCCGTCCTGGGCGGTGATCACGCCGTTGCTCAAAAACAGGCTGCTACCGGGGCTCCCCCCGGTGGACGCCGCTGAGAGCCCGCGCAGGGCCAGCGTCCGGCCTCCTAGATTCAGTGTCGTGGCGTTCTGTTGGGTGTTGGTGGGGCCGACTGAGAGAGTGTTGACGGTGATATCGCTGTCGAGCGCCGCCGTCAGCAGGCTGTTGCTGCCCCAATCGTAATGCACGTCGGTGTTGGTGGTCCATCCCTGGGCGTCCCATGTGGAAAGGTCTTGCGGCGCCGCCGAGCTGGCAACCACTTTGAAGTTGGTGGTGTATTGCATGAACCGATGGGCGTGCCCGCCCACGTTGCCCACCGCCCACGGCAGCGTTCCCGACGGGGGCGCGTTGGAGACCACGGTGACGTTGGCGTCGGGATCGTTCATGTTGCCGAACGCCACCGTCCCGCGATCGCCGCGGTTGAACTCATTGATCGCGAGTTTGCCCGCCGCGGTGTTGGCATAGATTCTCACCGACGCGTTGGTAAAGTTGACCGCGCCCACGGTCTCGGTGTTCGCCGCGGCACCCTGCCCGATGAAGTTGAGCACGGCCCCGGCGGACAGATTAATGGCCGCCGTATCGCCGATCCGGTCGAAGTTGTTGTTCCCGAGCTGGAGTTCCACGCCGTTGCCGGACACGTTGAAAGTCCCCACGTTTGCCAGCCGGCCGCTGTTGAGTTGCAACTGGCCGCCAAGCACATTGACCGTGCCCGAAAGGGTGTGGGCCTCGTCGCCGCTGAGAACGAAGCGGCCCGAGCCGGTCTTGGTGAAACCGTTCGTGCCGGCGAGAACGAGATTGGCACCCGCAAAAGTAAGGTCCGCAGCCGTGTTACCCTGGACCGAAACGACGGGACTGGCGCCCGCGAGGGTGATGGTCCTGGTCGAGCCGTCGTCGCGGAGGAACACGTCTCCAGCGCCCCCGTTGGTGAATGCCAAGCCGCCGACGGTGACGCTTGCGGTGTTGGTAATGTTAAAACTGGACCCGCTGTTGTACCCGTTGGTGGAGAGGCTGGCGATGTCGTTGGCGGCGTTGTTCCAGGCCTGGTAGGACGTGCCGGCCTGGTCGGTGGCCCAGTTCTGGGTGGCGGTGTCCCAGACGCCGTTGCCGCCGAAGGGGGGGACGCCGTTGTTGATGTTGGTGCCGTCGCCGCCCCAGAAAAGGGTGGCGCCGGGGGCTGCCGCAGTGGCCAAGAGCCACGCGAATGAGAAGACTGCGATTTGGGTATGGGCATGTTTCAAGTTCATTTTTTCACTCCTTGGCTGGCTGTTTGGTCTGAGGCGCCTTGCGGCCTGTTTGCACACGCCGAAAAAACAAGCATGAATCGTGGCGCATGTGCCGGTTTTGGCAAGAACTTTTTTATCTTTTTTGGTGGGCGGCGTTATTTGGCGGAGGGGCTGTCGGTGAAGGGGGAGGCCGAAGGCGGGGAGGGCCAAGCGGCGCAGGGTGGGCCCCCGCCGCCGTGTCGAGGGTGTGCTTCGGGAATGGGTCGTGCGTGGTTTCGCGCTTCGTGGAGCGGCGGCGCCCTCGCCGCCGTTTCAAGGGTGTGCTTCGGGAATGTGCCGAGCCTGGCCCCGCGCGCGCTCCGGCTCTTGGGCGTTCCCCCTCGTCCCACGCACAGGTCCGGCGGCGGGGGCGCCGCCGCTCCAAGGGCGCCCTCGCCGCCGTAGCGAGGTTGTGCCTCGGGAATGTGCCGAGCCCGGCCCCGCGCGCGCTCCGGCTCTTGGGCGTTCCCCCTCGTCCCCCGCACAGGTCCGGCGGCGGGGGCGCCGCCGCTCCAAGGGCGCCCTCGTGAATGCCCTCGGGAATGCTTGACGGCGCACCCAGGGTGCGGGCAAGAGGTAGCGCTTCATGGCCGCCGAACCGACACCCGCCGTGGCCGGACTGCTTTGGTCGCGCATCGGGTACAACCTCGATATGCCCGCGCGGGTGGTGGTGCGCGGGCCGGACGGGATGCTCGGGCCGGATGCCCGCGCGGTCCTCCGGCGCGAGGGCGTGTTTGCGGCCGAGACGCCCGTCCTTGCGTGGGGCGCGGCGTGGGGAAGCCATTGGTGGGTGGCCGAGATCAGCCTGCCGGCGCCCGGACCTTGGGAGGTGTCGATCTGGGACCGGGGCCGGACGGCGCTCGGGCCGGCCCTTGTGGTGGCGGGTTCCGACCATCTGTGGCGCGAAACGTGGTGGTGGGTGGGGTTGCACCAGGCCAAGTGGCGGCAGATTCGCGCGACCCTGCGGGACGGGAAACGAATCGGCTGGTTTGACGCCGGCGCCCATTGGCAGGAGGCCAATTCCCACGCGAGTTTTCTGTTCGGCCTTTGCGACGTGTTGGAGGTCCGGGAAACGGAACTCGGGCCGGCGGACGCGGAGGAGGTGGTTGCGCAAATCCGCAACGGCGCCGATTACCTCGGCTGGTTGCAGGACACCGCGTCCGAACGGGGGCTGGCGGACGGCGGGTTGGTCCACCAGATTTTCGATCCCAAACCGGACTCGCGGGCGACGCCGTTCGACAGGCTTGTGCTGCCCGGGGACGCCGCGAAGGCCGCGGCCGCGTGGGCGCGCGCGGCGGCCGTGCTCCGCGCGCGCGCGCCGGAGAAGGCCGCGGAGTATGGCG
>CAYSZK010000180.1:0-4948 GCA_964435495.1 uncultured Verrucomicrobiales bacterium
GCGGCGCGTTCGATGCTGCGGGCGACGAGGAGCAGCGTGATGGCGCGGGTGATGGTGGCGGGCTCTTCGACCATGTAACTGGTGAGTTCGCGGTAGAGCTGTTTGTTAAGTTCGTCCACGAACTTGTCGCGTTTGACGATTTCGGGCATTTGATCGGCTTTGCCATCGACGAACCCGGTGATGGCGTCGCGCATCATTTCGAGGGTCATGCCGGCCATGCGCTGGATGTCGATGGGGCGCTTGATTTCGGGCTGTTCCTTGAGCAGGCGGGCGTTGCGGGCGATGGAGACGGCCTGGTCGCCGATGCGTTCCAGGTTGCTGGCGATCTTGGAGGCGACCAGGGCGAGGCGCAGGTCGTGGGCGACGGGACGGAATTTGGTGATGAACAGGATGACGGCTTCATCCACGGCGATTTCGAGCTGGTCAAGCTGGGAGTCCTCCCCTTCGACTGTGTCGGCGTGTTTGTCGTCGCGCTCCACGATGGCGCGGATGGCGAGGGAAAAATTGCGGTCCGTCAGGGAGACCATCATGAGGAGGGTCTCCTTGAGTTTTTGGACATCGTCTTCCAGCAGGCGGTTCATGGGGCGTTACTTCCGACGCAAAACTATGGCCGCAGAGGGCGCCTGTCCAACGCGAAAGTGGCGGCATTATCAAAATGTCCGGTCTGGCATCAAGAATTCCGGTCCAGAGTTCCCGGTTTCCAGACTCGAGTTTTCCGTTTTTGGTTCCCGGCTTCGGGTTGCGGGATCATCGGTGAGGGGTTCCGGGGTGGGCCTGGCGGCGGGCCGAGATTGGGCTTGGCGATTTGGGGAACCGCGGCTAGCGAGGCCGGATGCCGGTTTATCGAAGGACGACATCGCTGGGGTCGGGGATTCCGCTGGGCGGCCTGGGAACGGGATCGGTGGAGCTGCGGGAGGACGGGCGGTTTCATGACTGGGAGATTTTCAACAACGGCCTGTGGTCGGGTTCGCGGGAGTTGGTGGAGCCGGAGATGGGGAGCGAGGACGCGTTTTTCGCGGTGCGGACCCGCGCGGGGAACGGCCCGGCGCGGGTGCGGCTATTGTATGACGACGACAAGCGGCAGCGTGCGGCGGCGGGGTGGCACGATCACGCGCTGATCTACCTGTTTCCGTTTTTGCGGAACGTGGCGGCGATTGAGTATTCGGGGCGGCATCCGTTCGCGCGGTTGCGGTATGAGGACCCGGGCTTGCCGGTGGGGCTGGAGATGAAGGCGTTCACGCCGTTCGTGCCGTTCCAGGAAAAGGACTCGGCGTTGCCGCTGGCCTTTTTTGTGTTCCGGGCGGCGAACACCGGGCCGGAGGCGTGCGAGGTGTCGCTGATGTTCAGCCTGCGGAACATGGCTGGGTACGAGCTGGAGACGGCCACGCTGGAGCATGACGTGGTGCGTGCGCCGGGGTTGGCGGGGCTGCGGATGGGGGCGCCGGAGATGGATGCGGCGGCGCGGACGGCGGGAACGATGTTTGCCGGGGTGCTGGGCGGGGAGGATGGGGTGACGATGTTGCCGGCGTGGACGGACGGGCGGGGGTTGAAGGGATTTCCGGACGCGGCAACGCCTGGGATGAGCCATTGGGCGTATCCGTTGCGGGAGACGGGGCGGCTGGAGGCGGGCGCGGCGTCGTGGCGGCGGACCGTGAAACAACGGGCGCCGTCGCGGGGGGCGGGTGTCTTGCACGACGACCGCGCGCCTGGGCGGCGGTGGCGCGGGGCGGTGTGCCGGTCCTTGCGGCTGGAGCCGGGGCAGGAGGCGGAGGCGGTGTTTGTGATGGCGTGGCATTTTCCGAATCACCACCATTATTTCACGGGGGAACGGCTCGGGCACATGTACGAGAACTGGTTTTCCGACGCGGAAGCGGTGGCGCGGCACGGGGCGGCGGAGTTCGGGCGGTTGCGGGGGGAGAGCGAACGGTTTGCGGAGGGGTTGTATGCGGGGACGCTGCCTGCGTGGCTTTGCGGGTCGTGCAACGCGCAGCTCACGTCGTTTCCGCAAACGTTCTGGTGGACGAAGTCCGGGGAGCTGACGGCGTGGGAGGGGAGCGCGTGCTGCCAGACGATTCCCAACTGCCATACCCTTTGGTCGTCGTGGCAGCCGCTGCTGTTTTTCCCGGAGGCCTATCTGGCGATGAAACGGAGGAGCGCGGCGTTTGGCCGGGAGACCGAGTGCGCGGGGGAAGGCTGTTGGGAACCGTGCGATTCGGCATTCCTGCGGTCGGAGCGGGAGCGGCGGTCGGGCAAGGACCAATCGAAGCAAAAGGACCTGGGCGGCTGGTTTGCGAAGCGGTGGCGGCGGATGGGGTATGCGGAGGAGGATTTCCGGCGCCAGACGTCGCCGGAGGAGGCGCTTGGCGCGGTGCCGTTGCTGGTGTCGGCGGTGCAGTTGTTGCGGGATTACCAATGGACGGGGGACCGTGCTCTGGTGGAGCAAATGTGGCCGGCGCACCGGGAACGGTATCTAGGGCAGGCGGAGGCGTGCGCGAAGGCGGGGGGCCTGCCGCAGGGCCGGATTTCGTTCCTGACGTATGACCATTGGTTTCCGCCTGCGGCGAACTGTTATCTGGGAACGATTTTGCTGTCGGAGTTCCGCGCGGCGGCGGAGCTGGCGCGGGTGATGGGGGACGCGGACGCGGCGCGGGGTCTGGACGAAGCGGCGGCGCGGGGGGCGGCGCGGTTCGAGGCGCTGTATTGGAACGGGGAGTATTACAGATTTTGCCATGACGCGGCGGCTGGGTTGGAGGACGAGGGCTGCCTTGCGGACCAGGTGAGCGGGCATCTGGCGCTGCGGTTGTGCGGGCTGGCGGCGGTGCATGACGAGGCGCGGGTGCGGGCGGCGTTGGGGGCGGTGTTCCGGCACAATCGCGTGCCGGAGTGCGGGCTGGTAAACGGGTCGGACCCGCGGGGCCGGAACGACTGGCGGTATTTTGCGCGGTACTCGGAGGAGGGCGCGGACGAGGCGCTGGCGGGGCAATGGGTGACGCCGTGGACGGGGACGGAATATTACGTGGCGGGGACAATGATCGCCGAGGGGCTGGTGGAGGAGGGGCTTGCGGTGGCACGGGACGTGTGGGAACGGCACGCGGCGGCGGGGATGGTGTATAACCACATCGAATGCGGGGAGCATTACTTTCGGGCGATGGCGGTGTGGACGCTGTTGCCGGCGTTGCAAGGGCTGGTATGGCGGGCGGCGGAGGGTTTTCTGGAAGTGGCGCCGCGGTGGGGCGGGGAGCGGTTTGCGTCGGTGTTGCTGTTGCCGGGGGTGGGGGGGCGGCTGGAAGTGGAGCGCGGCCCGGCGGGGACGCGGGTGCGAATTCTGGTGGAGGCGGGGCGGCTGGAGGTGCGGACGCTGCGTTTCCGCGGGCGGGCGCGGGAGCGGGTGGCGCGGGTTGGGGGGGAGGCGGTGGCGGCGCGCTTTGTGGAGGAGGGGGAGTGGACGGTGGTGGAACTGGGTGGGAAAGAAGCGCTCGTGTGTGGGCGCGGGTTGGAGATTGGGGCCACGCTGTAGCGGCGATTCGCAACCGGGGCCGGTGGAGCCGGGGGAACTCCACCATGAAGGACGGGCGGGGATTGCCTCTGGACCGTGGGTGAAGGGCGCGGCATAGTCGGGGGCGATGAACATCCTGTTTGCGGCGTCGGAGTTCTATCCTTTGGCGAAGAGCGGGGGCCTGGGGGACGTGGTGGCGGCGTTGCCGGCGGTGTTGCAGGCGCGCGGGCATTCCGTCGCGGCGGTCCTGCCCTTGTACCGGTCCGTTCGCGAGTCGGGCGTCGCGGTGAAGCCCGCGCGGATGGATCTGTCCCTGCCGCTGGGGGCGCGCCGGGCGGAGGGGACCGTTTGGGAGGCGGAGGCGCCCAACGGGGTGCGTCTGTTTCTGGTGCGGCGGGACGAGTATTTCGACAGGAGCGGGTTGTATGGGGCGGACGGGAAGGATTACGCGGACAACGCGGAGCGGTTCATTTTCTTCAGCAAAGCGGTGGTGGAGATCGCGAGGCGGCTGCGGCCGGCGCCGTCGATCCTGCACTTGCACGACTGGCAGGCGGGGCTTGTCCCGGCGCTGGTGCGCGCGGCGGGGGACCGGGTGAAGACCGTGTTCACGATCCACAATCTCGGTTATCAGGGCTCGTTTTGGGGGCTGGACTTTGACATGACGAATCTGCCGGGCGGGTATTTCACCCCCGGCGGCGTGGAATTCCACGGGCACTTGAACTGCATGAAGGCCGGCATCGTCTATGCCGACCGTGTGACCACGGTGAGCCCGACCTACGCGCGCGAAATCCAAACGGAAGCGTTCGGGTGCGCCCTGGACGGAGTGCTGCGGGAGCATCGGGGGAAGCTGTCCGGGATCGTGAACGGGATCGATCCCGGGGTGTGGTCTCCGGAGGCGGACGCGCATTTGAAAGCTGCGTACTCGGCGCGGGCGCCGGAAGGCAAGCGGGCCTGCCGCCGGGCGCTGCTGGCGGAGTGCGGCTGGCCGGAGGACGCGCCGGAGCTTGTGGCGGGCAACATTACGCGGCTGGCGTGGCAGAAGGGAATTGACGTGTTCCGGGACGCGTGGCCGATGCTTCGGGAATTGCCGGCGCGTTTCGTGGTATTGGGATCGGGCGACGCGGCGTTGGAGGCGTGGTTGCGGGAGGCGGAGGCGGCGCATCCCGACCGGCTGCGCGCCGTGATCGGGTATGACGAGGGGTTGGCGCACCGGATTGAGGCGGGGAGCGACGTGTTCCTGATGCCGTCGCGGTATGAACCGTGCGGGCTGAACCAGATGTACAGCCAGTTGTATGGGACCCTGCCGATTGCGCACGCGACGGGCGGGTTGGCGGACACGGTGGTGGATTGCGGGGAGGATACGCGGCGGGGCACCGGGTTTTGCTTCGCGCCGTGCGCGCCCGAGGCGCTGGCGGGCGCGGTGCGCCGCGCGCTGGCGCTGCGGGCGGACCC
>CAYSZK010000181.1:0-4866 GCA_964435495.1 uncultured Verrucomicrobiales bacterium
CCCCCCGCGCCGAACCCATCGCCTCCCCCGCGCCACCCTCGCGAACCGGCCGCACCACCGGCCGCCCGGCTGAGCGCCCGCCCGAGCGCCCCGCCAGCAGCCGCCCCGTCCGGGGCTTCCGCCTCTTCCGGTGATCCCATGAGCAATCTCACCCTCCCCCGCAAACTCGCCGCCCTCGACTGGCCGCTCATCCTCGTGGCCGTCGGCCTCGCCATCGGCGGCATCTGCGCCATCTACAGCGCCACCTGGATTTCGGAACGCGCCGACCTCCGCGAAGCCCACATCCGCCAGGCCTGGTGGGTCGGCGCCGGCCTGGCCGCCTGCCTCGCCACCAGCCTCATCGACTACCGCCACTGGCTCCACTTCGCCTGGGCCTTCCTCGCCCTCGGCGTCGCGCTGCTCGTCCTGGTCCTCGCCATCGGCGTCGAAATCAATTACGCCAAAAGCTGGATTCTCATCGGCGGCCAGTCCGTCCAGCCCGCCGAATTCACCAAACTCGCCTTCATCATCTTCCTCGCCTGGTTCCTCTCCCGGCCCCATGGCCGCGTCCGCTCCTTCTTCACCTTCGCCACGGTCTGCGCCGTCATGGCTCTTTTCATGGGGCTCATCCTCCAACAACCCGACCTCGGCTCCGCCGCCGTCTTCGCCCCCATCGCCTTCGCCATGATGTTCGTCGCCGGCGTCGCCTTCCGCTGGCTCCTCCTCGGCATCTTCTCCGCCGCCGGCGGTTTCATCTTCGCCTTCTTCTTCCTCTTCGACCTATACCAGCGCAACCGCATTATCGCCTTTCTCAACCCCGACATCGACCCCCGCGGCGCCTCCTACCACCTCATCCAATCCAAAATCGCCATCGGCTCCGGCGGCCTCACCGGCAAGGGCTTCATGGAAGGCACCCAAAACCTCCTCGGCTTCCTCCCCCGCGACGTCTCCTTCTCCGATTTTATCTTCGCCGTTGTCGGCGAGGACTTCGGATTCCGCGGCGCCGTCATCCTCCTCGCCGGCCTCGCCTTCGTCCTCTTCTCCGGCCTCCGCGCCGCCGCCGCCAGCCGCGACATGCCCGGCGCCCTCCTGGCCACCGGCGTGGTCGCCCTGCTCTTCGCCCATATCTTCGAGAACATCGGCATGACCATCGGCGTCACCCCCATCACCGGCATCCCCCTCCCTTTTGTCAGTTATGGCGGTTCTTTTGTGCTGACTTGTTTCCTCGGAGTCGGCATAATCCAAAGCGTCCGGGTCCATCGCCGGGTCGCGGCGTGACGCGCCCCATGCGATGGCCCCGGACGCCCTAACCCGGAAAGGCGGGACAGTTTTATGTTTCTCGACACCCTCAAAGGAATGTTCGGACTCGGCCCCAAACGCCCCGTCCAGGAATTGCTCATCTCCATCGAACGCATCGAAAGCCGCGTCGCCCTCCTCGAAAACGGCAAGCTCGAGGAGTTCCAAATCGAACGCCAAAACGACGCCAACATCTCCGGCTCCATCTACAAGGGACGCGTCAAAAACATCGAGTCCGGGCTCAAGGCCATGTTCGTCGATATCGGCCTCGAAAAAAACGCCTTCCTCCACTACTGGGACGCCATGCCCGCCGCCCTCGACGAAATCGAAACCATCTCCCGCGGCAACCGCAAATCCCAGAAAAAACGCATCACCTCCAACGACATCCCCAATCTCTATCCCCCGGGCTCCGACGTCATCGTCCAGGTCACCAAAGGCCCCATCGGCAACAAAGGCCCCCGCGTCACCACCAATATCTCGCTCCCGGGCCGGTTCCTCGTCCTCACCCCCTTCTCCGACCAGTTCGGCATCTCCCGCAAAATCGACGACGAAAAGGAACGCGCGCGCCTCCGCAAAATCCTCGCCAAACTCCACGTCCCCGACGACATGGGCGTCATCATCCGCACCGTCGGCGAAGGCCAGCGCGCCCGCTATTTCGTCCGCGACCTCGCCATCCTCCTGGACAAATGGCGCCTCATCGAAAAGGGCATGAAGGAAAAACCAGCCCCCGCCGTCCTCCTCGCCGAATCCTCCCTCGTCGAACGCGCCGTCCGCGATTTCCTCACCGAGGACGTCTCCCGCATCGTCATCGACCACGAGGAATCCGCCAAACTCGTCCGCGACTTGGTCTCCCAAGTCTCCCAACGCTCCCTCCGCAAGGTCAAACTCTACGCCGAACCCGTCCCCCTCTTCGAAAAATTCGGCATCGACCGCCAGCTCGACTCCGCCTTCAAACGCCAGGTCTTCCTCAAAAGCGGCGCCTACGTCGTCATCGACGAAACCGAGGCCCTCGTCGCCATCGACATCAACACCGGACGCTCGAAATCCGCCCAGGGCGAGGACGCCATCCTCAACACCAACCTCGAAGCCGCCGAAGAGGTCGCCCGCCAGCTCCGCCTCCGCAATATCGGCGGCCTCATCATCATCGATTTCATCGACATGAAATCGCGCAAGGACCAGCAGGCCGTCTATAACCGCCTCAAACAGGCCCTCGTCCGCGACAAGGCGCGCACCCACGTCCTCCCCATCTCCTCCCTCGGCCTCGTCGAAATGACCCGCCAGCGCACCGAGGAAAGCGTCATCCGCACCATCTACGACACCTGCCACCATTGCGGCGGCCGCGGCCACGTCAAATCCGCCGAAACGCTCTCCCTCGAAGTCCAACGCGAAATCGCCCGCGCCATGCGCCTCCACCCCGATATCCACGAAATCCGCGCCATCGTCACCCCGGCCATCCTCGACCGCCTCCGCACCCACGACGACGAAGCCCTCGTCGAACTGGAACGCAAATTCGCCGGCCGCCTCTTCTTCCGTGCCGACCCCGCCCTCGGCCCCGAAGAATACAAAATCCTCAACGCCCAAACCGAACAGCCCATCAAGTAATCCCCGCGGCTCTCCTGGTCCCCCCATGAGCCGTCCCGCCCTCGGCATCGATCTCGGCACCAGCAAAACCGCTCTCGCCGTCTGCACGACCGGCCGCAAGCAGCTCTGGGCCGCCTCCCAGCCCCATGACGCCGCCCTCCCAGCCCCGCCAGGCCACGCCGAACAGGACGCCGAACGCATCCTCGATTCCGCCTTCCATCTCATCCGCCAAATCCCCGGCGACCTCCGCGAGCGCCTGGGCGCAGTTGGCATCACCGGCCAGATGCACGGCGTCGTGCTGCACGATCTCAACGCCAGACCGCTCTCCCCCCTCGTCACCTGGCAGGACGCCCGCACCCCAGGCATCACCCTCGATGGCCGCGCCATACCCGCCGGCTTCGGCCTCGCCACCCTCGCTTGGTGGGCCGCCCATGATCTCCTCAACGCACCCCGCGCCGCCACTGTCCACGGCCTCCTCACCGCCCGCCTCTGCGGACGCGACCGCGCCCCCATTGATCCCACCGACCTCGCCGCCTGGGGGGGCGCGGGCCTGCCCCCGGGCGTGCCCGGGGGAATCATGCCGGAACCCGTTGCCCACGGCGCCCTTGTCGGCACGGTTCTTCCCGGCTTCGGCCTCCCCGCCGGCATCCCCGTCGCCGCCCCGCTCGGCGACAACCAGGCCTCCCTCCGCGCCACGCTCTCGGACCCCGCCTCCGAAATCGCCCTCACCATCGGAACCGGCTGCCAGCTCAGCGCCGTCGTTCCCCTCGGCCAACTCACCGAACCCCTCCCACACGGCGGCGAACGCCGCCCCTTCGACAATACCCGCGAACTCATCGTCGCCGCCCCCCGCGCCGGCGGCGCCGCCTGGCGTTGGCTCGCCGAACGGACCCGCGATTGGACGCGCGACATGGGCTTCCAACCGCCACCCATTGAGGAGGCGTTCGCAAAACTCGACGCCCTCGGCCTCGCCGCATCCGGCGCCCTCGTTTTCCACCCCCACCTCGACGGCGAACGGCACAATCCCGCCCTCGCCGCCAGCCTCACCGGCCTGCGCCTCAACAACGGCAGCCTCGGCGAAATCGCGCGCGCCGTCGCCCATGCCATCCCCGCCAACGCCCGCGCGATGCTCCCTCCCGGGCTCTTCCAGGGCCGTCTCCGCGCCATCGCCAGCGGCAACGCCCTCCGCCGTTCCGCCCTCCTCCGCCGCGAAGCCGAGGCCGCCCTCGGCCTCCCGCTGCTGCTCAGCGATCTGCGCGAGGAAGCCGCCACAGGCGCCGCGCTCGTCGCCGCTGCGCTCATGTAAATTCCCGCGCTGGCGTTCCCCGGGTCCACCGCTACATTCATGCCCATGCCCAACCTCCGGCTCCCCGCCACCGCCCTCCTCCTCCTCACCTGCGCCATCTCCCTGCCCGCCGCCACCCTCCCGTTCGACACCGTCTTCCAAGGGCGCGCACGCTTCGACCGGCTCCTCGAAAAGGCGCGCGGGGAAAACTGGGCCACCCTCCCCATCGGCCGCCGCGCCATGGCCGCCGGCCTCGCCCTCGTCGGCGTCCCCTACAAATCGTACACGCTCGAAATCGACGACCGCATCGAGGCCCCCTCCGCCAACTTCGACGGCCTGGACTGCTGGACCTTTTTCGAAGTCTCCCTGGCCTTCGCGCGCATGCTCGGCCAGCCCCCCGAACAACACACGCCCCAGGGCCTCCTCCACTTCATCGAACTCGACCGCTACCGCGGCGGCAAATGCGACGGCACCTATCTCTCCCGCCTCCACTACCTCGAAGACTGGCTCCAGGACAACCACAAACGCGGCCTCGTCGAAGACCTCACCCCCGCCCTCGGCGGCGTCCGCGTCCCCAACCACGCCGACGAAATGTCCCGCCGCTGGAAATACTACCGCTACCTGAAAGCCAACCCCGCCCTCCTGCCCGGCCTCCGCGCCATGGAAAACCGCGTCCGCTCCGCCGGCCTCACCCACGTCCCCCGTTCCAAGGCCGCCGCCGCCGA
>CAYSZK010000182.1:0-4834 GCA_964435495.1 uncultured Verrucomicrobiales bacterium
GTTCACATATCCCGCCGCCAGGCTCGTCCCAAACGCCAGCCCCAGCACGCCCCCTTTGCGCGCCCCGCCCAGCATCCGCGCCGCCGCCAGCGCCGTCACGTCCCCGTCGTTCACCACCCGGAACGGCACGCCCCACTCCCCCGCGATCCGCTTGAACATCGGACGCACCCGCGCCGCAAACAACTCCTCCGGCACCCCGCGAAACAACGACGCCACCCGCGGCTCGCTATCCACGTACACCCCCGCCGCGCTGCCCCCTATCGCGTCCACCCGCGGCAAATGCGCCGCCGCACGCTTCAACGAATCCTGAATCCCCGCGTAATGGTACTCTGGGTCCTTCTGAAAGTACGGGTCCCACCGGATCTCCTCGGAGAAAACCACCGTCCCGTCGATCAACGCCGCCGCCTTCCGGTCGCTGCCGCCCAAATCAAACCCGATCCGGCAGCCCTCCAGACCCCCGGCGGGCGCCGCCACCCCCGACGCCTCCCCAGGCAATTCACCTTCCCCGCACGCGATCACTTCGAACGGCGCCAGATAGATCCGGCGCCCCAGAAAATCCGCGTCAAACCGCCGCGCGCCATCAGCTGCATACTCCGCCCGCAACGCCGCCGCCAGCCGCGGCGCCCCCGCCACCCACACCCGGTTCCCCCCGCGCGACCAAAGCAGGAACTTCAGAATCCGTTCGGCATGATACAGGTTCAGCCCGTCGTTCGCCGGCTCGTCGGGAAGCATCCGCGTCGAAAACCGCGCCACCGCGCCCCCCGGCTGCCCCACCGCCAGGGTGACGGCCACGCCTGTTCCCCGCTCCTCCACAAGCCGCGCGTAGCCCCGCCGCCAGAGCCATGCCGGAACAAATCCCGGGTCCAGCGGCGGGCGGCGCCTGGGCAACAGCGTCGCGGCAAACTCGCCCGCGGCCGTCGTTGATCCCCTGTCCGCTCGTTCCATGGGCCGGCCTCCTCGTGAGACGGAAGGCTGGGTCCGAATCCCGCCAAAGGCAATGCCGCATCGCGCCGCGGCAAGTCCCCGCGCGCCGGCGGGTCCGGCGGCCTCCGTCACCCGCCCCCGCCCGGCGGCGGCTGGATCGTCTCCAACACCGTGCGGACTTCCGCCTTCTCCCCCGCGCCCATCACGCGCAACTGGCCCTCATCGAATTCCATCGCCGTTTCAATCCGCAATCCGCCCTCCGCCTCGGCAACCTTCAACGGCACAAGCCCGGGCCGCTGCCACCACGGTCCCGTTCCGTCATTCCCAAAAAACATTCCCCACCACCGCTTCTCCTGATCCTGAAACACGTTCCCCGCCCCAATCCGCGTGATCACCCGCGGCGCCCCCGCCACCGGCCCCCACGGACCCGCCAACGGCGCGTAATGCACGTCATACGTCCCGTAATGTTTCCCCGACTCCGCAAACCCCCCATGCACCGGACCCACCGGCCCGTCCCACCGCACCGCCGTCAACAGCAGCCGCCCCATGATGCAGTCCACCGACCCGAATCCGTCCGTCGCATACCGCGCCCCGCCCTGGTCCACCGGTTTGTAATTCCATTTCCATCCCGGCGTGTTCAAGTCCACCTCCGCCACGTGCAAACGCCAGTTGATCGTGTTCGCCGCGTACAATTTCCCGTCCGGCGCCGTGAAAAAGTCCGGCCACAACGGCCCCGGGTCCACCCCCAGTTGCCCGCCGATCTTCCCGACCGACTCATACGGCCCCTGGGGCTTGCCCGTCTTGCTGCGCAACGCACCCACCCCGCGGTTGTCCGGCGCCAGCCGCTCGTTGCGGAATATCCCAAACCCAATGTAGTAGTTCCCCTCCAGAAAAAACATGCGGCTCCCCCAGAAAATCCGCGAAAACTGGTCTCGCTCCGTCAGTTTCTCGGCCGGCGGCAACTTCACCGGCAGCCATTCCACCTGCTCATACGTCCAAAAGGGCGGCAGCTCCTCCCACGCGATCAAATCCTTCGACCGATAAAAAATCATCTCCCCCGGACGGCTGCACACCGATCCGCTCAGGTAATAATCCCCGTCCGGCGCCACGAACACCGCCATGTCCCGCACCTCCTCCTTGATGTTCAGCACCTTCATCCGCGGCCATGGCCCTCGCTCCGTGAACACGTGCTGCGGCTTGCGCGGATAGGACTCCGTGTGCTTGAAAAAATACTGGTCCCACCGCTCCGGCCCCACCCACTCCAGCGGCGCCACCGCCGGACGCCCCCCGGCCCCCGCCAGCGCGTCCCGTCCCGTGACCGCCGCGTACCATTGCTCCGCCTCCACGTGCCGCTTCAACTTCCCGTCATACGGCCCCCGAAATTTTCCCACCGCGCTCGACGGCGGCCCCTGAAAAACCGTCACCGCCCCGCCGTGCGGCATCATCAAATGCCGCTCGCTGTAAGGTCCATACACATTGTCCGCGTACGCGAGGAACGTGTCGTCGCACGGAACGCCCAAACGCCCGTTCGACTCCGCCGCCGTCAGAAAATACCGCCCCCGGCTCTTGAAGAGAAACGCGCCACGCTCCCCCACCCGCAGCGGATGGTCCCCCAGAAAGGCATCGGCCCGCGGCCCCAGCCCCCCGTTGGGCTTGGGCTCGTACACCGGGTCCTTCGCCGGCATCAACAGCCGCGGCCTCTCCGCCAACGCGCCCATGTCCTCCGCCAGCCGCGCGATCCACCCCTCCCCCCACACCAGATAAACCGGCCCCTCCCCCTTGCCGCCCGGTCCTTCATCGACAAATAACGACGGGTCCTGCCCGCGCACCGTCAGCCGCGCATGGCATTCATACGGCCCCTCCGGCTTGCCGCTTGCGCTCTTCAACAGCCCGATCCCCTGGTCGTTCACCGCAAAGACAATCCACCACGTCCCCCGCGCGTAACGCATCTCCGGCGCCCGCGCCCCGCGCACAAACTCGGGCACGCCAGGCCCCGGCAACTGCCCAAAATACCGGCCCCAATTGAAATTGTCGTTCCCGCCGCCCTCCTTCTCCAGGTCGAACACCACCCCGAGGTCCTCCCACGCCTTCAAATCCCGCGACCGCCACACCTTGATCTTCCGCGCGTTGTCGAAGTCCCACTCTCCCTCCCCGCCCCCCACCGGCGCGCCCAGCGTCCCGGTCATGTAATACAAACCGTCCGGCCCCCGCGCAATCGCCGCGTCCCGCAGCGGCGCGTCGAGAATCGGCGTCACCTCGACACTCGGCCAATCCCGGTCGGGCACGGCCCCGTCAGCCGGAATCCCAGCCAGACACAAAACAAGGGCCGCGCCCACGGGCAAAAGGCGGCGGCGTTTGGCGGGACAAAGCGCGATCATGGTGTTGCGGGCTACAGCGGACAGCCGCGGAAGGTTACTCGGGAAAACCGCTCAATAACGGGACAGGCCAAAATGGCGTTAGGCGTTAGAATATTGGGGCATTGTGTTCACGATGATCTTACGGACGCCATTCGGGGCGGACCATACATCGCCTGTTCGTGAGGGCCAAAGGCCCGGTCCCATACCAGCCCAGGGCAACGCCCTGGGTAACCCGCCCCTCCCGGCCAAGCCCCGAAGGGGCGGACCCAACCGCCGCACCCGCCCATGTCCCGCCCCTTCAGGGCTCAACGGACTGATAAGGGGACAGCCCATCAGTTTTCCCTTAGTTTACCCGCGCTTCGAACGCTCCGCCAACGCGGAGTGAAATACAAAAATACAAAGGGACAGACCCTTAGTTAAAAGTGGTTGCCGTTCCAGTGCCTGACGGGTATGCTCTCCCCATGCGCAAGGCCAGACTCAAGGTTCCAAGCTCCGAAAAGGAGGCTTTTTACCACTGCTTCTCCCGAGTCGTGAACCGGGACTTTGTCCTCGGCCACCTCGAAAAGGAGAAGTTCAGGGAACTCATGCGCCAACAGGAACGGCTCTGCCAGGTCCAGGTCATGACTTATTGCCTCATGTCCAATCATTTCCATGTCCTGGTCCGCGTCCCCAAACGGCCCGCCGTCATGCCCTCCAACGCCGAATTGATCGGCCACCTGGAGCGGTGCGGAGTGCACCCTCTAACACTGGGCGGGGTGAAGTTTGCGCTGCAAAATCTCTCCGAGATCGGTGCCACCGAGGCGCTCGAAGAGGTCCGGCAACGCTGGTTTTCGCGGATGTGGGACGTGAGCTTCTTTATGAAGGGACTCAAACAGGAGTTCACGCAGTGGTTCAACCGGGTGCATGAACGCAAGGGGACGCTCTGGGAGGAGCGGTTCAAAAGCGTGCTGGTGGAAGGGACCGCGGAGGCGCTGCAAACGATGGCGGCGTATATCGACCTGAATCCGGTGCGGGCAGGGTTGGTGGAGGACCCGAAGGATTACCGGTGGTGCGGGTTCGCGGAGGCGGTGGCCGGAGGGGAGTTGGCGGCCCGAGGGATCGCGGCGATGGTCGAGGAGGGAGGAAGGCGAACAGGAACAGGGCAGAAAGCGGAGAGGGAGGAGGGGGTGGGTGAAGAGATCGCGGACGGGCTCACGGAGCGGATTTGCAGGTATCGGCAGTTGGTATTTTGCGGGGCGGAGAGCCGTGGGATTGGCGCGGATGGCCGCCCGATGCGGCGGGGGGTGCCGCGGGAGAGGATTGAGGAGGTGCTGGGGAAGAAGGGAAAGCTCAGCGCGGCGGAGATGTTGCGGTGCCGGGTGCGGTATTTTTGTGACGGAGCGGTGTTGGGGAGCGCGGCGTTTGTGAACGAGGTGTTTGAACGGGAACGGTGGCGGTTTGGGCCGAAACGGAAGGACGGGGCGCGGAAGTTGCGGTATGTCGAGGCGGGCGGGCTGCGGGTGTTGCGGGATTTGCGGGTGCGCGTGGTGTGACGGGAAGGTTGGAAGGGGGGG
>CAYSZK010000183.1:0-4827 GCA_964435495.1 uncultured Verrucomicrobiales bacterium
CTTGCACGAAATCGAGGTAGCGCTTGCCAGCGCTGTCGGTGAGCCAGGAGCCCTGCCCCTCGGTGAAGACAATCGGGGGCCGGCTGGTGATTTCCATCAGCGCGGAAGTATCGGGTTTGGTCATGGCTGGTCTCCTTCTGCAGTCAGAGCCGGCGCGCGAGGACACAAAAAAGCCCCCGGCGCGGAGCGGCGGGGGCTGGCGGATGTGGCGACGGCGGACGCGGCTGAGGCGGTGCGCGGGGCGGAGTTGGTGGTGCTGGCGACGCCGGTGGGGGCGATGGGGGAGGTGGCGGAGCGGATGCTTCCGGGGCTGGCGCCGCTGGCGCTGGTGACGGACGTGGGGAGCGTGAAGGGGCCGGTTTTGGCGGCTTTGGCGCCTGTGCTGGAGGGGGCGGCGCGGTTTGTGGGGAGCCATCCGATGGCGGGGGGCGAGCAGGCCGGGATGGAGCACGCCAGCGGGGAGTTGTTTCAAGGCGCGGCTTGCATTGTGACGCCCGGGGAGAACGGGAGCGGCGGCGCGGTGCGGGAGGTGTCGGCGTTTTGGGGGGCGCTGGGGTGCCGGGTGTACGAGATGAGCGCCGCGGAGCACGACCGCGCGGTGGCGCTGGTGAGCCATGTGCCGCATCTTGTGGCGGCGGCGCTGGCGCACGCGGCGGCGGAAGGGGGTGGGCGGGTGCTGGATTTGGCGGGGCCTGGGTTCCGGGATTGCACGCGGGTGGCGCTGGGGCCGCCGGCGATGTGGGCGGAGATATTGCGGGAGAACCGGGAGGCGGTGTTGGCGGGGTTGGAGGGGGTGCGGCGGGCGCTGGCGGATGCGGCGGGGGCGCTGGAGGGGAACGAGGACTTGTCAACGTGGCTGGATTCTGCCAAAGCGGCGCGCTCGCTTGTCCAGGTCAGGCGGCCCACATGAGCATGATACGATCCAGGCCAGTCCGCGGCATTGAGGCGCACATTCGTGTGCCGGGGGACAAGTCCATGTCGCACCGGGCGCTGTTGTTGGCGGGGCTGGCGGAGGGGACGTCGGTGGTGGGCGGGTTGCTGGAGAGCGAGGACTGCCTATGCACCCTGCGGGCGATGCAGGCGCTTGGGGCGGGGATCACGCGGCAGGGGGACGGGTCGTGGAGGGTGGAGGGCGTGAGCGGGGCGTGCGGGCAGGTGATTGAGACGATCGACTGCGGCAATTCGGGGACGAGCATGCGGCTTTTGGCGGGGGTGCTGGCGGCGCAACCGTTCCCGTCGCGGCTGTCGGGGGACGCGTCGTTGAATTTGCGCCCAATGCGGAGGATCATCGAGCCCTTGACGCGGATGGGGGCGGGGATCGAGAGCGAGGGCCGGAACGGGACGGCGCCGTTGCGGATTTACGGGGGGGCGCTGAAGCCGATTGCGTATGAGTCGCCGGTGGCGAGCGCGCAGGTGAAATCGTGCGTGCTGCTGGCGGCGATGCACGCGGAGGGGGTGACGTCGGTGACCGAACCGATGCCCTCGCGGGATCACACGGAGCGGATGATGCGGTGGTATTACCTGCCGGTGCGTTCGGAGGGGTTGACCGTGAGCCTGCATGGGCGGGTGGCGCCGCAGGCGCGGGATTTCACAGTGCCCGGGGATTTTTCGTCGGCGGCGTTTTGGGTGGGGGCGGCGGCGGCGTTTCCTGGGGCGCGGCTGCATGTGGAGGGGGTGGGATTGAATCCGACGCGGACGGCGTTTTTGGGGGCGCTGTTGCGGATGGGGGCGCAGATTCACGAGTATGTCGAGAGCGGTTCGGAGGGGGAGGTGTGGGGCCATTTGGAGGTGCAGGGGCGGACGCTGCACGGGACGACGGTCGAGGGTTGGGAGATTCCCAACCTGATTGACGAGGTGCCGATCCTGGCGGTGGTGGCGGCGTTGGCGGACGGAGAGACGGTGATCCGCAACGCGTCGGAGCTGCGTGTGAAGGAGACTGACCGGATCATGGCGGTGACGACGAACTTGCGGGCGTTTGGGATCCCGGTGGAGGAACGGGAGGACGGAATGGTGATCCAGGGGGGCGCGGCTCCGACAGGGGCGGTCGTGGACAGTTTTGGGGACCACCGGATCGCGATGGCGTTCGCGGTGTTGGGGATGTTCGCGAAGGGGGAGACGCGCATTTTGAACACGGACTGCATCGCGACGTCCTATCCGGGATTTGAGGAGTTGCTGGCGCGGCTTCTGGCCAACCAGCGATGAAAGGCGGCGGCATGCATCCCGTGGTGGCGATTGACGGGCCCTCGGCGTCGGGGAAGAGCACGGTGGCGCGGGCGGTGGCGGCGCGGCTGGGTTTTGTGTATGTGGACACGGGGGCGATGTACCGCGCGGCGACATGGCGGTTGTTGGGGGAGGGCATTGATCCGCACGACGCCGCGGCGGTGGCGGCGTTTGCGGAGCGGATGCCGTTCCGGTGCGAGGTGGAGGGGGGGGCGACGGCGCCCGCGTTTGAGGCGGTGGTGGACGCCGCGGCGTTGCGTTCGCCGCGGGTCGCCGAGAGCGTGTCGGTGGTGGCGCGGTCGCCGTCCATGCGTGCGCGGCTGGTGGCGGCGCAGCGGGCGTTGCGGGAACGGGCGCCGCTGGTGATGGAGGGGCGGGACATCGGGACCGTGGTGTTTCCGGACACGCCGTTCAAGTTCTACCTGGACGCTCGGCCGGAGGTGCGCGCGGCGCGGCGGGCGGAGCAGGGGGAACAGGACGCGATCACGCGGCGGGACGCGCTGGACCAGGGGCGGGAGGTGTCGCCGTTGAAAGTGGCGGCGGACGCGGTGGTGGTGGACAACTCGGTGGCGGGAGTGGAGGCGGTGATCGAGTCGGTGATGGAGCGGTTGCGGGCGGGAGGATTGCGGGAGGCGGCGGGGCGATGAGTGGGGGGCTGCCGGCGGCGTCAGAGCGGGCGCTGGAGCATGGCCGGGCGGGCGGCTGGTATTGGTTCGGATGGAACCTGTCGCGGGTGGTGTTCACCCTGCTGTTCCAGAGGCGGGTCGAAGGGCGCGGGAACATTCCGGCGCGGGGTCCGTTCATGGTGTGCGCCAACCACCAGAGCTTCCTGGACCCGCCCTGCATTGGGTCCGCCTTTCCGTACCCGATCTGGTTCTTCGCGCGGAAATCGCTTCAGGACAACCGGTTCATGGGTTGGATGCTGCCCCGGCTCAATGTGATCCCGATCGACCAGGACCGCCCGGACTTGGCGGGGATGCGGGCGGCGTTGCGGGTGTTGAAGGCCGGGGTGCCGTTGCTGGTGTTTCCCGAGGGGGGCCGGACGCCCGACGGCGGTTTGCAAGCGGGCCAGCCGGGGGTGGGGTTGCTGATTGCCAAGTCGGGTGTGCCGGTGCTCCCGGTGCGGATTCGTGGGGCGCATGAGGCGTGGGCGCGCGGATCGAAGCGCATCCGGCTTCATCCGATCCGGGTGAGTGTGGGGCCGTTGATCCCGGCGCGGGACCTGGCGCCGGCGCCGGGGCTGGACCGTGAATCCGGGTACCGGTGGATCGCGGACCGTGTGATGGAACGGATCGGGGCTTTGTAACTCACGCCCGGCCCGTGCCGATCTGGGGATTGAACTTGGCCAGGTAGATGAGGAACTTTTTTCCGGGATCGTCGTTGCGCCATCCGGGGTGATTGCCGTGGAGATAGCGGATCACGTCCCGGACCTGCAAGGGCGTGACGCCATATATCCCCGGGCCGCGGGGCAGCCAGGCATGCCATTCGGCGACAAGGGAGGCTTCGAGCTTTTCGGCTTCGACAAGGCGGTATTCGGCGGAGCGGCTGTCGATGTTGCGGGAAAGGAGAAGGCCTAGTTCCTCGGCATGGGCGCGTTGCTTTTCGGTGGCGGGGCCGAATTCGAGGAGCGCGGCGGCCTCCACGGCCGTGATGGCATCCGTGAACGGAATGCCCCGCTCGCGGAGCGCCGCGGCATGCACGTCCCGCTCGAACGCCTCGAGCTTATCCCTGGCTTCGGCGATGGACATGCCGGGATCGCAAGGCAGCGCGCACGCGGCAAGCCGCGCGAGCAGGTCCGGGGTGGCCGGGGAGAGGCGCTCCCCTTTGGCGATAAGGTAGTCGGCTTGTTCCCGGTTCAGGCCGCGAAGGGTGTCTTCGGGCACGCCAAGCTCGCGAAGCCGGGCGAGTTGGGCGCGGGCTGCGGGAGGCGCCTTGGGTCCTTGAGGCGGTTCACGGTCTTTTGGCACCGCGGCCGCGAGCGCGAGCACGGTGCGGATGTCGCCCCAGTTGGGAAGGCCGTCGAACCACGCCTGGTCGGTGCCCAGAACCGTGCCATCGGCGAGTCCGCGTTCCACGTCCTCGGGCGAGAGCGGCCCGAATTCCTCTGAGTCTCTGCGGATAAGGATGTCCACAAATCGTATGGTATTGGCGCCACGGGGCGTGGATTCCGCGCCGGGACCCTGGAACCATGCCACAGAGCGCGGGTTTTGTCACGGGTTGGAATTGATCTTCTGGATTCCAGAAAAACCGGCTGGACAGAGGGCGGGCGGTGGCGGGATGCTGGCATCCTGCCTATGTCAACCGCCAGCGCCCATCCCGAACGGATTCTTCTTGGCCCCGGTCCGAGCAATGTGCATCCCCGAGTTTTGGCGGCGCTGGCGCGTCCGACGCTGGGCCATTTGGACTCGGCGTTTGTGGAGATCATGAATGACGTTTGCGCGCGTTTGCGTGGCGTCTTCCGCACCTCCAATCCGCTCACCCTGCCCGTCAGCGGCACCGGGTCGGCGGGCATGGAGGCGGTGATGGTGAACTTGCTCGAGCCCGGGGACCGCGTGGTGGTCGGGGTGAACGGCGTGTTTGGGGGGCGCATGGCGGAGGTGGCGGCGC
>CAYSZK010000184.1:0-4801 GCA_964435495.1 uncultured Verrucomicrobiales bacterium
CCGCCCCCCAGTGACGCGCCCGCCACGGCGCATTCACCCGCACTATTCGGCAGGCGCCCGCAGACCCGCGTGGACTTCGTAGAGCACACGGTTTGACGCCCGCGCGGCCTCCACCATCGCCGGCCACGGGATGTCCGTAATCGCCACGAATCCGTTGGCTGATGTCTCCGAATCCGACCTGCCCGTTGCCGGTTCATCCCGATACTGGAAATGGTGCACGCCCACAAAATACGGCGCCGCCGCCAACGCCTCCACGAACCGCCGGAACGCCGCCCCGCGCTCCGCCTGCGTCGCCACCGGCGCCGCCGCCGTCAGATGCCCCGACTCCAGGGTGTTGTGCCCAAATTCGCCTATTAAAAACGGACGCTGCGCGATTTCGTGCAGCCGCGCAAACTCCGCCATGTCCGGCAGAATCGAGTAGTCGTTGAAACTCACCACGTCGCAATGCCGCGCGCACGCCCGCACGATGTCCTCCTCGCGCTCCGCCGCCGAAAGCCGGCTGCCCAACACCAAATGATTCGGGTCCACCGTCCGGATCGCCCGCGACCACGCCCCATACCAACGGTCGGCAAACCGTTCCCGAAACTCCCGCATGTCCCGCATTGGCGCCCCTTCTGGATCCCGCCGCAGCGCGTCGTCCCACTCCAGCCCCACAAACGAGACCGCCGCCGTTCCCCACGCCGCGTTCAACGCCTCAATCGTTCCGTACTTCGCTTCGAGCCCCGCGAGAAACTCCCGCCGCGCCGCCCCTTTCGGCCCCTGGTCAAGCACGCACCGGAAGAAATGGTCCCACCCGACTTCGTTCAAGATGAAATGCCCGATCAACCACGGATCCTCCTTGAACCGCTCCACGCCGTTCCGGGCCAGACGCAACGCCTCCGCCTCGAACGCCGGATCAAACACGTCGTGGATCAGGCCTTCCCGCAACGCCCCCACCCGCGGCGCGTCCGCCGGCGGCCACCACCAGTTCGGCCCCACGTTCACCCATGGCATCCGCGCCCCCGCCGCCACCCGTTCCGGCGTCCAATTCCCAAAGCCCGTAAACCCCCACACCCGCAGCCGCTCCCGCGCCCGGGCCACCGACCATTCCTCCCACCCCCGCGCACCCCACTTGCGCATCATGTTCACGCGGTCGAAGCTGACATTGTCTCCGTACCACGCCCGCCCAAACGCGCCCTCGCGCGGTGGCAACCACTGGAACGCGCTCCGGTTCATCTCCGTCACCGGCGCCTCCGGCCCCGACGGGATCACCACCGCGATCGCCGTGGAAAAATACAGCCGCCCGTTCGGCGCCACCAGCCACCACCGCCCCTCCCGCCGCGTCACCCGGAAGAAGCCCGCGCCCGGCAGCGCCGGCGCGCCGGTCCACGCCTGATACTCGTCCCGATCCGGCATCGGTTCGCATCCCGCCAAATACGCCGCCTCCTCCCTGTCCGCCCGGATCAATTCCTCCTCGCCGGCCACCTTCCCCGCCCACTCCCGGTTCGCGCGCTGCCCGAAACGGTCCACCCAATTCGCCTTCGGCGCCGGGCCCGACATCCAAATTCCGTGCAACCCAACCGCCGCGGGCCCCGCAAGCTCCACCTGCAACCCCGTCACGTCCCGCAAATTCACGCGCCCCCACCCGCCCAGCGACCACGCCTTCCACGGCTCCGGCCAGCTCCATCCGCTGTAAGAATAGGGCAGGTGAAACACCGGACACCGCACCGCGGTCCGCGCGCCGGGCGGCAGGGTGAACACAAACCCCGCGTTCGCAAACGCCGGACCGTCCATGTGGCCGCCCTGAAAACGCACCCGAACCCGGAGCGGCGCCGCGCCCGGGTTCGCGATATCCCACACCATCTCTTCCCACCCCGTCAAATCCAGCGCCGCTTCGTCCCCCGCCGGGCGCAACACCGTTAAGCGCCGTTCCTCGGGAACCGCCGATTCGATCCACAGAGCGCCGTTGGCCGCCGCAACCACCCAGCCCTCCGGCACCCCCCGGTCCGTGCGCCACGCCGCCGGATCCCGGAAATCCACAAGCGCCCGCTCCGTCTCCTGCGCGCACGCGCCCTCCGCCCCCACCATGGCCGCCACAACCGCGGCAGCCAGCCACGCCAAAGGAATCATGGCCGCCGAAGCTGCATCCTTCGCCGCCTTCCGGCAAGGCCAATGCGCCCCGGGAACCCTCCCGGCCCCACTCACCCCGCGTACAAGGAGGACAGGCTCAGCCAGTCGCCGTTCAGCTTGTTCACCCCGTTCCGGAACTGGCCGATGTCGTTCGAGTTGAAGTGCAGCGTCGTCTCCTGCATCAACTTCAGCCACTCCCGGACTGGCGCCGGCATCTCCCGGTTCTTCAGCCAGAACCCCGCCAGCTCCGACGCCTTCACCCATCCCGGATAAATCTCCCGCAACATCGTGATGCGCGCCTCCCGCGCCTGCAACCGCAGAATCTGTTCATTGCTCACCTTGAATCCGTCCCCGCCCTCCGGCTTGTCATCCGCGCCGAATGTCCGCAACCGCGCGCTCAACTGGTAAACCCGGTCCAGGTCCAGCATCGACACGAGCTTTGACAAATCGTCAAAATCCAGCTTCGGCTTTGTTCCCCGCTCTTTCGCGAGGTTCGTGTAGGTCTTCACCACGTCCTCCCGCCCAATCTTGAACGCGTGGTATTCCTCCAGGCTCCCTGTGAAGCATGCCACCGTCTCCCCCGTGTTCGGATGCTGCGCCAAGCCCAAGGGATACGCCGTTCCCTTCCACCAATCCCCCTCCTTCGCCGCGCCCGCCGACACGCTCGCCACAAAAACCTGCGCCTTAACGTTCTTCCCGCCCTCCCGCCGCTCCGACGCCACAATCCCCACCGGAACGATCTTCCCCACTTTGATCTCAAGCTCCACCGCGTCCTTTAGCAGTCCGTCCCGCGCCCCCGCCAGCGCCGCCGCCCGTTCCCGCGCCCCGGGAAGCGCCTCCTTGAAATTGGTCGCGTCCAGCGGCGCATACAACCGCCGCGACCCGTCCGTGTCCACGTACACCCGGTCCCCGTCAATTCCATCCGGATGAAACTCCGTCCCCTCCGGAACGCCCACGGTTCCCTTTGCCTCGCCGTTCAAGAAAAACTCGGCGTCCACTTTCCGCGTGATCCGCAGCTTCTCCGGCAACGGCTCCGCGGCGCAGGCCCCGGCCGTGATCCCCCCAAATACCAGCGCCACCGCCATCCGCCGCCCCATCCCAATCATGCGCCTGCCGATCTTGTGATTCATGTGTCCGAATGGTAACCACCGCCCCATTCCCCGTCAAGCCGGGCCGCGCCGGCAGCATGCTCCGCGGCGGCGGCTCGAAATCGCCGAGGAAACGGAGGGCGCCGGCATCGGCCCAAATCAAAGCCCGCTCAGGCCTGGTGCGGCGCCGCGGCGCCTTCGCCGGCCGCGCCCTTCTTTTCCGGGAAAAACTTCCGGATCACCGAGTAGAACACCGGCGTCAGGAACACGCCAAAAAAGGTCACGCCCAGCATCCCCGAAACAACCGCCACGCCCAGCGAAAAACGCATCTCCCAGCCCGCGCCGCGCCCCGTCACCAAGGGCACGCACCCGAGGATGAACGCCAGCGACGTCATGAGAATCGGGCGCAACCGCAGGCGGGCCGCCTCCACCGCCGCCTCCATGCGCCCTTTCCCCTGCCCCTCCAATTCGCGGGCGAACTCGACAATGAGAATGGCGTTCTTGGCCGCCAGACCCGCCAGCACCACGAATCCGATCTGGACGAAGATGTTGATGTCGAGCTTCGCCATCGCCACCCCGCCAATCGCGCACAACAAGCACATCGGCAGGATCATCACAATGGCCGCCGGCAGCGACCAGCTTTCGTATTGCGCCGCGAGGAAGAGGAACACCAGCAGAATGCAGAACGGGAAAATGTACACCATCGTGTTTCCCGCCGCGATCTGTTGGTAGGCGATTTCCGTCCACGACAATCCCGATTGCGCGGCCGGCAGCTTTTCTTCCGCAAGCTTTTCCACCCTGGCGATCACCGTGCCGCTGCTGGCGCCCGGCGTGGGCACGATGTTCACGTCCGCGCTCGGGAACATGTTGTAGCGGATCACCCGCTCCGGCGCCGGCACTTCGCCCACCTTCACCAGCGCCGCCATCGGCACCATCTGCCCGGCGTTGTTGCGCACCTCCAGCCGCCCAATGTCCTCCTTTTTCAACCGGTACGGCGCGTCCGCCTGGGCCGTCACTTGGAATGTCCGGCCCAGATAGGTGAAGTCGTTGACGTAATAACTGCCCAGATACGTCTGCAACGCGGAGAAAATTTCCTGGAGCGGCACGTTCTGCCGTTGCGCCTGCTCGCGGTCGATATCCACGAAAATCTGCGGAACGTTCGCCCGGAACGAACTGAACAACACCCGGAACGTCTCCGCATCCTCCATGCCGCCCCGGATCAGGCCGGTGGTCATCTCCTCCAATTTCGCCCAGCCCAGCGAGCCCCGGTCCTGGACCATCACCTTCAAACCGCCCGCCGACCCCAGACCGTCCACGGGGGGCGGGCCAAACACCGAAATCATCGCCGAAGGAATCGCCGACATCCTCTTCTGCACCTCGGCGGCGATCTCGCGGGAATCGGGCCGGTGCCCGGCCTCCCCGAGAATCAGGATGATGGAGGCCACATTGGCCTGGTTGACCTGGCTGATCATGGAATAGCCCGACCACCCCAGCGTGTGCTCGATGCCCTCCACATCCTTCAACGCTTCCAGGATTTGCCGCGTAACCTTGTCCGTGCGCGCCTGGGCCGCCCCGTCGGGAAGCTGGGCGTTGACGATCAGGTA
>CAYSZK010000185.1:0-4623 GCA_964435495.1 uncultured Verrucomicrobiales bacterium
CCCGCCTCACCACCAAATCCAACACCTACCAGGTCCACATGCGCGTCCAGGCGCTCAAGCAGTCGCCGGGGTCGGCGGCCGAAGCGAAGTGGGTGGAGGGGACCGACCAGGTCATCGGCGAATACCGCGGCTCGGCCATCCTGGAGCGCTACATTGACCCGAACGATTCCAGGCTTCCCGACTTCGCCCGAGAAGTCGCCGCCGGCAACTGGGACAAGGCCAACATGGACCAGTTCTACCGGTTCCGCGTGGTGCAGACCCGGCAGTTCAATCCGTAAGCGGCGGCGGGGGTTGGCCACGAAGGGCGCGAAGCGCGCGGCCGGGGGGATCGAGAGTCGAGGGGCGGAGCAGGGCGGCGTGGGCGGAATGTTGCGTTGCCTTGCGGGCGGGGATTGTCCATGCTCGGGCGCGAGACGCACCAGAAAGGAACAACGGCCCCCCATGACTCCAGCGATGCGACGGCGCGATTTTGTCCACTCCCTGCCGGGCGCAGCGATGCTGGCCGCCGCCGGCCCTGTCTCGGGCGCGGGCACGCCGACGGCGGCCATGGCCGGCGCCGAACCAAGCGCCTCGAATATGACCGGAGAGGCGCCGTCCGCGGAGTGGGCGAGAATCCGCGGCGCTGTCCCGATGAAGGAGCATTCAGAAACCCGGCGCGCGGCGGCGCTTCGACGCGCGGCGGACAAGCGTCCCAACATCCTGTTTCTGTTCACCGACCAGCAGACGTTCCACGCCCTGAGCGCGGCGGGCAACGCGCATGTGCGCACGCCGAACATGGACTTTCTGGCGCGGCGCGGCGTCCGGTTTGAGCGTTGTTACTGCCAGTCGCCGGTGTGCGGCCCTTCGCGGGCGAGCCTGCTGACCTCGCGGATGCCGCACGAGACAGGCGTGCGCTTCAATGAAATGGCGATGGATTCGTCGCTGCCGACCTTCGGGCATGTGCTGCGCGAGGCCGGGTACGACACGACCTGGGTCGGGAAGTGGCATCTTCCCAAGAGTTATCCCGCGGAACCCGAAATCCAGGGTTTCCACTATTTGCCGCTGCCGCCGGACCTGCAGGGCAAAGGGTTTGGCGACGCGACGGACATGCACAAGGCGCAGGCGGCGTCGGCGTACCTGCGGTGGCACGCCGGGCTATCCGCCAAACCGTGGTGCCTGGGGGTGTCGCTGCACAATCCCCACGATATCTGCGCCTATTTTCCGCCCGCGGCCAATGTGTTTACATGCCCGGAACCCGACCCCGATGTGGAGCCCGAGGGAGGGTTGCCCCTGCCGCCGCTCCCGGGCAATTTCGCGCGCGCCGCAGACGAGCCGGAGTTTTTAAAAGTCCGCCGGGGCGAGGGGGAGATGGGGATGATGCCGTCGATGTCCAAGACTCATTGGCGCAAGTATCTCCAGACCTATTACCACATGACCCAGTCGGTGGACCGCTGCCTCGCGCCCATCCTGGCGGCGCTGGCGGCCGGCGGGTGGCGGGACAATACGCTGATCGTCTTCGCCAGCGACCACGGGGAGGGCATGGCGTCCCATGAATGGTTCACGAAATTGTGCTTCTACGAATGCGTGGCGCGGGTGCCGTTGATTGTCGTGCCGCCGGGACAGGTGGACGCGCAAGGCCCGAGGGTCGAGAGCAGGCGCTTGGCCTCGCTGGCGGATGTGATGCCGACGATCCTGGACTACGCCGGCGTTCCGCGGGAGCGGTGGCCGGTCCATCGCGGCCACAGCCTGCGGCCATGCATCGAGGGGCGGGACAAGGAGGGCGCGGCGCCGGAGTTTGTCGTGAGCCACCTGGACCCCAGCCCGAAGCGGCCCGAGAGCACCGCCCGGATGATCGTGACGCGGGACGGATGGAAATACTGCCGGTATTCCCACGGGGACCGGCCCGAGCAGTTGTTTGAATTGACGATCGATCCAGGGGAGACGAAGAACGTGGCGTTCAAGGAGGACGCCGCGGGCGCGCGCGGGCGGCTCCTGGGGCTGCTGCGCGGCTGGTGTGCGGAAACGGGCGACCCGTTTGCGGCGCATTTGCCGAAAACGTAAGGGCCGCGCGGGCTTGCCAAAAAGGCGCGGGACGGGCATAGGAGCGGGTCATGGCCGGGTTGCTGGTTTTTCTGGGGTTTGTGCTGCTGGTGGGGGCTCTGGTTGCGTGGTCTTTTCATTTGGAAAAGAAGCGGACCGAAGCCATGCGGGCCGCGGCGCGGGAGATGGGACCCGGAGTTCAGCCGGGCGATCGACCTCAGCGGCGCGCCAGAGGAGGAGGTGCGCGCGTTGTTTGACGCGACCCGGCGCGGGGCGCTGATGGCAAACCGCGGGTTGTGCGTTCACGGGGCGGGGGACAGGCTGGTGGTGTTTCGGAAGGGGCGGCCGCAGGAACCCGGGGAATTGCGCGCGTTCGTGGCGGATGGGCGGCGGTTGGCGGCGGTTTTCGCCGGGGTGGCGGGGGTTTGACCGCGGCGGAGGGAGGGCTCCTTGCCCAAGCCGAATGGAGTCCCGCGCCGCCCGGCGCTGGACAAGGCCGTGGCCGCCTCCTATAGACGGGCGCCATGGAACGGAAAGAGGCGTCGCCGTGGATGGAGGTGCGGGATTCGGGGATTCACGGGCGCGGGGTGTTTGCGAGCCGGGACATCCCGAAGGGCACGCGCGTCATGGAGTACCTGGGGGAGAAGATCACCAAGGCCGAGTCGGAACGGCGGGCGGCGGCGCAGATGGAGGCGGCGCGGCGCGGGGCGGGGGCGGTCTATATTTTTGAGCTGAACAAGCGGCACGACATCGACGGCAATTTTGAGTGGAACACGGCGCGGCTGGCCAACCACTCGTGCGATCCCAATTGCGAGACGGTGATTGATCGGGGCCGGATTTGGGTGGAAACGTTGCGGGATGTTTTTGCCGGGGAGGAGCTGACGTACAATTATGGGTATGACCTTGAGGACTTCGAGGATCATCCGTGCCGCTGCGGCGCGGCGGGCTGCGTGGGCTTCATCCTGGCGGAGGAATTCTGGCCGGAACTGAAGCTGGCCCTTGGCGCGGCCTCCGCCCCGCGCTCCGAGCCGGACACCGATCCCCAAACGCCGGGAGGCGGCGCGCGCACGGGCGGACTCGCAGCGGTCCACGCCGAAAGCCGTTGATCCGCGGGGCGCGGCGGGTACCTTCCGGCACACATGACTTTCCTCGCGATATTCCAAGCTGCGTTGCTGGCCGTTGCCGGGACCGCCGGCGCCCAGCAGCCGGGCCGGCCGACCAAGGCGGAAGACCTTTATAAGACCCATTGCGCCGCGTGCCATGGCGCGAACTGGGAGGGCGGTCTTGGGGGGGAGTTGGGGGATGGCGTTTGGCGCCACGGCGCCACGGACGCGGATATCACACGCTCCATTGCCAAGGGAAACGCGGAGATGGGCATGGCGCCTTGGGAGGGAGTCCTCACGCCCGATCAAATCCGGTCGCTGGTGATCCTCATTCGCGAAAAGGAAAGGGACACGCGCAACCGGACCGCGCCGGCGCCCAAGCCCGATTTTGAGAAACCGTTCCAGACCCGGCATCACACCGTCCGGGTGGAGCCGTTTGCGGAAGGCCTGGAAATCCCGTGGAGCCTGGCCTTTTTGCCCGATGGCCGGATGCTGGTCACCGAGCGCCCCGGCCCGGTGCGCATAGTGGGCGCGGACGGCCAGGTCGAATCCAAACCGGTGGAAGGCACGCCGGGGGTGCGGCACCACGGCCAGGGCGGCATGATGGAGGTTGCCGTGCATCCGGGGTACGCCACCAACGGCTGGATTTACCTTGGGTTCGCGGACCCGGCCGCGGCGGGTGGGCCGGTGGATTGCATGACCGCCGTGGTCCGGGGCCGAATCCGGGATGGCCGGTGGACGGACCAGGAATGGATTTTTCGCGCGCGCCCGGAGTTTTACAGCGGGTCGGGGGTGCATTTCGGAACGCGTTTTGTGTTTGACCGCGGTTTTCTCTATTTTGTTGTGGGCGAGCGCGGCGGCATGATGATCGTCCAGGATGTCAAACGGCCCGAAGGCAAAATCTTCCGGGTGCATGACGACGGGCGCGTGCCGGAAGACAATCCGTTTGCCGGCCAGCCGGGCGCCGAAAGGGGCATCTGGTCGTTTGGCCACCGCAATCCCCAGGGC
The DNA here is from genome assembly GCA_964435495.1 of uncultured Verrucomicrobiales bacterium. GTDB lineage: Bacteria > Verrucomicrobiota > Verrucomicrobiia > JADLBR01 > JAIBCM01 > CAYSZK01. The sequence continues at coordinate 4,131 of CAYSZK010000185.1, forward strand.
CTCGCGTTCGACCCGCGCGACGGGGCGCTGTACGCCACCGAACACGGCCCGCGCGGCGGCGATGAATTCAATCTCATCCGCAAAGGGGCGAATTACGGCTGGCCGGTGATCACCCACGGCATGAATTACAACGGCACACCCATGGGGGAGGGCGCCGCGAAAGAGGGGATGGAGCAGCCGCTGGTCCATTGGACACCCTCGATCGCGGCTTGCGGCCTCGCCTGTTACACCGGGGAGCGGTTTCCCCGGTGGAAACACGACTTTTTTGCCGGCGGCCTCGGGTCCCAGGAACTTCGCCGCCTGCGGGTGGAAGGCGGCGAGGCCGTCGAACAGGAGACGATTTTGAAAGGCATCGGCCGCGTCCGCGACGTGCGCTCGGGTCCCGACGGTTTTCTTTACCTTGTCCTCAACGGGCCGGACCGCATCGTCCGGCTTGTGCCCGGGGAATAACCGCCGCGATTTCGGGCTTCCCAACCCGCCGCGGTTCGTTTAG
>CAYSZK010000186.1:0-4600 GCA_964435495.1 uncultured Verrucomicrobiales bacterium
ACGGGGCGCGGAAGTTGCGCTACGTCGAAGCCGGCGGACTCAGGGTGTTGCGGGACTTGCGGGTGCGGGTGGTTTGACGGGGAGCCCTGGGGGAGGCCGGGGGACCGGTTGGGTTATGGATGGGGCGGGCTGGGGGGGTGATTTTCCGGCTTTACCTTTTGGCGTCTGTCCATTGAATGGCCGACCCTCATGCACCTGAAAAGCCTGGATATGGCGGGATTCAAATCCTTCGCCGAGAAAACGCGCCTGGAATTCCATCCCGGGGTGACGGCGATTGTCGGGCCGAACGGCTGCGGCAAGTCGAACGTGCTGGACGCGATCCGGTGGGTGCTGGGGGAGCAGTCGGCGAAGGCGTTGCGGGGCGGGGAGATGATGGACGTGATCTTCAACGGGACCGACAGCCGGAAGCAGGTGGGGATGGCGGAGGTGGCGATGACGTTCACCGATTGCGCGCGGGAGCTTGGGGTGGACTATCAGGAGGTGACGATTGCGCGGCGGCTGTTCCGGGACGGGACGAGCGAGTACGAGCTGAACCGGACGGGATGCCGGTTGCGGGACATCCACCAGTTGTTCATGGACACGGGGATTGGGCGGAGCGCGTATTCGATCATGGAGCAGGGGAAGATCGACAAGATTCTGTCGGCGCGGCCGGAGGACCGGCGGGAGGTGTTCGAGGAGGCGGCGGGGATCACGAAGTTCAAGTCGCAGAAGAAGGAGGCGCTGCGGAAGCTGGAGAACACCGAGGCGAACCTGGTGCGGCTGGGGGACATCATCAAGGAGGTAAAACGGCAGATTGGCTCGTTGCAGCGGCAGGCGGCGAAGGCGCGCCGGTACAAGGAACTGTTTGACGAGCTGAGCGGGCTGGAGCTGCGTTTGGCGCGGCACGAATTCACGGGGCTGGCCGCGCGGATCGCGGAGTTGGAGGAGCGGTTTGGGGCGCAGAACGCGCGGATCGGGGAGTTGGGCGCGGCTTTGGAGGCGAAGGAGGCGGCCCTGCGCAGCGACCGGCGGGAGGTGGAGGAGCTGGAGCAGGCGGCGGACCGGATTCGCGTGGAACGGACGGAGAAGGGAGCGGAGCGGGAGCGGTGCGGGTCGCGCATCGCGTTCAACGAGGAGCGGCTGACGGCGCTGGCGGCGTCCGACGAGAACGGGCGCCTGGAGATCGAAGCGGCGGAGCAGCGGGAGCGGGCCTACGCGGAGCAGGTGGGGGCGTTGGACGGGCAGCTTGGGCAGGCGCGCCAGGAGCTGGAGAATTGCCGGACGGAGCTGGAGCGGCTCAACGGCGAGAAAGAGGAGACGGGCCGGATGCTGGCGGCGGCGCAGGCGGACCTGGACTCGAAGACAGGCCGGTTTGCGGAGGCGGAGGACGACCTTCGGCGGCTGGCGGAGGAGCTGTCGGGGTGGGACACGCAGAAGCGGACCTTTGCGCTGCGGTTTGAGGCGGCGGAACAGGACAAGGCGGGCCTGGCCTCGCGCGTGGCGGAATTGGAGTTGGAGGCGGCGGGGATGAAGGCGCGCGCGGGGGAGTTGGCGGCGGCGCGGGAGGCGGCGCGCGGGGCGGCCGGGGAAGCGGAGCAGGCGTTGCGGGAGGCGGCGCAGGCGGCGGAGGCGGCGCGGCGGGGAACGGTGGAGGCGGAGAAACGGCTGGCGGGATTGGAATCGCGTTGGGAGGTGCTGGCGTCCTTGCGGGTGTCGCACGAGGAGTACTCGGGCGGGTTTCATGAGCTGGAGAAGGCGTATGCCTCCGGGGCTCTGCCTGGGGGCATGCCGCGGGCGCTGGCGGAGGCGTTGGAGATTGAAGCCGGCTGGGAGCAGGTGGTGGGGGCGCTGTTGGGGGAGGCGCTGGAGGCGTTGGTGGTCGAGGATGCGGCGGCGGCGGGCCGGGTCGCGGCGTATTTGGCGGGGAAGGAAGTGGAACCGGTTTGGGTGGCGCCGGGGCGCATGGCGCGGGTGGCGTGGCGGGGGCCGGACCGGCCCGAACGCGTGATGGCGCACGTGCGCGGCGCGGGCGCGGCGTGGGAGATTGCGGAGGCGCTTTTGGGGCACGCGTATGTGGCGGAGGATTTCGAGGGGGCGCTGGCGATCAAGGCGGCGTTGCCGCACGCGGTCGTGGCGACGCGGGACGGGTGCGTGGTGACGGCGGAGGGGTTGGCGCGGTTTGGGCGCGGGCGCGCGGTGCGGAAGGTGATGGACCGGCAGGCGGAGGAGCACGCGATCCGGGAACAGGCGGGGGCATGCGGGCGGGAGAGGGAGGCCTTGCGCGCGGCGGAAGCGGAGGCGGCAAGGGCGCGCGCGGCGGGGGAGGCGCGGCTGGCGGAGGCGCGGGCCGCGGTGACGCGGGCGGAGGAGGCGTGGAACGCGGCGGACCGGGATGCGCATCTGGCGGCGCGGCAGGCGGAGGAGACCGGCAAGCGCCTGCGCGCGGTGGAGGAGGAGTTGAAACACCTGGGCCAGGCGGACGCGCAGGGGGACCAGCGGCAGGCCCAGCATTTGAGCCGGCGCCGGGAGATCGGGGAGCTGCGGGAATTGTTGCAGGCGGAGATCAAGGCGTTGCAGGGGCGGATGCCGGAGATCACGAACCGCGACGACGCGCTCAACGCGGGGATCACCAACCTGCTCGTGTCGCGGGCGACGCTGGAGGAGAAACTGCGGGGGATTGAGGGGCAGCGCGAGCCGGTGGCGGCGCGGCTGGTGGATTTGCGCAACGCGATCAAGACCCGGCGCGAAGAGATCGAGGGCAACGCCCGGAAACGGGCGCAGTTTATTGAGGAAAACGAAACCACCCGCGGCCGCGCGGCGGAGCTGGACGCGGAGACCGGGGAACTCGACCGGCGGCTGGCGGAGTGCCTGGAAAAGCGCACGGCCGCGCAGCAACGGACGGTCGCGGCGGAGGATTCCATGCGTGAGGAGCGCGGGGAATTCGGGGAGCTGCAGCAGAAACGGGCGGAGACCGAGGTCGAATTGGAGCGGCACCGGATGGAGGCGGCCAACATCAAGGAACGCCTGCTGCGCCGGTATCAGATTGATTTGGAACAGGCGCTGCGCGAGACCGGCGCGGAACCGGACGCGGACGGCGCGGAGTTCGCGGGCGAACCGGACGGGGACCCCGGCGGGGCGCCGGAGGGCGGGGCGGAGGGCGGACCGGGGGGAGGGGCGGTGGAGGCGGAGGCGGTGGAAACGGCGCCGGACTGGGAGGAGGTGAGGACGCGGATCACGGAATTGCGCGGGCGCCTGGACCAGATGGGTCCGGTGAACGTCGAAGCGATCACGGAGTTTGAGGAGCTTGAGGCGCGGGACAAGTTCCTGGACCAGCAGAACGCGGACCTGGTCAACGCCAAGGAACAGCTTTTGCAGGCGATCCAGAAGATCAACAAGACTACGCGCGAGCTGTTTGCGGAGACCTTTGAGAAGGTGCGGGAGAATTTCCTCTCCACGTTCACGGAGCTGTTCGGGGGCGGCAAGGCGAACCTGATTTTGGCGGACGAGGAGGACCCGCTCGAGTGCGGGATTGAGATTGTGGCGCGCCCGCCGGGGAAACAACTGCAGAGCATCACCCTGTTGTCGGGCGGGGAGCGGACGATGACGGCGGTGGCGCTGCTGTTCGCCATCTACATGGTGAAGCCCAGCCCGTTCTGCATTCTGGACGAGATGGACGCTCCCCTGGACGAGTCCAACATCAACCGGTTCCTCGGGATTCTAAAACGGTTTGTGGGGCAGTCGCAGTTTCTGTTGATCACGCACAACAAAAAGACGATCAGTTTCGCCGACGCGCTGTATGGCGTGACGATGGAGGAGCGCGGCGTGTCGAAGATCGTGTCGGTCCGGTTTGCGCACGGCGAGACGGAGCGGGAGGGGGCGAAGGCGCTGGTGCCCGAGGCGGGGAACGGCAACGGCGGCGGCGCGGCGGCTCCGGCGGCCCCGGCGGCCCCGGCGGCGTAAGAGCGCCCCACCCGCTCCAGGGGAACATCATGGCGGCTCAAAGGCGTTCCCGGAGCGGGACGGGGACCAGCCTCTCACGGAGAACACGGAGCCCGCGGGGGGAGTGTTGAGGGACGGAAGTGGAAGCGGCCCCCGCCACTTCAGGTTGTTCCAGCGATAAATGGGGCGTCTGTGAGGAAGTGGCGGGGCCGCCGCTTAACGTGTTGGTCCATCACGGCGCCTTGGCCCGTCCCCCGTTTCCAAGCGAGCCCGTTCACCACGGAGTGAGGGAGTGAGGAGTGAGGTGGTTTAACCACGGATGGCACGGATGGCACGGATGGGGACGGGGGGCGGGGAATTTTCACCACGGAGGACGCGGAGCCCACGGAGGGGGGAACTGGGAACTCCCCTATTGACACCCCGTAATCCATACGTATTATTTCCGCATGCTCCTTGCTCCCGAGACGCGCCTGGAACCTCTCCCAAACCGCCACTCTTCCTTTCCGCACGACGGTCCGGACCTGTCCGGCCAAGAAGCCACCCGTTCCCCCCGCCTCCTGGGCCGCGTCCGCGACGCTCTGCGCCTCAAGCACTATTCCCTGCGCCGACGTTTTCTGTGGACCCGCGCTCGCATATCGTCCGCCGCCACCACCATGATCTACACCCATGTTTTGAACAGACC
>CAYSZK010000187.1:0-4590 GCA_964435495.1 uncultured Verrucomicrobiales bacterium
CCAACCTCATCGCGAAGGCCGGAGGACGATGGTAGTTTGCGCGGACACCAGCTTTCGATGGCGTTTCTCACTTTTGATGCGAACCAGAAGAAACTTGCCAGCGCCGAAGGGACAAAAGTGCCCCTATGACACCCTCCCCCATCTTCTATCTCCTATCTCCTAACTTCTGCGCCCCTGGGCGCCTCCCCCATCTTCTATCTCCTATCTCCTAACTTCTGCGCCCCTGGGCGCCCCCCCCATCTTCTATCTCCGATCTTCCAACTCCTGCGCCATTGGCGCCTTCCCTACCCAACGCCCCCTTCAAGCCACTTCTCGTGCCAGAACTGGAACGCGAGCAGGGTCCAAATCTGTTTCCGGTTGTCGCGCTTCAACGCCCGGTGCTCCGCCAACAGGTTCGCCACGAACTCCGGCTCGAATATCCCCTGCCGCTTCAATCGGTCCGGCCCCAGCCGGTCGTCCACCAGCTCCCTGAGCCCCCCGGTGATCCAGCGCCCCACCGGCATCCCAAAACCCTTCTTCGCCCGCCGCACGATTCGATGCGGAATCACGCCGTCCATGCTCCGCTTCAACAGGAACTTCGCCGTGAAATGATGCAGTTTCAGGAAGGACGGCAGCCCGGACACCCACTCGACCAACTCGCGGTCCAGGAACGGCGCCCGCACCTCCAGCGAATGGGCCATGCTCGCCCGGTCCACCTTCACCAGAATGTCGTCCTGCAGGTACAGCTTCGCGCACAAATAGAGCGCCCGCTCGAACGTCCCCCGAAGATCGCTCTCCTTGATATAATCCAGCACGTCCTCGAACGTGTGCGGCCGCCGCAACTGCTCCCGTGTCTCCCCGCGCAGCAGCCGCCGCTTCTCCCCGTCCTGGAACGAGCCCAGCCATAAGAAAAACATCACCTCCTCTGACACCCCCGCCCCCCGCAGAAGCTGTTTGATCTTGAAATCAAAGCTGATGTTCGCCAGCGACACCGGCAGCCGCGATGCCAGCCGGTTGATCAGCCCCCGTACTTCCGTCGGCAGGATGTTGTAGTAGCGGATCGCCTTCAACGCCTGGAACGTCGGATAGCCCGCGAATAGTTCGTCCCCGCCGTCGCCCCCGAGCACCACCTTCACCCGCTCCGCCGCAAACCGTGACAGCATCCACGTCGGCACCAGGCTCGCGTCCCCCAGCGGTTCGTCCATGCCTCCGAGGATCGCCGGGACCAGCTCCAGCATGTCCGCCACGCGGCAGGGACAGACGTGGTGCTCCAGGTCCAGGTGCCGCGCCGCTTCCCGCGCGTACCCCGATTCGTCGAAGCTCGGATCGTCAAACGCCACGGTGAACGCCTGCAACCGCCCCGGATACCGGTTGCGCGCCAGGGCCGCCACGGTCGTGGAATCGATTCCACCGCTCAGGAACACTCCCACCGGCACGTCGCTCACCAGCATCGACTCCACCGAATCCTGCAGGCGCACCCGCAGTTCCTCGGCCTGTTCGTCGATGCTCCGCACGTTGATCGCCTCGTCGTCCAGGGGAATGTCCCAATAACTCTCGACCTCCACCCGCCGCCGTTCCATGTCGAGGGTCAGCATCTGTCCGGGGCCCAGTTTCCGGATGCCTTCAAACATGGTCGCCGGCGCCGGGACATATTCGTAGGTCAGATATTTCCAGAGCGCCACATGGTCCATCCGCCGCGGCACGTCCGGGTGCGCGAGCACAGCCTTCAGCTCCGACCCGAACACAAACAGCGATCCGTCCCAGTAATAATGCAGCGGCTTCTCCCCCATCCGGTCCCGCGCAAGCCAGAGCGCGTTCCGCCGGGAGTCGTGCAGGGCAAAGGCAAACATGCCTCCCAACCGGTCCACAGCCTTGGCGCCCCACTCCTCCCATGCGTGCACGATGGTCTCGGTGTCCGTCCGCGTCCCAAACCGGTGCTCCTTGGCCTCCAGCTCCTCCCGCAGGTTCCGGAAGTTGTAAATCTCGCCGTTGAACACCACGCCGGCCGATCCGTCCTCGTTGAAAATCGGCATCCGCCCCCCGCCCAGGTCGATGATGCTCAACCGCCGGCTACCCAGCCCCACCGGACCCGCCGCATGCACGCCCTCGTCATCCGGCCCCCGGTGCGCGAGGGTGGCGCACATACGGGCGACGATCCCCGCGTCCGCCCGCGCGTCCGCCCGCGCGTCCGCCCGCAAATCCACGTATCCCGCAATCCCGCACATGATTCACTCCACCTTGGTTCCGCCGAATTTCCACGAATTCCCGTTGCGCGCCAGCACATACGTGTCCCGGACCGCGACCCCCGCCTCCGCCAGCCATTCCTCGATTTCGCTCCGCTTCAAATACCGGGTTTGCGGCGTGACCAACTGGTCGAACGCCACATGATGGTGGAACGCAAACTCGCGCTGTCCGATCCACCGAAAATAGTCGGCCAGCGGGATGCGGTCCGTCCATCCGCCGCGCGGGAGCGCGCCCACGGCATGGGACACGGCAAAAAAGGGAATCGCCAGCGGGAACGCCACGCCCCATTTGTTCAGCCACCACGGCAACCGGCACGCCACCCGCCGCAGGGGTTCGACCAGCCAACGCACCAGGCCGTTGCCCTCGTGCCCGTACACCCAGCAATGGAACCGCCCGCCGGACGCCACCGCCCGCAGGACGGCCTCGAACCCGGCGCGCGGATTCTTCATGTGATGCAGCACCCCGATGCAAAGCACCACGTCAAACCGCCCCGCCTGTTCGTGGCTGAACTCGATCAAGTCCCGCTGGCGCACAGTCACATTCGGAAAACCCGCCGCCTCAAGATTTGCCTTTGCGGCCTGGACGGAATCCCCGAGGTCCACCCCCCAGACTCCCCCGGATTCCGCATACTCCGCCGTGAACCTCAGCAACCCGCCGTTCCCGCAACCCAGTTCGACCACCCGCCGTCCCGACAAATCCGCCGGCTGCAGCGGTGCGATCCAGTCCAAGTACTGACCACGGGTATAGGGCGTGGCCGAAAAACAGTTCAGCCACGAACCGGCAAAGGCCTGAGCAGTTGTCGCATCGCCCGAAGGCATCATCGGACAACACTAACAGGCCTCCCCGGGATTAACCAGCCGTCCTATTCCGAATCTTCCCAACCCGTCACTCGGAGCTGCCTTGGATGATCGCCGAGGTGCCATCCGTGAAACTCAACCGGAATACAAGCGTTCCCAAGACTGCATGATGGTTGCGATTCTGCATGTCAACGGGCTCGTTCCCATCAAAGATCGATATTGCGGAAACTGTCTTCGCCGACGAATTGACGGTCCAACTCCCTCCAACCGACACAATCATTTCCCAGACGCCATCACCGCCCACCTTCCAAAGGGCGGTCGTCTTCTTCACTTTCTTGCCGACTGAAATTTCAGCATCCGCATGCACAACGATCGTATCGTCGGCAAACACCACCACATCCCGGAACTCCGAAAGGGTTGCCCCGGCCAATCCAGCCGCGGGGTCGCCCTGTTTGGCGATGAGTGCCGATGCGCCCTCGTGCCAGCGCCAGATGCCCCGAGTAGTCGAGGGCTTTTTACCCGCTCTGGACGCCGTTGCGGAGTGCACAACATCCCCCCCGTCCGTTACAACCGGGTCGCCAAAGGCCGAAAAGACGGCATTTGACAGCCCCGGAGCGTGATCTCCCTGAAGAGCGACGAGTTCGGCCACACCGCGCTCAAACAGCCAGATACCCTTGAGCGCCGTTTTCTTATCGGCCAAAACCTTTGCCTCGGCAACGAATGCGATCTGACCACCGGCGTTGACCGACGGTGAACCCAGCGCCTTGAAAACCGCATTCGAAACTGCTGGCGCAGATGACCCGGAAACAACAACAGTTGACGGTAAAAACCTCCCTGGAAATCGCCCGATTCGTATCGTGTCCATGCCTATGTTGCAATCCGGGTTTCCAGAGTCGGCATCACGCTCGTCGATGACGACCCGGAAAATGCCATTGCTCCCTGGGGTGACGATGCCCCAGAAATCGCTGCCGGGCAGGGGCGGCCCGCCCGCATTCGTGCCAAGCAGAACCGGGATCGTGCCCGAATACAGAGTGCTGTTGGAGGCTCCCAAAACCTGGACCCACGTATAAGAGGCGCCATCTTGTGACTGGGAAAGATGATCGAAACCAAACGCGCCCACAGGAGGATCGAACACAATCTCAACACCATCATTCTCAACCGCAGGATCATAGCCTGCCCCAAGCTCGGGACCGCCAGGCGAGAGGACATTTGATCCCGATGTTGCCACGAGCCGGTATTGCCCGATATTCGGGATATATCCGAAAAACTCCTGAGGGGTGTACGTCGCCGTGGCTGTGACAACCCGCAGGGCCGCACCGGTTTGAACGAAGCGCGCACCGAACTGAACCATGCCATTGATGTCCTCGCCCGAGGCAATGTCATCAAAGTCAATAATCGAGATCGACGGGGGAATCGAAGTCACAAATCCCCCCAAGCCGCTGTTCGTGGAAGAGAATACCTCGGCGCCAACAAGCCTAACACAAACAAGTCCAACCCAAAAGACGGTTATGAATACTCTGCGGTTCAGACAGTGGGGAGGCGGGGAGGCTGGCTGGGCCTGGGCGGGCGC
>CAYSZK010000188.1:0-4582 GCA_964435495.1 uncultured Verrucomicrobiales bacterium
GTGCGTGCTGTTCCCCGCCGGGCGCGGGACCGTGTCCGGCAAACGGCTCAAAAGCGCCGGGATGTTCTGGTGGTTTCCCGTCTTGCGGGGTCAGTCCTTGACACTGGACATAACCAAGTCCCGCACGCTCTATCCGAACCTCGTCCTTTCCCGTTGCCAAGCGACTGACTTCACTCGGGCGCCATTCCTCCCTGACCCCAATGGCGATTCCCCGTTTCTATCGACCGGGAAAATCGACTCGGCGGCGTTTCGGGCGTGGCTGGACCGGTGGCGGCCCGAAGAGTTGGCAGGGCGCAACCTGGCGTTTTACTGGGAGGCCGGCGCGGCGGGAGGGCGGATTCCGCGCGACCTTGCGTATGCGAAACTGGTCGGGACGGAGGAGCATGCAGTCCCGGGTTCAGGGGTGGTGTCGGGCCTTGGGGGTGGGGCGGGCGGCGGGAGGCGGACCTTGGAGAGGGGCCGTTCGACGAGGAAATAGGCGATGCTGGCCGCGGCGATAACAACAACAAGATACAGGGCAAGGCGGGCAAGTGAGGGGAGGGGGAGCTTGTGAATATCGGCGAGGAATTCCCGGTGAAGCAGGTAGGCGCTGTAGCTCACCAGCCCGGCGTAGCGCAGGGGCGGCCACTCCAGAATCCGGCGGAGCCCCGGCGATCCCAGGAGGACCGCGAGAAGAAAGAGGGACCAGATGACGCCACACACCAGGGGGTCGTCGTCGAACTTGGTCCGGGGATCGGAGGATGGAAACAGGAGATTGAAAAGGGAAGGCAGGCGCAGGACTGTGGCGGCGAGCGCCAGGGCGGCGACGGCATTCCAGGCCGCGGCGGCGCGGCCGTCCGTGACGCCGCGGCGCGCGAACCACGAATACAACCACGCGGCGGCGGCGCCCAGAAGGAAGGGCTCAAGATTCCTGGAGAGCCAGACCGCGCGGTCCACCGACCACCAGGCGTCGGCGGGGAAGACGCCGAAGGCAAGGAACAGGCAGAGCAGGGCGCCGGCGGCGAGGCCATGGGCGGGGCTTCTTTTCCAGGCGGCACAGAGGGCGAGGATCAGGAGCGGCAGCACGAGATAGAACTTGAACTCCACGGCGATAGTCCAGAGATGCTTTTGGCCGTCCCGGAGCAGGAGGTGATTCATCCCGTCCTCCAACGGAAGCTGGCGCTTGATCCAGCGGACGCCCAGGAAGAGGGCATAGAGCGGATAAATTCTCAGGAACCGGCGGAGGAGGTAGGCCGCCCAAATCCGCGGGTTTTCGAGTTCCGCCCGCGTGCGTTGGAGGAAGGGGTGGGTGAGCAGGAAGGCGCTGAGGACAAAGAACAGATAGACGCCATACTTGCCCAGGCGACCAAGGTCCGCGCCGGGAAACAAGCGGAGGCCGGCGCTGTCCGCGTGGTCGAAGAGCACCATCAGCATCGCAAGGCCGCGCACTCCGTCCAGGGCGGGAAACCGCTCGTTGCCGCTGGGCGGGTCGGGGGGGGCGAGGGAGGTGGGGTGGGGTGCTGGCATCTTGGCAAACCAATCTGCCAGTCAGAGTGAACAAGCAATATGGGATAAGAACGCCAAAGGTCAACCATGGGCTGGAGGCGCGAGGCGCAAAGGAGGGCGGGAGAGGCCGCCACACCGCTTTGGCGTGGGGAATGGGGCGTGGTCCGCGGGCGGAGCGTTTGAAAGCGGTGTCGGCTCTGCGCTTCGCCATCGCGCGGGCGTCCCCGGCTTGGCCGGACCGTGAAGGATCGGGCCAGAGTCCGCCGGGCTTGACGGCGGAGCGGGCCGGTTCAGACTGCCACATGCGGATGCGGTTTGCGATGGTTTGGGCAGCCTGGGCGCTGCTTGCGGAGCCGTTGGCGGCCAAACAAAAGTGCGGGGTTCAACCGCGGCGGAGGCATCACCGGAGCCGGGAGACCATGCGCTTGCGATTCCGGAACACCAACCGATGCACGCCTCCCGGCAAAAGAGTATTGCGGCGTATTCAGGCGCCAATCTCTCCCAACCCGTTTTCCATGGCCACCTGGCGCCGTGCGTGGATCGGTGGGGATGCCGGCTCACTTTCGATTCTCTGACGAGCGGAGCCGGGCGCACCAGCTCTGGAAGACCCCAAAATCATACGGCGGTTCCCCGGTCACGAAATGATTGAAGGACCGGCGGCCGTCCGTTTGCCACTCTATAATCCACAACGCCTGCTCGGCCGGCCGCGGCGCCAGCCGCAGCAACGGGTTCTGGTTCGGCTCCACCTCGAAGTTTCCGGCCAGCAGTTCCCGCTCGCGGCCCGCGGTGTCCACGCTGGCGACCCGGTATTCCCCGCGCCACGCCTGGAGCGTGTCGTTGGCGGCGAACAGTTCGAGGTCGCCCGCGGCCGGGTCGGCAAGCAACAGGCAGAATGGCTGCTGCGCCTGGCGGATCCAGTCGTAGCACGGTTGTTTGCGCTGGTAATGGCTGTCCACGACCGAGTAGTTGAACAGCATGGGCCACATGTCCACCAGCGACCACCACAGGACGCCGGTCTTGCGCCACTTGCGGGAACGCGACCATTCGATGGCGAACTTAAAAATGCCCGCGCAGACGATGTTGAGCGCCTCGGCAAACTCCGGCCACGGATCGAAGTCAAACTCGCGCCCAAACCAATGCCGCAGCCGCCGGCGGCTGGCGTCTTTCCACGTCAGAAAATGGGGATCGAGTTGGTGGCATTGGAGGGTATAGTCCCGGCGGGCAATCGGCACGTCCCACAAGCGGCGCACGCGCGGCAGTTCCCGGGCGACAATCTCCCCGCTTTGCGACATCGCGTTGAGGAAGAACGGTCCCGTCTCGCCGATGAAGTGAGCCGCTGCATTGCGGAAGGCATCGCGATACTGTTCGTCACCGGGATAGAGATGGTCCTCGCCCGTGAACGCCACCGGCGGTTTCCCCGCCCGGCGGTCGCGCGCCACGCGGTCGCTGACGTAGGGCGAACTCGGCACGTACGACCGATACGGATCGTGCGCCTGCACGGCCTGCCGCAGCACCTGCCGGGTGATGATGTTGTCGGCCGGCACGAGACTGGGCGGCACGCGAAGGTCCCAGAAAAACGACGCATCCACCTCGTTGTCGCCGCACCACACCGCCAGCGCCGCGTGGTGGCGGAGCCGTTGGACGATGACCGCCGCCTCGTGCGCGACCGCCCGTTGAAACCACTCATCGCGCGGCGGCACCTCGCAGGCAAACATGAAATCCTGCCAGACCAGCAATCCGTGCTCGTCGCAGTACTCGAAGAAGTCGTGATCCTCATAGACGCCCCCGCCCCACACCCGGACCATGTTGCAATGCAGGTCGAGGCACAGGTCGAGCGCCTGGCGCACCTTGCCGGCGGCGCGGGAATGCAGCGCGTCAAGCGGCTTCCAATTCGTGCCGTTAACGTAGATTTTTTCGTTATTGCAGACGAACACGAACTCGCCGTCCCCGGCCGCCGAGGTGTCCTCCGTGCGCCGCAACTCAATGGTGCGCACGCCAAACCGCGTCCGCCAGTCCGCCACCACCCGGCCGTCTTGGTGGAGGACAAGCGACGCGTCATAAAGGTCCGGTGCGCCAAATCCCCGCGGCCACCAGAGCCGGACCTCCGTGCGCGGCAGCCGGTGGCGGAACCGGCCCGCGAGGAATGGCACCTCGAACGGAATTTCGTGTTCGATCCGGCCGGCCCGCGCCAATCGCAACAGTCCCCGGTAGCCGGACAGATCGAGATCAGGCGTGGCGATCCGCCAGTCGCACCCCAGGAACACTTCATCGGCGGTAATCCGCTGCGTGTACAAATAGACGTCCTCGAAGCGGATGGCCGGATGGACCACCAGATGGACCGGCCGCCACAACCCGGCGCTCAACAAATGCGGCGCGTTGTCCCAACCCCACATGTGCCGGGCCTTGCGCAGATAGAGCGAGTCATGCCGCCGGTTGGGCGTCAGAAACGAATCGTAGGCAAACTGCCGGGCGTACCGCACCGGGCTGTCGATTCGCACCTGCAAGCTGTTGCCTGTGGGCTGGAGCTGGCCCGTCACCTCCACCGCATGCGGGATGAACATGTTGTCGCACCGCAGAATCTTCGCGCCGTTCAACCACACATCGGCAATCGTGTCCACGCCCTCGAACACGAGCCGCACCGTGTCGCCCGGCCGCGTGGCCGGCGCGTCGAACGTCGTTGTGTAACACCAATCGGCCACACGCTCCCAATCGCGCATCGCGTGGAGGTCGTCCGGCGGGCAAGGATCGGCGATGAATCCTTCCCGCCGCAGATCAATTTCCACATTGCCCGGCACCGTCGCGGAGATTTGGTGCGCCTTCCCCGTGACCGGGTGGGTGAACGCCAGCGTCCAATTGTCCATGAGCTTCATCTCCGTCTCCACTCCTCCCAAACCAGGGTGAACGCCCTCTCTGGAGGCCGTCTCCCGCAAATCCCCCGCAGAATCCGGGCCGCGCCGGCAGTTGCGATCCGATCCCGCATCTTACTTGCCAGGAATCCGCCTTTTGTCACCACACCCACGCGTGGCCGCCGGCGCGGGGTCGGTGCGGGTATTGGGGAACGCGGGGGTTGTCGAAGGGGTTGTCAAAGGTACAAACC
>CAYSZK010000189.1:0-4554 GCA_964435495.1 uncultured Verrucomicrobiales bacterium
GAAAGATGGGGAGGGGGGGCGGGTCTGTGGGCTTACATTTTTTTGTCCTGAATTTTTCTGTCTTCCTTCAGGGGTGAGGGGCCAGAAAGATGGGGGCAGAAAGATGGAATCAGCGGTCCGCCGAACTGTTCCGGCCTCCGTCCTTCAATCTTTGTCCGCAGCGTTTCCGCGTCGCGCGGTTTTGTCAGTGGAGGTCGGCTGGGGTTTGGGTGGTGTCCCAGAGCAGCCAGGCGAGAAGAACGCCGAGGGCGATGCGGTACCAGGCGAAGGGGACGAAGGTGTGGCTGCGGACGAACTTGAGGAGCCAGGTGACGACGATGAAGGCGGTGATCATGGAGATGACAAAGCCGACGATGAGTTCCTTGGCGGCGTAGGGTTGGAAGAGCCCGGCCTTGTAGGCGTCGAAGGCCTGGTACGCGCTGGCGGCGTACATGGTGGGGATGGAGACGAGGAAGGAGAATTCGGTGGCGCCTGGGCGGGAGAGGCCGCAGAACATGCCGGTGATGATGGTGGCGCCGGAGCGGGAGGTGCCGGGGAAGATGGCGGCGAGGACCTGGGCGGCGCCGATCCATGCGGCGGTGGACCAGGAGATGGAGTCGGAGGGCTGGTGATGGCGGAGGACATACTCGGCCCAGAAGATGATGAGCCCGCCGAGGACAAGGGGGATGACGACGGGCCAGAGGGTTTTGGGAAGTTCCCAGCCGAGTTTTTTGGCGGCGACGCAACCGGCGATGGTGACGGCGACGGAGAAGGCGATCTTGCCGACGTAGAGCCGGTTGGCGGGGTCGCCCAAATTGAGAAAGATGGTGAGGAGCTTGCGCCAGTAGATGGCGACGACGGCGGTGACGGCGCCGGCCTGGATGATGACGTTGAAAGCGTCGGTGCGCGCGCCGAGGTAATGTTCGGCGATGAGGAGATGGCCGGTGGAAGAGATGGGGAGGAACTCGGTGACACCTTCCAGGATGCCGAGGATGATGGTGACGACGGATTCTGGCAGTTCGATCATGGGGACCCCCTGGAGTGGCGTTGGCGGCGCGGTTCTAGTCTTCGCCGAGACGTTTCAGGGCTTCCTTGGCGTCTTCATTGCCGAGTTCGGCGGCCTGGCGATAATATTGGAGGGCCACGGCGGCGTCTTGCACAGCGCCGCGTCCGGTTTCGTACATACCGCCGATGCGGAAAAAGGCGGCGCCCTGTTCGGCGCCGGAGAGGCGGTTGGCGTGGGTCACAAGCTTGTCCACCCTGCCGGGCGCGCCGGCCTCGGGCGGGGGCGGGGGGGCGGGCGCCTTATGTTCGACGGTGTCATCGAGATTTTCGCCGCATGCGGCCAAGAGAAGGGCGGTGGCCGCCGCCGCACCCGCGAGGCGTATCATGGGGGGACCCTAGCGCGGAATGGGGCGGTGGAACAGGAAAAAAACGGGTCCCAGCCAAAAACGGGTCACAGCCTGCTGACAAAGCGTTCCATGCGGTCCATGGCGGTTTCGATCTGGGCGATGCCGGTGGCGAAGGTGCAGCGGATATGGCCTTCGCCGGAGGGGCCGAAGGCGTCGCCTGGGACGGCGGCGACGCGTTCCTGTTCGAGGAGCTTGAGGGAGAAATCGCGGGAGGCGAGTCCGGTGCGGCGGATGGAGGGGAAGACGTAGAACGAGCCGCGGGGCTCGAAGCAATCGAGGCCCATGCGGTTGAGGCGGCGGACGATGAGATTGCGGCGGTTGCGGTATTGCTCGCGCATGGCGAGCATGTCGGCTTCGCCGCGTTCGAGGGCTTCGAGGGCGGCTTCCTGGGCGATGATGGAGGCGCAGAGCATGGAGTATTGGTGGATGCGCATCATGGCTTCGGTGAGGGGGGCGGGGGCGCAGGCGTAGCCGATGCGGAAGCCGGTCATGGCAAAGGCCTTGGAGAACCCGTGGAGGAGGATGGTGCGTTCCCGCATGCCGGGGAGGGCGGCGATGGAGGTGTGGGCGCCCTCGAAGGTGAGTTCGGAATAGATTTCGTCGGTGATGACCAGAAGGTCGTGGTCGCGGCAGACGGCGGCGATTTCGGCGAGCTGGCCGGCTGTCATCGTGCCGCCGGTGGGGTTGGTGGGGAAGCTGAGAACAAGGACGCGGCTGCGTGGGGTCAGGGCGGCGCGGAGCCGGTCGGCGCGGAGGGCGAAGGCGTCTTCGGAGGAGGTGGGGACGCGGACGGCTTGGCCGTGGGCAAGGGCGACGCTTGGGGAATAGGAGACGTAGCAGGGTTCGTGGTAGAGGACTTCGTCGCCGGGATTGATGACGGCGCGGAGGGCGATATCAAGGGCTTCGGAGACGCCGACGGCGACGAGGACCTCGGTGAGGGCGTCGTAGGGGACGTGGAAGTGGGAGTTGACGTAGCGTGCGATGGACCGGCGGAGGCGGGGGAGGCCGAGATTGGAGGTGTAGCCGGTGCGGCCTTGTTCGAGGGCGTAGATGGCGGCTTCGCGGATGTGCCAGGGCGTGGTGAAATCGGGTTCGCCGATGCCGAGGGAGATGACATCGGCCATGGACTGGACGATCTCGAAGAAATCGCGGATGCCCGACCGCGGGATGGCGCGGACGTGATCGGCGACGAAATCGGCGGGTTTGCGATGGGCGGACGTGATCATGGACCGCAACGGGGTACTATTAGGCCGGGGGCCGACCCTGGGGAAGACAAAAAGGGGCGCGGCCAGTGGAACCGGCGGCGCGCCCTGTTGCGATGGGCCGGAGTTCTGGATCAGATGTCTGGGCCCAGAACCTGGCCAGACGAAGACGTGTTCGGCGTGGTGCTTACCGTGGTTTCGCCGCCGCTGCTGCCTCTCGTCTTTTGGACGAAGGATACACTTCCATCGCAGTAGAGGACGTTAATGCCTTTTCCACCCCAGACCCTGGAAAGAAACTCGGACACGGTCCATCCGTCGGGAGTGGGGGTGAGGCCGCTCACCGTTGGATTGCAGGCGAGGATGTCATTCGACTCCGCTGAGTCGGACTGGCCCCAGACGTAGACATGGCAGTTTTCGCCGGTAGCCAGGGCGTCGGCATAATTGTTGTCGGCCCCGATGTCGCCGTCGGGCTTGATCGCGCCAGGAACTCCAGGCGTGTAGAATATCTTTTCATCCTTGAGCAGGCCGACCTGGAAGAGTTCGCGCAACGCGGTGTTGGAATCCCCGGGCGCAGTTGTCAGCGCCTCGCCCGAGCCGTCCACACCCGTGGGATAGGTGCCGTCATTGTCAACCGAGTAGATTTTGATGAGCTTGCCCAACTGCGCCAGGTTGTTGGTGTCCTTGATGCGCTGGGCGAGTTGCTGGGCGTTGGTAATCCCAGGAACGGCCAAGCTGGCAAGCAAGGCGATGATGCTGATGACGACCAGAAGCTCGACGAGGGTGAACGCCGACGCGGTTTTCCGGGATTGGATTTGAATGAATGGGTTTCTCATGCGGTTTCCTTCCTATCTCTTAGATTTCAGAACAAGGGCTGTCAATCCAATAACGGCGGCCGCGAGCACGCCGCCCCAGCTTCCATATTTTGCCAGCACGGTCGGTGCGCCCCCGCTATCCGCGATACCGCCTCCAGATTTCAGTTTTTGGGAGGCGGAAGGCCTCTCGCCCGCCGCGCCCGCGGACTTTGCGGTCTTGCCTTCGGCGAGGCCACCCGCTCCAGGTTTTGAATTTGCGCGGCCGGGAGTTCCCGGCCCTTTCCCATTCGTGAGCGAGCCGCCGCCGTGCGCATTTCCCGCTTCCGCTTCGTCAATCCCTGATTCGCCCCGCGCTCGATCCCGGCGTTCCTCTCCAATCCTTCCGCCACCCTGAGCTGAACCGCTGGATCGTGAGTCCCCGATGCCGCCGCCGCCGGCTGCGGCTGCGCCGCCGGTGGTGGAGTCGCCGATGCCGCCGCCGGTGGTGGAGTCGCCGATGCCGCCGCCGCTGGCCGCGGCCGCGCCGCCGGAATCGCTGATACCGCCGCCGCCTTGGGCTTCGGCGAGGGCACAAGCCGGGGCGGCGGCAAGGAGGGCGGCTACCGTGAGCGCGCGGAGCGGGTTGGAGAACGAAAGAGTGGAAATTCTGGGCATGATGAAAGCTATGATTGGAGGGGTCTGGTGTCAACTCCCTCTTCGAGGCCGCGCTTCACGGTGAGGCGCACGAGGCGTCAGAAAGCGGAAATTTCAAACCCGCGGAAAACGGTGGGGGGTTGGGGCGGGAATGAAGTGGCGGGGGAGCGCCGCGCCGTTGGCGTTGGGGCGCGGTTTCGGACGCGCCCGCAGGCCGGGCGAGGCGGCTCTTGACGCGGGCTTCGTGGGAGATATAGCTTTTGGCGAAGCCGGTGGCGGAGCGGGGCGCCCGGTTCGGGAAATCGATTGAAGGCTGCGCTCAAAGCGAACGAAGAGTTGCGGGCCGGGCTGGTCCGGTTGGCGGGGCGTTTGCTTGACGAGGTGGTAGCGCGCGCGGAGGGTGGGGACATGGACGGGGCGGTGCATAAGGCGCGGACCCTGTTGAAAAGGATGCGCGCGTGGCTGCGGCTGCTGCGGGGCGCGGTGGGGGAGGATGCGTATCGGCGCGAGAGCGCG
>CAYSZK010000190.1:0-4545 GCA_964435495.1 uncultured Verrucomicrobiales bacterium
CGCGCCGCAAGGTGGATCGCCAACGCCGACAACCGGCGCGCCGCGCACAAGCACGGCATTGACCTTGCCACGGTCCTGCCGGACGCGGAAATCCGCAAGTCGCCGGATGCGCGCGTCGCGGCCTTCGCCCGCGAGCTGCTCCCTCGCCTCGCGGCGCACCCGCCGCCAGCCACCCAATCCCCGTCCTGACCCCGTCAGGCCCGGCTGATGTAGGCCTTCGTCCGCGTGTCGATCTTCAGCAACTCGCCTTCCTTGATGAACAGCGGCGCCTGAACCTCCAACCCCGTCTCCATTTTCACCGTCTTCATCACGTTGTTTGCCGAATCGCCGCGGACGCCCTCCGGCGACTCGCTCACTTTCAGCGTGACGCTCGGTGGCGGCTCCACCGACACCGGTTTGCCTTCCACAAACATCACTTCCACCGGCAGGTTTTCCATCAGGAAATCCTTCACCTCGCCCACCAATTCCTCCTGCAACGTCACCGTGTCATACGACTGCGGATCGATGAAATTGTAGCCCGTCTGGTCCTTGTAGCTGAACTCCAGCCGCTGCCGGTTGACCATCACTTCCTCGACCTTTTCGGTGCTCCCAAACCGCTGCACCGACGACTTGCCGGTGTTGATGCTCCGCAGGGTCGCCTGCACGAACGCCCGCAGATTGCCGGGGGTCCGGTGCTGCATCTCCAGCACGATCACGACGTCCCCGCCGTGTTTGATTGCCATCCCCTTTTTCAGGTCGTTTGCCGCGATTGCCATGTCTTTGCTCCGTTCAAACCAATTTATGCTTTGCCAGGTCCTGGGCGTCCACGACGCCCACCGGGCGCCCCTGTCTATCAACCACCACCAGATCGTCAATCTGATGTTTCTCGAAAATCCGCAGCGCGTCCACCGCCAGCGCCTCCGCCCCCACCGTCACCGGCCGCCGCGTCATCACCCCCCCCACCGCCGCGCGCCCCACCGATTCATCCCGCTGGTAGCATCGCGCGAAGTCGCCATGGGTGAAAATCCCCGCCAACCGCCCCGATTGCAACACCACGCACGCCGCCCCCGCCTTCGCCCGGCTCATCGCCCGCACCGCGTCCATCACCGTCTCCCCCTCCCGCACGGTCGCGAGTTCCCCGCCCGAACGCATGACGTCCTGGACCCGGAGCAGCAGGCTCTTGCCTATCGCGCCGCCGGGATGAAACTTCGCGAACGTTTCCTTCGTCACCCCCCGCGCTTCCAACAGCACCATCGCCAGCGCGTCTCCCAGCGCCAGCATCGCCGTGGTGCTCGACGTCGGCGCCAGGTTCAGCGGACACGCCTCCCGCGACACCGCCACGTTCAGGTGCACGTCCACGTTCTTCGCCAGCGTCGATTTCGGGCGCCCCGTGATCCCTATTACCCGCACCCCGGGCCGCTTCAACGAAGGCAGGGTCCGCACCAATTCCTCTGTCTCCCCGCTGTAGCTCAACGCCAGCACCGTGTCCCCTTCGCTGACAATCCCCAGGTCCCCGTGTACCGCGTTCACGCAATTCAGGTACACGCACGGCGCCCCCGTGCTCGTCAAGGTCGCCGCCAACTTCTCCGCGATGTGCCCCGACTTGCCAATCCCGGTCGCCACCAGTTTGCGCCCGGCCTCCAACGCCTCCCGCATCAAGCGCACCGCCTCGACAAACTCCTTCCCCAACCGCCGCCGCACCGCCTTGAGCGCGCCGGCCTCCATGTCCAGCACCAGCCGGCCTTTTCGAACCCAGGGATGTTCCGCCATGTGAAAGACGCCGATCCTGCCCGCCACGCCCCCGCCCGTCAATCCCGCGTTCCGCCCCGTTCCGCCAGTTCGCCAGCCCGCGCGCCCAGGCGCCCTTCTCACGCCCCGCCTCCCTCCTTGCCATCCCTCCCACCGTCCGCATACTGCCCCCCACCGTGCGCGGGAACGCGCGCGCCACACTATGATTCCACGCTACTCCCGCCCGGCCATGACGGCCATCTGGACCGACCAACGCAAAACCGAAATCTGGCTCGAAATCGAAATCCTCGCCTGCGAAGCCATGGCCGCCCTCGGCCAAATCCCCAAAGCCGATGCCGCCGCCATCCGACGCAAGGCCCGCTTCGACCTGGCCGCCATCCTCGAAATCGAAAAACGCACCAACCACGACGTGCTCGCCTTCCTCGAAAACGTCGCCTCGTACGCCGGCAAACCCGGCCGCTGGATTCACCAGGGACTCACCTCCTCGGACCTTCTCGACACCACGCTCGCCGTGCAAATGTCCGAGTCCGCCGCCCTGCTCCTCTCCGGCCTGAAGGAGGTGCGCAACGCCGCCGCCGCCCAGGCCCGCAAACACAAGTTCACCCCCATGATCGGGCGCTCCCACGGCATCCACGCCGAACCGATCACGTTCGGCCTCAAAATGGCCCTGCTCTACGACGAGTTCGGCCGCGCCATCGCCCGCCTCGAACACGCCCGCGAAGACGTGCGCGTCGGAAAACTTTCCGGCGCCGTCGGCACCCACGCCCATCTCGATCCCCGCGTCGAAGCCGCCGTCTGCCGCAAACTCGGCCTGCGCCCCGCCGCCTTGTCCACCCAAATCCTCCAGCGCGACCGCCACGCCCATTTCATGGCCACCCTCGCCCTGATCGCCTCCAGCATCGACCGCTGGGCCACCGAATTCCGCCACCTCCAACGCACCGAGGTCCTCGAAGTGGAGGAATATTTCGCCCCCGGCCAGAAGGGCTCCAGCGCCATGCCCCACAAGCGCAACCCCATCACCGGCGAACGCCTCAGCGGCCTCGCCCGCGTCCTCCGCGGCAATCTCGCCGCCGCCCTCGAAAATGTCGCCCTCTGGCACGAACGCGACATCTCCCACTCTTCGGCCGAACGCATCATCCTGCCCGACTCCTGCATCCTCCTGGATTACATGCTCGCCACGTTCGCCAAACTCGTGGACCGCCTCATCGTCTATCCCCAGTCCATGGAGCGCAACCTCTGGAAATCCCGCGGCCTCTTCTTCTCCCAATCGGTCCTCCTCGCCCTCACGGAAAAAGGCATGGAACGCAAGGCCGCCTACGAAGCGGTCCAGGCCGCCTCCATGGACTGCTGGAAAAATGCCCGCGACGAAAAGGCCGCCCCACGCCTCCTCCCGGACTTTCTCAAAGCCAGCCCGGCCATCACCGCCCATCTCGCGCCGAAGGAAATCGACCGCCTCTGTTCCCTCGACCGCCACTTCCGCCACATCCCCGCCACCTTCAAGAAGCTCGGCCTGTAAACGGCACGGGATGGCGGCGGGCCCGCCCCACCCTCAATTCGACGGAACCCCGGCCTGCCTCAGGCCGGTCATTGGTATTCGTGGGAAAATCATAATCTGCTGACTGACGGCGAAGCGGGCCAGCAACAGAGCCCATCTGCCTTCCAGAAACCTCTGACCGCGGTCATGCCTTACGGAAGGCCTTGGCCCGATGCTCTGCAAGAAAGGTTAACTCCGGTAACGACGCGTCATCGGGCAGACGCAGCGGCTGTCCCGCGTATGCTCCGAAATTTTCGGCAACCGCCCGCTGCGGCAACTCTGCTTTCAAACGCGGGGATAGCAGCAGCCGCAATCCGTCGTCGAAAGTGATTAGGCCCTGATCAAAAGCCGCATCGTGGAGGCGTGAAAGCGAAAGGCCGTTGCGGACATTTAGACGCTCGGAAACGTGGGTTCTCCACGGCAGGATATGCGACGCAACCAGCAACTCTCGAACTGCCAATTGAGTAACGCCACAACGACCGCCGAAGTTGTTGAGAACAGCGTTGCGGAAATAGTCCTGCCCCCGGCGTTGCTTCACAGTCGCCATTGTCTCCACCGGGCCGCTTGGGGGCCGCTTCCGTAAGCGGACCCCTTCTCGCGGCAACACTTCCAGCTCGCTATTCTCGTCCGCGCCGAACAGTTTCCGCAGCGCATCCTCGCTTGCGGGAACAGCCTCGTTCAGGTCTGCGTGAAATTCTTGCCACATCCTCTGGTCGAGCGCGCTCGCGCCCTCCAGCCCCTTGAGGCCGCGCAGCTTGAGCGCGGGGTCCAGCGAAGCGAAGTTGCACAGCTTCATCGCCACACTGTTCGAGCTGCGTCCGAGCTTTTCGGCCAGGGCACGAACCGCGGGTTGCCTCGCGTGAAGCTGCCCAAACGTGAGCTTGTGATATAGGTTGAGCGCGGCGAGCAATTCATCGCGTGTCCATCGTCTTCCGGCGGCCATACACCCCGTCGTTACCATGTTTGCCGTTTCGAGCGAAGCGGGAAAACCCTTGCAAGAATTCGTGAACCTGGCCAGGTGTATCCGCCGAAATGTTCGATATCTGCGGCATCGAACCGGACCCCCGAGAGAGTGGCCAACTCCTCGAAAAGCTGGAGTTCGTGCCGAAGCGCGGGACCGAATGGCGAACTGTAACCGCACTGGCGAACCAACGGCTAAACTCACCGCGGCCAAATGCGATGACGCTGATGATGGCAACACTTTCTCAGCGCCTTGCCACTCAATAATTACCATGCTTCAAGAACAACGGGAGCCGCAGGCATGAGCCAGGAACCTCCACCTA
>CAYSZK010000191.1:0-4451 GCA_964435495.1 uncultured Verrucomicrobiales bacterium
CTGAATCTAGCATGAAACCCAAAGATGTCATTACTTTTTATCGCCGGGTTAATAGCATCGTGATCGTGCGCAACATGTGGCTGACCGGCTTTGACGCGCCCTGCCTGCACACGATGTATGCCGACAAGCCAATGCAGGGCCACGGCCTCATGCAGGCCATCGCGCGCGTGAACCGCGTATTCCGCGAAAAGCCCGGCGGGCTGGTGGTGGATTACCTCGGCCTCGCCGATCAACTCAAGCACGCCCTCGCCAACTGCACCGAGAGCGGCGGCAAAGGCGAGCCGACCTACGAAACCCGGCAGGCCATCGCCGTCATGCTGGAGAAGCACGGCATCGCCTGCGACATGATGCACGGATCGGATTGGAAGCGGACCGGGGGCGACGGCAAGAAGTCGGACAAATGGACAGGCAATGTGCCTCTCATCAACCCCTGAAAGGGCGGCGCAACCGGTGTTTCGACCCAGGGCGTTGCCCTGGGCTGGTATGTCTCGCCCCTTTGGGGCTGTCTGGGCTGCGGGCCATTGCGGCTCCCTTTGCGCGCAAGGTGGCGGGAGGGGCGGGGGGTCACTGCAGGAAGTTGTCGGGATTGGCGATGTCGTTTTTGTTGAAGGTGTCGGCGGAGACGCGCCAACCCTTTGGGGTCTTGCGCCAGATCACGGTGATTTCGCCGCGGTTGGGGCCGGAACGGAGGACGCGGGTTTCGGCGGCGCCCGATTCGGGTTCCCATCGTGTGAGGCGGACGGGGCCGTAGGCGGCGCCGTCCTGATGGTCGAGAAGCATGGCGCCGCGCCAGATCATGCCAAGACCGCCGAAACGGGCGTTGGCCTCGGCGACGAAGTCGTCATCGAGAAAGCGGGCGAGCTTGGAGTATTCGCGGTTGTTGGCGCATTCGACGCCGCGCCCGGCTTCCTTGAGGAGTTTGGCCTGTTCGTTGGTCTGGGTGAGCCAGAGCCAAAGCACGACAAGCGCGGCGCAGGCCAGGAGAGGAGCCGCGAGGAGACGGATCCAACGGGTCATGGGCAGAGAGGGTGCCGAGAAGAGGGACAAATGTCGAGGCTCGGGGGACGGAGGATTACGCGCGGGCGGGCGGCGGGGTGGTCTGGATGAAGGCGGCGAAGATGAGTGCGATTTGGGAGGCGGCGAAGGCCATGAGCCAGGCGAAGGCGGCGTCGGTGAACCCGTACGAGTGGAGGCCGATGCCGAGCATGTTGGTGCCGAACCAGGACCATGCGGTGATGATGTTGCCGCCGACGGCGAGGGCGAGCGTGCCGCGGCGTCCGGCGAGGCCGGCGGGGCGGGCGTGGAGGATGAGGGCGTTCCAGAGGACGATAAGCAGGGCGCCGTTTTCCTTTGGGTCCCAGCCCCAGAACCGGCCCCAGGATTGGTCGGCCCAGATGCCGCCGAGGACGGTGCCGACGAAACTGAGGAGCAGGGCGAAACAGACGGCGCCGAAGCACATGGCTTCGTCGGACGCGGCGGGCGGGCGCCCGGCGAGGGAGCGGAGGATGGCGAGGGCGGCGGCGAGCCCGGCGGCGAAGGCGGCGGAATAGCCGAGCGTGATGACGACGACATGCGTGGCGAGCCAGAAATTGGAGTCGAGCACGGCGCGCATCATTTCCATGGTGTCACCGGACAGCGCGAGGTGATGGGCGATGATGAGGCCGGCGAATCCCGCGGCGCCGGCGACGACAACGCCTGTGCCGGAGCGGTCGGCGCGTTCGAGGACAAGGCCGAGGATGGCGGCGGCCCAGCCGACAAAGACGGCGGAGGAATAGAGATTGGTGACGGGCGGGCGGCCCTCGATGAGCATGCGGGCCGCGAGGCCGGCGGTGGTGAGAAGCAGGGCGCCAAAGGCGAGGCCGAAGCCCGCGCGGCGGAGCCAGGGGGCGCCCTGGAACCAGAAGAGGAACACGGCCACCGCGGCGAGGAGGTAACCGATCATGGCGGCGCCGAACGGATTGATACGGTTGAACGCGGCCTCGGCCTTCGCGCGGGCGCGGTCGTTCGGGTGCAGATCGGCAAGGCCGTTGTCGAGGGCGCCCGCAAATTTGGTGAAGGACGGGGCGTCGCCGGCGCGCGCGGCGGCGGCGATGCCGGTCCACCGGGCGAGGGCGGCGTCGGGGGGTTCCCCGTCGAGGAGCCGGGCGAGCGCCTGGCCGGTGGTGGCCCAACCGGCGCGGCCTTCGCCTGGAGCGGAGGGCGGGATGGCGCGGAACGCGGCGGCGGAGTCCCAGGCCCGGGCCTGGCGGGCGCGGGCGTCTTTGTTGCCCATGTCGCGATGGGCGTCCGGGGCGATGGCGAAGGCGACGGCGCCGGGATCGGGAACCAGCGAGGGGGTGAGGCCGAGAAAGAGCTGGGCCTGGCGGAAGAGCTTGAGGATGCCACGCTGGTAGCGGGAACGGCGGGGGCCTTCGACGGCGGAGGCGGCACGGGCTTCGGCGGAGAGTTTGTCGAGGACGGGGTCGAGTTGATTGAGCGAGAGGACGGCGACGGGGCCCTGGCGGGGGAGGCCGAGCGCGTCGAGGATTTCGGGGTCTTCGACGCGGAAGACAGGGCGGGCGGAGGCGGCGTCGAAATTGAAAAGCATTTCGGCGAGCCATGCGCCCGCGGAGAGGCGTTGGGCGCCGTCGCGGAGGGTTGCCTTGCCGTGGATGAGGAGCAGGGCGGAGCGGGCGACGGTGTCGAGGGGTTTGACGCGGCCATCGGCGAGGACCGGCTGGCGGAGGAATGTTTCGAGGGGCAATCCGTTCCAGCGGTCGGGGCGGACGAGGCCTGCGGCGGCGAGGAGGAGGGGCAGGGCGCACGCGGCGGCGGGAATCCACAGGGCGCGTTGCCGGCCGGGCGGATGCGCGCAGGTGGGAGTGGCGCCGGCACGGGCGGGCCGGGCGCGGGCGAGGCGGATGAGGAAGTGCAGGGCGAGGCCGAGGCCGCCGATGGCGCAACTGATGTAGGGGAGGGCGCGGGCGGGATTACGGACGGCGTGGAGGATGGAGGTGCGGTCGGCGTTGGCGAACGAATGCTGGTAGAACGTCCAGCCGTCCCAGCGGAGCGGCTCGTTCATGGAGATCAGGACGGGGCGTTCGCCGCCGGCGGTGGCGAGGCGGACGCGGCTGGCAAATTTGCTGGGGATTTCGGTGCCGGGATGTTTTTCGTGAAGGAAATCGTCGAGGGTGATCGCGAACGGGAGATAGAGGCGGCGGGGGCGGAGTTCGACGGTTGCTTTGGAGTCCGGGGACAGGGGCTGCGGCAGGAGGCGCGGGGAGACGATCCAGGTGCCGAGGGGACCGGAGGAGTCTGACAACTCGATAAGCGCAGCGGGTTCGGGGGCGGCGCCGGGGGCGCCGGCAAAGGCGCGGGGGTCGATGCGCAGATTCTTGCCCGCGCCCTGGGTCGCGTCGCCGGCGGCGCCGTCGCGGGGCCGGACCAGGCCGGCATGGGGAACGGCGCGGAGGACGCGCACGGTGAGGCCGGAGTCCGGGAGGGCGAATTGGGCGCCGTCGCGGAGGGCGCTTTGGCGGAGGACGGCGACCTTCTCGGCGCCGTTGGGGGCGGGGGTGCGGAGGGCGAGTTCGGATTCCTTGTAGGCTTCGACGTGGGCGCGGGTGGCGCCTTCGTCAAGGACCATGACCCATTCCTGCTGGAGGAGGCCGGTGGCGAATTCGCCGGCGAGCAGGAGGAGGATGCTGCCGTGGGTCATCCAGAGGCCGAGTTCGCGCCAATCTTTTTTGAGGTGGAGCGTCTGGCCGGCGATGAGATTGGCGAGGAGCAGGGCGCCGAGGGTCCAGCCGCCGGGGAGGAGCGGGAGGGCCAGGTCGAGGCCCGGGATGGCGACGGGGACGAACCAGGAGCGGAAGAAGACGGTGATGGCGCGGTCGATACCGATCTGGGCCTGGGCGAGCGTGCCGACGAAGACGAGGACCATGCCGATGGCCAGCAGGGCGACGGTGAGCCGGAGCGAGCCGGCGAGGCGCCAGAGCCGCGCGCCGGGCGGGAGGGCCGCGGGCCGGGTCATTCGGGAAGCTTGAAGGTGTCGGCGAAGTGGACGAGGGCTTCGCGCTGGCCGTGGATGACGCCGGGGTCGCCGGTCAATTTGAAGAAGAGCGTGCGGTCAGGCTGGGGGATGATGAGGGCGAGGATGCGGACGGGGCCGCCGGTCTTGGGATCGTGGCCGGTGGCGTCGGCGAGGACGGCTTCGGCGCCGCGGAGCGTGATTTTTTCGGTTTGTTCGGCGAGGGTTTGCTCGTCGAGAGGTTCGAGGCCGGCCTGGCCGCGCCAGCGGTTGATATTGGGCAGGAGCCCGCCGCCGTCGCCGGCGAGGGCGGAGACGGAGAGATCGGCGGTGGCGCCGGAGCTGTCGGTGACGTCGAAGCTGGCCAGGCGCATGGCGGAGGCGGGTTTGGCGGTCCAGCCGGGCGGGAGGTTCGCCGGGGCGGTGGGGGATGGGGCTACGG
>CAYSZK010000192.1:0-4432 GCA_964435495.1 uncultured Verrucomicrobiales bacterium
GAAGTTTCGCTTGCGCGGGCGGGCGGGTTCTGCTTAAAGGTGCGGTTCGACTTGGAGTTTAGATGACGACAGAGACCCGCGAAAAGACAATGACGGCGCACCGGTTGCACGACAAGGACACCGGATCGCCGGATGTGCAGGTGGCGCTTTTGACGGCGCGCATCGAGGAACTGACCACGCACCTGAAGAGCCACGCGAAGGATCATTCGTCCCGGCGCGGGTTGCTGGAGATGGTCAACACGCGGCGCAAGTTGCTGGCGTATCTGGCGCGGAAGGACAAGGATCGTTACGCGAAGCTGATTGAGAAACTGAATCTGAGAAAATAGGTTCCGGAGAGGCGCCTGTGGCGGTGTCCGGAGCCGGGTGGTTTCGGAGGCGGCCCGGGAATCTGACCGGGCCGGCCGGACGGGTGAGAGCACGCATGCGGGGCCGCGCAAAGGGCGCCCGCGGTGGCTGTGGCGAGTGTGGCACATGGAGCGCACTGGGCCGCGGGGTGGCGCCGGGGCGCCGCATGCGTTCTCTTTCCGCCGGCGGGCGCGGCCCCGCCGCACCGGACCGCAGGAGAAGAACATGCCCATTGAAAACGCCTCCGCCATTGTCGGGGACAAGACCATCACATTTGAAACCGGGAAACTCGCCAATCTCGCCGATGGCGCCGTGACCGTCACCCTCGGCGAAACCGTTGTCATCGTCACCGCCGTATCGGCGGTGAAACCCAGGGAAGGCCAGGACTTTTTTCCGCTGACGGTGGATTACCGGGAGAAGGCGGCGGCTGTGGGCAAGTTCCCCGGCGGCTATTTCAAGCGGGAGGGGCGCCCGACGGAGAAGGAGATTCTCACGTCGCGGATGATTGACCGTCCGCTGCGGCCGTTGTTTCCGAAGGGCTACTTTTGCGACACCCAGGTGATCGCGACCGTGCTGTCGGCGGACGGGCACAACGATCCCGACATCCTGAGCATGAACGGGGCGTCGGCGGCGTTGATGGTGTCGGACATACCGTGGGCGGGCCCGATTGGGGCGGTGCGTGTGGGGCGGGTGAACGGGGCGTGGGTGGCGAATCCGACGCACGCGGAGGTGGCCGAAGGGGACCTGGACCTGGTGTATGTGGGCAACGAGAAGGGGGAGATCATCATGTTTGAGGGGAGCGCCCTGGAGATTTCGGAGGGGGAATTCCTGGCCGCGATGGAGTTTGGGCAGGCCGAGGTGGCCAAGCTCATTGCGGCGCAACGCGAGCTGGCGGCGCGCGCGGCCAAGGCGAAGCGGGACCCGATTCTGTGGCTGGTGAAGGAAGGGGTGCTGGAGGTGGCGTACGCGGTGGCGGGGGACCGGATCGAGGCGGCGCTGTACAGGCCCGGCAAGGTGGAGCGGCAGAAGGCGGTGGAAGTGTTGCGCGGCGAGGTCGAGGCGGCGGTGAAGGCGAAATTCCCCGAGGCGACGCCGTTCGAGGTTGGGCAAGCGTTCGATTACTTGCAGAAAAAAGCGTTTCGGTTGAGCATCTTTGAGAAGCAACGGCGGTGCGACGGGCGCGGGTTTGACGACGTGCGCCCGCTGGAGGCCGAGGTCGGCGTGTTGCCGCGCCCGCATGGAACGGCGATTTTCGCGCGGGGCGAGACCAAGGCGCTTTGCCTGGCGACGCTCGGGCCGCTGACGGAAATCCAGATGCTCGACGGGTACACCGGGGGCGAGCAGGAGAAGCGGTTCATTCTGCACTACAATTTTCCGCCCTTTTCCGTGGGCGAGACCGGGCGGACCGGGTCGCCGGGCCGGCGGGAGATCGGGCACGGCGCGCTGGCGGAGCGTTCGATCGAGCCGATGGTGCCCGGGGACGACGAGTTCCCCTACGCGATACGGATTTCCTCCGAGATCATGGAATCCAACGGCTCCACGTCGATGGCGTCGGTTTGCGCGGGTTCGCTGGCGTTGATGGACGCGGGGGTGCCCTTGCGGTCGGCGGTGGGCGGCATTTCGTGCGGGCTGGTGACCGAGACGGCGGCGGACGGATCGCTGGCGCGCTACCAGTTGCTGACGGACATTCTTGGCAGCGAAGACCATTTCGGGGACATGGACTGCAAGATCGCGGGCAGCCGCGAAGGGATTACGGGTTTCCAGCTTGACCTGAAGCTTCCCGGGGTGAGTTTTGCGATCATGCGCGAGGCGCTGCAAAAGGCGAACGCGGCGCGCATGAAGGTGCTCGACGCGATGGACGCCGCCCTGGCGGCGCCGCGGCCGGAGATTTCGCGGCACGCGCCGCGGATCGTGAGCATCAACATCGACCCGGACAAGATCGGGCTGTTGATCGGGCCGGGCGGCAAGAACATCAAGGCGCTGCAGGCGGAGACGGGAACCGAGATCAACATCGAGGATTCGGGCAAGGTCAGCATCTACAGCGTGAACCCGGACGGATTGGCGCGGGCGAAGGAACTCATCACGGGCATGATGGGCGAAATCGAGGTGGGCAAGGTTTATCAGGGGCGCGTCGTCACGATCAAGGATTTTGGCTGTTTCGTCGAGGTGTTCCCCGGCAAGGACGGCTTGGTGCATATCAGCGAGTTGGGCGAGGCGCGCGTGAACAGGGTCGAGGATGTCGTCAAGATGGGCGACGTGATCAAGGTCAAGTGCATCGGCGTGGACGACAAGGGCCGCGTGAAATTGAGCCGCAAGGCCGTCCTCAAGGATAAGGACGCGCCCAAGGCGGAGGACGCGGCGCCCGCGGAATAACCGCGGCGTTTGCGGTCTCCGGCCAGGGGCGCGGGGACGCGGCGTCCGCCGCGCGGGCCGGCCCCCATCGCGTTACATGGGCCGGCGGGCTTCGGCGGGCTCGCCGCTGCCGCCAGGGCGGAGTTGCCGCGCCATGGGCGGTATCGCGGCTGGGTCGAGCGGCGGGCGGTAAACCCGCAATGCCGAGAGCGGGAGTTCCGCGCCGCCCTCCACAAGCAATTCAAGGCGGTGGACGCCGTTCGCCAGGCCCTGGGCCAGCGTGACCGCCGTCTCGCGGGCGGGGTCGGTCCCGGTGGGAACCCGGAACTCGTCCGTGCCGAGCAGCTCGCTCCGGAATTTCCAGGCGTAACCTGCCTTGACCGGGCACGGCATGCGGTCCTTTAACCCGCCGGGGAACCAGTGCTCGGGATGGATCACCACGCGCCCGGACTTGGAGCGGAACAACTCGCCGCTGTTTCCTTCGCCGTCGGCGCCGGTCGCGGAGCCCTCAAGCCTGAACGCGAACTTCTGCTCGTCTCCCGCGGCCACCGTCAGCGTCCACTCTTCGGCCACGGGCGCGGTTTCGGAGGTGATCCGCAAGGGGGCGCCGGTTTCCCAAGGCCAATCGACCCCGGGCGCGGCGTTTGGGCGGGTGAACAGGAACAGTTCCGGATGCTGGGAAGGCGGGCGGCCGTCGATGAGGACGCGGGCAAGGGGGCCGGGCGTGGCGCCGGGGGCGAGGACCGCGTCGATGCGGTTGCCGGTGAACTCGAACCGGAGCCGGCCATTCTCGAACTTCGCGTCGCGTCCGACCTCGAATGCGCGGATGCGCCCGTCCCGCGTGCCGTCGGCGTTCGCGCCGCGGGCGGCGAGCGCTTCGAGTTTCTCCCCAATCAACCGGGCCATGAGGCCGCATCCGGGTTCGTTGAGATGGACGCCGTCCTTCAGGAAGGCCTCCGGGCCGAGTTTCCGTTCGAGCAGCTCGCGCCGCCAACCGCCGCGCACGTCGGCGAGGTGGCAGCCGTACGTCCTGGCGACGGCGGGCAGGAGCGTGCCGTTCATGAAGGCCGTCCAACCTTCGTCGGGTTTGGCGGGGTCCATCTTGGCGGAAAAATGGTCGGACTGGATGACCACGTCGGCCGTCGTCAGGCCGCGGGCGAGCCGGATGATCTCCTCGTATTTCGTGTGGTCGCCATAGACATGGAAGAGCAGCAGGTCGGGATAGGCCGCGCGCAGGTCCCGTTCCGCGAGGCTGATGAGCTTCTGCGCCGCGAACCCGCCGGCGGCCAGGTTCTCCGCCCGGATGTTCGCTTTCGGAAACCTGGCGCGCAACATTGCGGTGACCTGGAGCCACCAATCCTGCCGCGTGATCGATTGCCCGTAAAAGAGGACCCGGATTTCCCGCGCCGGTTTGCCGTCCGCGCCGGAGGCGGCCATTGCCGCCAGCGACTGGGCCGGAAGGAGTTCAAGATCGGCGTTTGCGGTCATGGCGGAAGCGGCGGGGAGGGCGATGGCCGCGGCGGCGGCCAGCGCGCGGCGGGCGGGGTGAGGGGTCACTTGAGGACAACCTCGCAGTACGGCGTTTTGCCGCGCGCGGCGCCAATCTCGAACGCGCCGTCCTCTGTCGGCAACGTCTGGCCGCGGCGCAAGGCCGCCGCCGCGAGCAGGGCGTAACCCGCCGCGGCAATCGCCAGGGCCAGCCCCTTTTTTCCTTCCACGCTGTGCAGTATTCTCA
>CAYSZK010000193.1:0-4411 GCA_964435495.1 uncultured Verrucomicrobiales bacterium
CCCCCGCGCGCCCCCGCCCCGCCGCCCGCTGGCGCCCCAGCTCGAACCCTTCGAAAAACCCGCGCCACACCGAATCCACAGACTCCGGCGCCACCCGCCACCGTTCGTAGGTCTCCTCCAACACCGCCGCGCTCGCCGCCAATCCAGAGGAACCGCCCGGCGCGCCACCGCGCCGCTCGTCAATCCGATCCAGCGCGGCCTCCGCGTCCGCTGAAATGCTTCCGTTGCCAGCCATGCCCGTGCCTACGCTCCTAGACGCCCCTCCCCGCCATGTCAAACACGCCCCGCCCCCGTCCTTACCGCGCCACCAACCCCACCTGCGCCCGCTGCTGGTAAATCACCCGTCCCTGCCGCAACAACCGCACCACCGTCAGCGCCGCCTTCGACCCCGCCCGCAGCCGCGACACCTCCCGCGGGATCGACGCCACGTCCACCACCGCGTACGGTCCCACCCCTTGCAGCACCATTCCACGCTCAATCCCCGCCTTCGCCGCCGGCGACCCCTCCTCTACCTCCGCGATCAACACCCCCGCGATCATCCGGTAGCCAAGCGCCGCCGCCAATTCCGGCGTCAAATCCTGCACCCCCAACCCCAGCCGCTCCCGCAGAACCTCCACCGGATTCCGGTCCTCCGGCGCCGGCCGCTCCCCCTTCGCAATCGCCATCGCCTCCTCCACCCAGTCCCGCACGATCTCCCCCGGTATCGCAAAGCCGATGTTCTCCGCCGGCGTCGCCCCCATCTCCCCCGCGCCCGCGTAGCTCACCTTCACGGAATTCACCCCCACCAGCCGCCCCCCGATGTCGATCAACGGCCCCCCGCTGTTCCCCGGATTGATCGCCGCGTCCGTCTGCAACAACCCCGTGAACCCGCCCACCGTCCGGTTCCGCCCGCTCAATATCCCCGCGCTCACCGAGCTCTCGTACCCAATCGGATTGCCCAGCGCGATCACGGTCTGCCCCACCAAATTCGGCGACAACCGGCGCACGTCCAGATACGGCGCCTTCTCCGGCATCTCCACCTTGATCAACGCCAAATCCCGCTCCGCTTCCCCGCGCACATACCGCGCCTCCAGCGTTTTCCCGTCAAACGTGCTCACGCTGATCTTCATGTCCGCCGCCCGTTCCACCACATGCTCGTTGGTCAAGATGAAACCCTCCGCGTCCACGAAAAAGCCCGACCCCAGGCTCCGCACCCGCTGCGCCACGCGCCGCGCAAACCCAGGCCCCCCGAAAAACCGCTCATACACCTCGTCCATCGGGTCCCGCATGGTCCGGATCAACACCTTCTCCGTGTTGATGTTCACCACCGCCGGCAACGCCTTCGCCACCGCCCGCACCACCGGCTCCGACGCCGGATCGTCCCCCGCCTGCCCCCAAAGCCATACCGGCGCAAGCAACCCCGCCGCCACTACGCCAATCCGCATTCCCGCGTTCACTCCATCTTTCACAACCCGGAACCTTGAACCTCCCGCCCGTCCTGTCGAGCCAAACCAAGCTGCCGCCCCTGCCACCCGGCCACCCGCGCATGTTCCTCTTGCCACCTTCCATGCCCCACTCTTCACTCCTCTCGCCACGATGCTCCCCCCGACCGCCCTCGAAACCGTCCTCGCCCGCTCCCTGCGCGAGCAAAGCCCGCGCCACACCGAGTCCGTTCTCCAACGCCTCTGGTTCGAGCATCTCCTTCCCGCCCGCCTTACGCTCCCCGGCGGCCACTCCATCGAAATCATCCAAACCGGCTGGTGGAACCGCGAAGCCGGCCCCGATTTCCGCCACGCCGCCCTCCGCCTGCCCAACGGCGAAATCCGCGCCGGCGACGTCGAACTTCATCTCCGCGCCTCCGATTGGGATGCCCACGGCCATTCCCGCGACCCCGAATACAATCACCTTGTCCTCCACGCCGCCCTCGAAGGCGAGCCCCGCCCCGTCGCGCTCGCCTCCGGCGCCACCGCCCCCACCGCCATCCTCGCCCCCCTCCTCGAGGTCCCCTTCAACGAACTCGCCGTCCGCCTGCCGCCCGACCCCGCACCCCAGCCCCCCGCAAAACCGGGCGCCTGCGCGCCCGCCCTCGCCGCTTTCGACGAGCCCGACCTCCGCCGCCTCCTCGCCGAGGCCGGGTTCCTCCGCCTCCGCCGCCGCGCCCGCCGCATCGCCGCCCAATGGCGCCGCGACGGACGCGAACAAACCCTCTGGGAATGGCTCGCAGAAGCCCTCGGCTTCAAGGAAAATAAAGTCCCCTTTCGCATCCTCGCCCGGCGCTGTCCCGTCGCCGCGGTGCGCCCACTCCTCCGCATCGACCGCGAAGCCCGCCTCTTCGGCGAAGCCGGATTCCTGCCCTCCGTCGAAATCTCCACCTGGCGCGAAGCCAACCGTTCCCACGCTGCCCGCCTCTG
This sequence comes from uncultured Verrucomicrobiales bacterium, assembly GCA_964435495.1. Taxonomy (GTDB): domain Bacteria; phylum Verrucomicrobiota; class Verrucomicrobiia; order JADLBR01; family JAIBCM01; genus CAYSZK01. The sequence goes on from CAYSZK010000193.1 coordinate 2,391, forward strand.
GCGCACCTGGTGGGCCGCGCATCCGCGCCCCGAAGCCCCCATGCCTCGCCACCTCTGGAACCTCCGCCAAACCCGCCCCGCCAATCATCCCCAGCGCCGCGTCGCCGCCCTCGCCCTCCTCGCCGACCGCATCCCCCACCTCCTCCGCGAACTCGACAACGCCGACACCGCCGCCTTCGCCCAACGCCTCGCCGGCCTCCGCCACCCGTTCTTCGACCGCCACGCCACGCTCCGCGCCGCGCCCGCCCCCGCCCGCATCGCCCTGCTCGGGGACAGCCGCGTCGCCGACATCCTTGTCAATGTCGCCGCCCCCTGGCTCATCGCCGCAGGCATCGACCCTTCCACCCGCCTCGCCCACATCCCCGCCCCCCAATCCAACCGCGCCGCGCAAATCGCCATGGCCCGCCTCCTTCCCCACCGCCCCTTGCGCCCCGGGAACGTCCTCGAACTCCAGGGACTTCTTGAAATCCTCCACACCTTCTGCGCCGCCGACGCCAGCGACTGCCGCCAATGCCCCTTCCCCCAAGCCGCGACCCAATGGCAACTCTGCCGGGGGAAGGCTTAACCGCGGAGAACGGGGGCGCCGGGCCTCGGAGCGTACCCGCGACGCCGCTTGGGGGGACGGGGGACGGAAGTGGAAGCGGCGTCCCGCCGCTTAACATGTTGGCGCATCAAAGCGCTTTGGCCTGTCCCCTGGCCTTTTTTCTTCTACTCCAAATCCCGTCCTTCGCGCGCTCTGCGTCCTCCGCGGCAAACCTCCCCCCTCCGTGGTAAAAACTTCGCTCCTTCGTGCCCCCCGTGTCCTCCGTGAGAGATTCGCCGTCCCCCGTCCCAAGTCCCCTGTTTCCCCTCCCCCGGCTTCCCCCTCCGCTCCTCCGTGGTTAAACTTCCCACTTCGCCCCGCGCCAAGGCGCCGTAAGGGACCAACATGTTAAGCGGCGGGACGCCGCTTCCACCGTCTCCCATCTCCTATCTTCCAACTCCTGCGCCGCAGGCGCCCCCCCCCGAAAAAAATCCGTCTGTCACCAACTTGTCACAAAAATGTCACGAAATCGCCATAATCGCCCGGCACATAATCCCGGCGTGAATGCACAATTCTTCGAAGTTCGCGCCGCGTGGTTGCCCGCGTTGGCTGGGGTGCTGATGGCTGGCGCGGCTGCTCGAGCGCAGGTTATCAACGAGTTTGTTTTCAACCACGACGGGGCGGATACAAACGAGTACGTCGAGATATTCGGCGCACCGTCCACAAGCTACATCAACCTTTGGCTGCTTCAGATCGAAGGTGAAGGCGCCGGCGCCGGATCGGTGGACAGCGCGATCCAACTGGGTTCAACCGACGTCAACGGCTTCTGGTGGACCGGCTATCGTGATAGCGTCTTTGAGAATGGAACGCTCACCCTCCTCCTCGTCTCCAACTGGTCGGGGGTCATCGGCAGCGACATCGACAACGTCAACGGTGGTACGATCACTTCCACGTTCTGGGACTCGATCATTGATTCCGTCGGCATTTTCGACGGAGGCGCGTCCGAGTTCGTCTACTCTTCGGTTTCATTGAGCACGAATCTTGCGCCGGCGGGTTTTGCCGTTGGCGGCGCCTCTCGAATCCCGAATGGCGTGGATACGGACTCGGTCAGCGACTGGGCCCGCAACGACTTCGATCGCGCGGGAATTCCGGGATTCAGCGGGACGCTGGACACTGCCTCTGGAGAAGTCCTGAACACACCAAACGCACTCAACGCCATCCCCGAGCCCGGCACGGTCCTGCTCTTCGGCCTCGGCCTCGGGCTGGTGGGCGGGACGCTTCGCCGCCCCAACGCCGGCAACTGACGCTTTCCCAACGAAACCAACAACCAACACACAGAAAGACAGAATCAGGAGGGAACCATGAACCACAAAACACTCAAAGCCGCCGCGGCAGCCATTCTTGGCTTCGCGGCGTTCCATCCCCATGCCCACGCCGCTCTAATCATCGGAGACATTGCTTTCACCGGTTTTGACGCCGACACGGAAGACAATTTCTC
>CAYSZK010000194.1:0-4351 GCA_964435495.1 uncultured Verrucomicrobiales bacterium
GGCTTGAACGCCCGCGCGGAGGGGCCTGCGGCGGGCGCGCCTGCGGCGGGCGGGCCCGCGGAAGGGGGCGCGGCGGCGGGGCCGTCCTCGGGCGGGTCGAAGAAGACGGCGGAAGAGGCGTGGAAAGAGTTCGAGAAACAGCAGGGGTTGAAGGAGTCGTGGGTTTCCAAGGGAGCGGCCGGCGGAGCGGGGATTGGCGAGCTATGGATTTTGCAGGCGCCCGCGGGCGCGCCGGCGGCTGCGGGAGAGGCCGGGGAGGCGCCCTTGGACCCTGTCGAGGCGTACAAGCGCGATTTTTTGGGCCAAGAAAAGAAGGTGAGCGACCCCGGCAAGATGGCCGATCCGTTGTCGAAAGCGCGGGCGGCGGACCGGTGGGCGCGCCCGATTCTTGGCGGCGGGAAGGAGTCCGGTGCGGCGGCGGATTTGTGGAACAGCGGGAGGAACGCGAAGGGTCCTTTGGACGCGGGGGGCGTGGGGGCGAAGGAGAAGGCCGCCGCGGGGAGTGGCGGACTGGGCGGTTCGGGAATGGTGAACCCGTTTGCAAGGAATGGCGGGGACACGCGGGGCGGGCCGGGTTTGGATTCAGGGGCGGCGCGCCATTTGTGGAATTCGCCGGAACCGGGCGGGAAGCATGCGGCTGCAGGCAAGGAGTTGGAGGCGGTGGGTTCGGCGGCTTGGTCGCCGTTTGCGAAGCCGCTGGATACGGGGAAAGGCGGGTTCACGCCGGTTTTTGGGGCGGACCCTTTGGGTTCCACGCCGGGGACGGGCGCGGGTCAAGGCAAGGGTTACCAGCCGTTTGGCGATCCCTTTGAGTCGAAAGTGAGGCCCACGGGAACGACGCCCGGGATGCAGAACACCCTGGCACCCGAGGCGGCCCTGCCGCCGCGGGCGAATTCCGTGGACGTTTTCAAGGCAGCGGAAGCGGGGAGATAGTCCGGGGACCGCGGGGGCGGAACGCGGCGCTCTTGGACTTGTGGGCGCCGCTCGCGGGGGATGCGCGGTTTTGGGGAACCGCGCTTTTTAGGCGGCTTGCATCATCCGCGTGGCGCCGGGGGAGTCACGGAAAGCGAAGTTGCAGCCAGTTCACCCGCACGCCGCCCGCGGTGGGGGCCACCAGGCAAAGGCGCTGGGGTCCGGCGTTGAACCCTTCGACATCCACGGTCTTGCTTGTGAAGGCGCCCCAGGCTCCGGTATGCGCGGCGAACGCGGCCAGAAGCGTGCCGGTGGGGCCGCCAAGACGAAGCTCGAGCCGCGGTTCGTTCGGATCGCCTGGGAGATACGAAGAGCCCGACGCGTAGCGCACGGTGATCTGGGCCACCGCGGCATCGGGGTTGACGTCGTAACCCAGCCAGTCGCCGCTGGAAAAGTTGGAGACATACGTGCCTTCACTTACGGTCCCGGTCGTGACCTCCCCGCCGGCCTCGTTGTAGGATTCCGCCTCAATCTGGATGGGGGTTCCCGCGGTTGAATTGGTCCCTCCGCGCACGACCATCGCGGCGAGGGAATAGGGTTCCATGTCCACCGTCGCATGCAAGGGGCCGTCCGTGGGATGGTAGTCGATGGTGTAACGCGCCACCGGCGTGCTTGCGTCGTCGGAGCCGCTGGCGGCGAAGATTTCAACGACGAGCGCACCCTGGCGGGCGATGTTGGCCAGGCCGAGGCGCGCGGTTCGCGGCTCAGCGCTGTTGTTGGAGGCGAACATCGCGCGGTCCCCGGCGGCGTTGATCGCGCCCCCGGCGTTGGAGAGCCCTTCGGTGATGGCGGCGAACGCCTGGCTGGGGCCGTCTCCGAGACCCGCCTGGCGGCTCAGGAGGCGGAAGGCCCGCATGTTGGGATGGGGGGTCACGGTGCCGTCGCCGTTCCACTGGTAAAGCCCGAACGTTTTCGCGTCCAGGTCGCGGTCCACCATCATGTAGAGAGCGGCGCCGTGGATGCCCTGGAGGAAGTGGTGGATCAGGCGGAAGCCAACGAGCGCGAGGCTTTGGACGCCGCTCATGTAGGATTGCGTGGCGCCGCTCACGCCGGAGTGGCCATTCCATTCGGTGAGGCAGATGGGCAGCCCGGCCCGGCCATGGCTGGCGGCTTCATCCACCCAGTTGTTGAACACCGAACCCGGGTTGGTGGTGTACTGGTGATAGGTGGCGAAACCAAGCAGCGGCCCCGCGCGGGGGTCGTCCAAGAGATCGCCCAGCCACCAATCCAGCGAGGAATTGGCAAGATCCGGGCCGCCCAGCGGCGCGGATTGTCCCGCGGCCCGGACGGCTTCAAACCCATTGGCCGCGATCTCGAGGTACGCGCTTTGCCGGTTGGTGTAGGGACTGCCCGTCAGGTCGATAAACGAGGTGTGATCGGGCTCGTTCCAGATGCCCACCCGGTCCGCCTGCCCATGGAAACGCGCGGCAATCTTGCCCACGATATCGCGCCAGACCTCCCAGTTCTTCGGCACGCCCCGCGTGGTGCCGCTGTGGGAAAGCCACGCGGGGACATAACTGATCGACTGGTAAACGCGGATGCCCCGGACTTTGGCCAGGGCGATGGCCCAGCTGAAGTCATCGCCGCCGCTCAAGCCGGCGTCGGCCCAGTTCCATGTGTCCGGGTCCTGGATGTTGTTGGTGTTGCCAAGGTAATTCTCCACGGTCGAATCCGGCACGATCCGGTCCAGCGGGCTGGTGACCCGGACCAGCGTGACGCCGTGCTCCTCGATCATGTCCCACGCGGCGGTGTGCGCGCGCGGCGCTTTCACGACGACGCCAAACTGGTCGGGATAACCCGCGCCCAGCGGCGGGTTTGCGAAATCCACTTCCGCGCGCGCGTCGAAGGCCCCGGCGGAGATTTTTAAGAATTGGCTGGTTTGTCCTTCAGGCATGGCAAGGGGCTGGACTCGCCGGCCGCCGCCCGCCGTCGCCGGCCCGCCCTTGAAGGCGAGCGGCGAGGAGCGGGTCCAGAGGCGCAGGTCGGGGCTCGCCCAGAATGTCCAGGCGATGTCCACGGGAAACGGCGTGGCGGTGCGCATTTCGAGTCCGGTTCCCGCCGCGTTGCGCGAGAGTGGCGCGATGCGCTCGGCGGGATTTGCCCAGTCGCTGCCCGCGAGCTTCTCGAACACATCGGGTTGTCCGTCCCCGTCGATGTCGCCGGGGCCGGATGCTGCGGCGAGAGCGGCAAGGCCAAAGGCCAGGGCCGTCGCAAGCGCGCTGGAAAAAGGGCGATTGTTCATGGGCTTTCCGCTGATGTGCGCCGTCCGTGCTTTGCCCAAGGAAGCGTGCCCGGTTCCGGCCACGGGATGGACGCGATTCAGGCCCCCCGCTTTCTGGCATGAATCCTCCGCCGACCGAGCGCGAGCAGCGCCAGGCCGGATGCCGCGAGGGCCATGGTTGCGGGTTCGGGAATCACCGTGCCCGTGACCAGAATGTTGTCGAAGCGGATGTCATAGTTGCCGCTACCGAGGCCTCCGGTCCAGACATAGAACCGGAACGTCGTGGCGGCCGCAGTCCCGTCCAAGTTGATGGCGAGGTTTGTCGAGCGCCAATCGGTGTCGGCGGGGGTTGGGCTCACGCCGCCGAGGCGGATGGAGTTTGTGGTGAAACCGTTGGCCTCGCCCCCGGACGCGAACCCGTCGGTGCTGAGATACGCGGCCCAACTCCGGGTTTGGGTCGCCCCGCCGCGCCGCCAATCGAAGGAGAGGGTGTCAAAGTCGATCAGGTTGGAGGCGCCGGGGGTTAGCGTGAACTGGAAGAAGTTGCTGTTATTGAGCGCGTTCTGCTCGCTGGAATCGACGACATCGCGGAGGGCGGCGGCGGTGTCGTTGAGGTTGGTGGGGGGATTGACGACGTGATAGCCGCTGAGCGTAAGGAATTCCCCGGAAGATCCGGTGGCGTTGACGTTGCCGGCGGTGAGGCCGGCATCGAATGAGTCGGCCGAAACCACATTGTTGCTTGGGAACGTGTAAAGGGCCAGCGTGGCGGCGTGGGAACCCGCCGGGCCGATGGCCGCGGCGGCAAGGAGGGCGACGGGGATGGCGGAGATGGACAAGAACGGTGTCTTCATGACGCTCGAAATAGACGGGCGCACCGGGGTCCGGCAACCGGGCTGTTGTTCATATCGTTGAATTCCGGCTTGCATGGGCGGGCGTCCGGGCCAGAGTCCAAGGGCGTGGAGCGGCTCTCAATGCGCGATGTGGCGAAGGCCGCCGGCGTGGACACCTCCACCGTTTCGCTGGCCCTGCGCAACAGCGCCCGCCTGCCCGCGGCCACCCGTAGCCGCGTCCAGGCCAAGGCGCGCGAGTTGGGCTACCGCATTCATCCGCAACTGGCGGCGTTGATGGCCGCGCGGCGGGCCGGCAAACCCCTGGACC
>CAYSZK010000195.1:0-4270 GCA_964435495.1 uncultured Verrucomicrobiales bacterium
GTGGTGTGCAAATTTGTACAGTACATTCTTCGAAAAGTTCATGACAGGCTCTAGAGAGAGTGAGGTTGTCGAGAGAAAGAAAACTGACGCAAGCGCGAGTCGTGAGCGTGTGCCGCCTTCGGTGTTGCGAAATTATTTGGCGTCGTAGTTCTTGCCGAATTGGCGTTGTAGGGTTTTCGTGGGCGCGGCCGCGTTGCCGTCGTATTTTGCGGCCAAATTGCCGCGCTCTGGTCGTAGGGTGAGTCTGCGGGATGGTGGGGCGGCGGGTATTGCCGAATTGGGATCGTAACGCGGTGTTGTTTCGCTTTCCCGTGGTTCCTGGCCGCATTGCCGTCGTAGGGCTGCGACGGCCGGGGTCGGCCTTTTCCGATGTTACGCGCCGGTGATGCGGCGCATGGCGTCATGGAAGGAGAGGCCCTGGACTTGGACGAAGAAGTCGATGGTGTTGCCGGCCATGTTGCGATCCGGCCAGCGCCAGTAGTTCTCCTTGAGGGTGAGTCCGGGATGGGCGTTCAAGAGGAAGTTGCCCGCCTCGCGCGGGAGGGGATGGAGTCCGAGTTGTTCAAGCAGCGGCGCCAGCGGGGCGATGCGGGCGGTGCGGATTTGTTCTTTGCTCCAGCGGGGTTGGGCGTGAGGGGCTTGATTAGGGGAGGGGTTGGTCACGCTCTAGACGAAACTTGGGGGCCGATCAATCCGCCGGCTGCCGGACCGGCGCAACGAAGCGGTGCAACCCTTTTTGGGGAATGAGGAAAGCAGGAAGCCAGGAAGAATGAGCGCCACGACAAGCCGCTTGGAAGGCGAGGCCCAGCCCCCGGCGGCGGAACGAAGGAGAGCAGCGCCGCCCCTTGGTGCTTCCGGCTGCCTCCTGCCTTCCTAATTCTTCAGTGGCTCGACGAGGTGAAAGCCCTCGATCCGGGCCGCCGCGCCGAGACGCCCGTCACCGCAGTGAAAACGCATCTCCGCTGGTCTTTCCTCGCAAGCAGCCAGAGCGGCCGCCAACTGGAAGGCGTCCGCCGCACGGAGCGGATGCAGGCGCAAGAGCCTCTCGGCGCGGAAAAGAACCTGGTCGGTCGGTCTCACCACCGCCCACCGCTTGGTGAGCGCGTCCAACCGGGCGATGGCCCGCTGCGCCTCGTCGGGAGCGAGCGATCCCTCGCGTTTGCGCCGCTCGATCGCGGACACCGCCTCCAAGCGGGTTCCCCACCATGTGACCAGCCGCCGGCAGGAACGCAACTCGGCCTCCCGGCGGGGCGAATCCGCTTCCCGCACGAGGAGAGGAACCAAAGCCGACGTGTCCCAGTAACTCACCAGCCTTCTTCCCGCTCTTCCATGACCGCCGCGCTCAGCGAGGCGCCTTCCAATGCCGGTTCCCCGATCGGGAGAGCCAGCACCGCTTCCGGATCCCAGTGAAGGATGGGGCCCGCGAGACCGGGATGGGCCTCCGATTCCGAAACGGGCTCGATACGCGCCACCGGACGCTTCCGGTCAAGGATGAGGAGCGACTCGCCCTTGCGAACCTTCGCCAGAAGCCGGCTCAAATGGTTTTTCGTCTCCGAAATGGTGGACGTCAGCATACATGGCCAAGTAGGCTATGTGCGGACGCATGTCAAGCGAAAGCGCTCGAACTCGTTCCAGAGAACTGGTGGAGTGGGTGCGGCGCAGAGTGCGTCTCTACTACTGAAAGCAGTGGAAACAGCCCCGGCGATCCGTCAGCGGTGGAGGAACGCTGTTACATCGTGGCCGGGGGCGGCACCGCGGCGGTGATCACCTCGCGCACGGTCGGGGCGAATCCGCCCACGGTGAAGACGCGCTATTTCCACGGGGATCATCTGGACACCATGGCGCGGACGGCGGTTTGCGGGGTGGCATGGCACCGGCGCCGGCAAGCTCGGCGGGGGTGGGGCAGTTCCGTGTTTGACAAGGCAGGGGCGGGGGCGGTATAAGAGCCTATGATTCGTGGTGTTACGGCCGCGGCGGTGGCCTGTCTCCTGGCGGCGTGGGGGGCGGGGTTGGCGTGTGGCGAGGAGCCCGCGGGGGTGAAACTGGACCCTGCGCTGCGGATTGGGAAGGTGATGGATTACGTGAACGATTCGGAGGTTTCGGATACGGGCCGGGAGCGGAGCCTGGGGTTTGACCGGCGGTACCACATGTATGGGGCGGTGACGGCGGAGCAGCGGCATCGGAAAACAGGGCACTACTTTTATGTGCCGTGGTCGAGCAAGGGGGACTCGGGGCCGGTGACCGTGCGTTTTGAGTACCGGCAGCAGCGGTCGCAGAACAAGGTGTACCGGATGGAACTGCCCTTTGAGAACGCGCGGGGTCCGGCGAAGGCGAATTTCGAGATTGTGGGGGACGCGTACGCGGCGCAGGGGGTGGTGACCTCATGGCGGGTGGCGCTGGTGCGGGACGGCGTGGTGGTGGCGGAGAAGCGGTCGTTTTTGTGGTGAACGGCGGGGGAGCAAAGGAAAGGAGCGCCGGGCGATGATGACGTTGATACAGAAGGGCGGCCTGTTGATGTGGCCGATTCTGGGGATCAGTGTGGCGTCGATTGCGATTTTCGTGGAGCGGCTGATCGTGTACCGGCGCAACGAGGTGAACACGGCGGAGTTTTTGCGCGGGATCGTGAGCCTTGTGCGGCGGGGGCGGTTTGCGGAGGCGCTGGAGCGGTGTGAGGAGGCGCACGGGCCGGTGGCGCAGGTGGCGCACGCGGCGGTGCAGCATCACAGCCTGGCGCGGGAGGAGATGAAGGAATTTTTGGGGGAGGTGGCGCAATTGCAGGTGCCGCGGCTGGAGCAGCACCTTGTGGGGTTGAGCACGATAGGGTACCTGGCGCCGCTGCTTGGTTTGCTGGGGACGGTGACGGGGATGATCAGCGTGTTCATCGAGGTGCAGAATGGGGCGGGGACGGCGACGGCGGCGGATTTGGCGGGGGGAGTGTGGGAGGCGATGCTGACGACGGCGGCGGGGCTGGTGGTGGCGATTCCGACCTACGCGGGCTACAACTACCTTGCGTCGCGGCTGCAAGGATTTGTGCGCGACATGGAACGGGCGGGGATTGAGCTGGTGCACGCGATGGCGTCGCCGCTGCCGGTGATCGATTTTGACGAGGCGGCGGGCGGGCTGCCCGCGCGGGCGCCGGGCGGGGAGGCGCGGGGGACGGTTGCGGGGCGGGGATGAAGCTGCGCGTCAACGTGCATCCGCTGAAGGGGCCGGTGGATTTGGCGCCGCTGGTGGACGTGGTTTTTCTGTTGCTGCTGTTTTTCCTGTTGAGTTCCTCGTTTGTGTTGCAGCCCGGGGTGGAGGTGCGGTTGCATGGGGCGTTGAGCGGCGGGGGATCGCCGGCGGACCGGCGGGTGCTGACGGTGACGCGGAACGGGGAGATTTACTTTGACGACCAGGTGGTGCCTGTGGCGGCGTTGCGGGAGCGGCTGGCGCCGCTGGCGGCGGAGCGGCCTGGGCAGACGGTGATTTTAAAGGCGGACGCGCGGGTGGAGCACGGGGTGGTGCTGGCGGCCATGGACGAAGTCTTGCGGAGCGGGCTCAACGTGGTGATTGCGAGCCGCGACACCGGGCGCGCGCCGGTGGCGCCGGTGGCGGCGGGAGAGGGCGGGCCATGAGCGCGGCGGCGGGCGGCGACGCGCGGGAGGGGGCGCTGCGGTTTGAGCAATGGATCGTCGGGGAGCACCGGTTGCTGGCGGTTGCGGTGCTGGTGTCGCTGGTCATGCACATCCTTTGCATAGCGCTGGCGCCGATGGGGCCGCCGCGCGCGGCGCCGCGGGGCGGGCAGTCGCCTGGGGTGACGTATTTGGCGGCGGGGAGCGATGCGGGGTTGGAGTTTGAAGTGGAGGCGGGGGATCCGAGCTTGATCGCGTTGCCGCGGGCGGCGGCTCCGGCCTTTCCGAGGCGGCCCTGGCCGGTTCCGGCGTCGGCGGCGGCGGTTGAGAAGGTGGTATCGATGCCGCTTGGGGATCCTGGGCGCACGGGATCGGCGGCGGACCTTGCCGACGCCCTGTTAACGATGCGTTCCCTGCCGGAGGCGCGGCGGGTGGAGGCGGCGGCCGCGGGCGCGGGATCGGCGACCCTGGTGAAGGCGTTTGGCGGGTTGCGTGGGCGTTTGGCGGGTTTGCCGGAGGCGGCAGCGCGTGTGGCGGCGAATGGCCCGGTGGGGGCGACGGAGGTGCGGGTGGTGGTTGGGGCGGATGGGCGGATTGTGGGGGCTTTTGTGGAGGGCGGGTCGGGGAACGAAGAATTGGATGCGCGGGCGCTGACT
>CAYSZK010000196.1:0-4234 GCA_964435495.1 uncultured Verrucomicrobiales bacterium
TGGCGGGGTCCTCCCACCAATTGCCCGCGAGCGCCGCAAAGCCTGGGACCGACTCATGCGTGCGCCGTCCCAGCGCGTCATAATGATAATACATCCGCACCCCGCGCCCGTCGATCTGGCAGAGCACCCGCCCCGCAAGATCGTACTCGGTGCTTGTGGCCGCCGCTTCCGCCGTGCCCGCCGCGGTCGTCACCGTCTTCGTGCGCCCCATCTCGTCATACGCAAACTCCGTGCGATTGCCGCGGCCATCCACCTGAGCGAAGAGCCGTCCGGCGCTGTCATACTCCAGCGTGCCGGGCAGTTCCCGGTCGCCGGCCACCGATGTGCGGCGTCCGAGGGCGTCGTAGGTGTAGCGGGTCACGAGATTGGGCGCGCCTTCGTGGACGGTTTCCAGCAAGTTGCCGGCCAGGTCAAAGCTGTGGCGCGTGGCGCGGGCGGCGGTAGTACCAGCGGCTTCGACCTGGCGGCGCACCCGGTCTCGCAGATCGTATTCGAAGAGCGTGGCCTCGCCCCCGGCGTTGGTCTGGGCGAGCATCCGGCCCCAGGCGTCATAGGCCGTCACCGAATCCACGCGCCCGCCGTCGGCGCCCGGCGTGGAGGTTTTCACCCGCCGCCCGAAAGCGTCGTACTCGAACAGCGTGCGTTGGCCGGCGGCGTTGATTTCGGCGACCGGATGGCCATCGGCGTCGTAGGCGGTTTGCGACACCACCTGGGTCACGCCGGCCACTGGATCGATGCGCAAGCTTTTCACCGCCCGGCCCGCGGCGTCCAATTCCGTGCGCGTGATCCGTCCGCGTTGGCCTGGGAGCACGCCGGTTTCGGTTTCGACCAGCCGCCCGAAGTCGTAGCGGTAAAGAGTGGCGGCGCCCAGGGCGTTCGTCTCCGCAATGAGCCGGCCCATGGGGTCGAGGGCGTAGCGCGTCCAGTTGCCCAAGGCATCGCACATGCCGGTACGGCGTCCCAGCGCGTCGTATTCGTATTCCGTCACGGCTTCCACCGCGGTCCCGGCGCCTTCGCGCGCGCGCAGCAGCCGGCCGAGAGCGTCATACTCATAGGCGACGACGCGCCCGCCGGGTTCGGTGCGGCGGGTGGCCCGTCCGGCGGCGTCGTATTCCATGATCGACGTGAGGGCGAAGCCCGTGCCGGCGCCTTCGGTGGTGGAGACGCGGTTGCCGCGGGCGTCGTAGGAGTGGGTGGTGATTTTGCCCAGGGGATCGGTCTCGCGGATGGGGCGGCCATGGGCCGGATCGTATTGGATGGTGGTGGTGGCGCCGTCGGGGCCGGTTTCGCGCACGAGATTGCCCCAGTCGTCGAACTCGCGCCGGGTGACACGGCCCAGGCCGTCTTCGATGAGGCGGTTGCGGCCGTCGCGGGTGATTTTTTCCTGGAGGACGCCGTTGACCCGTTTTTCGACCAGTTCGCCGTGGCGGTCGAGCCAGCGTTCGGTGAGCAGGCCGCCGCTGGTGCGGACGGCGGCGTAATAGACGTTGCGCCCGTGGTCGAAGCTGTAGTCGAAGAACCTGCCGTTGCCCAGTGCGTCGGTGACGGAGGCGACCCTGTCGTTGTCGTAGGCGATGCGCGTTTCCCCCTCGCCGGGCTCGCGTTTCCAGACCAGCTTGCCGCCGGCGTAGTGGTATTCGCTGGCGTCGCCGGCGAGGTCTGTGACGGAGACGAGGTTCGAGCCGGTCCAGGTGTAGTGGACGGTGCGCGCGGCGGGATTTTGCAGGGCGGGATCGCTGTCGGAGAGGGAAGCGACCTGGCCTTCGGGGCTGTAGGCGACCCAGACACGTTGGGTGCCGGAGGCGTCGGCCCAGCCGGTGGCGAGGCCGTTGGTGTCGCGGAGGACGCGGGCGGTGGCGCCGTTGCGTCCGCCGTACTGGACGAGGCGCCCGTTGGGGTCGTAGTCGCGCCATTTGCCGCCGGGCCAGCTTGCGCGGAAGCCGGCGGTGTTCGTCCCTTCGCGGAGGCGAACGATTTGCCAGGCCTTGCCGCCGGCCGGGTGCTGGAAGAGCGTGCGCGCGGAGTCGATGGCGGGGAACTCGACCTGGGTGACCGTGATTTTGTCCGGGGCGGCGGGATCGCCGGAGAAGGTGAGATGATCGTCGAGGTCGAGCAACCGCCACGCGGTGGCGCGGAACTCGCGCCAGACCTCGATGACGCCGGAGGGTGAAGGGACGGCGAGATCGACGATGGCGTCCTTGTACTCGCCGTTGGCCAGATCAACGAGCGATCCGGTGCATTCCTCCTTTTCGCCGTCGCACTTTTCCCGTTCGCAGTTCTTGCACTCGGGCGGCGGGATGTCGCACGGGGGGCGGTTGGGAGGGGGGCACTCGAGATGGCCGAGTTTATCGGGCGGACCAAAATGCCACTCGCCGCCGGGGCCATCCCCCCACCCGCCCATTGGTTCACCGCCGCCGCAGGTTGGGCCGTTGAGGCCGTGATTGGCGGCGCCGCCGGTGCTGCACGGGCCTTTGTAAACCGTATTGACACTGCCGCCGCAGGGGCCGCCCCCGCCCCCGCCCCCGCCCCCGCCTTGGGCCGCGGACCACGCGGGATGATGCGCGAGGGCGTCAAGGCGGCGGCGTTCGGCGGGGCCACCGGACTCAAACGCCTCGAAACCGTGCCCGGCCGGCACCCGCATGCGGGGCGGGAGATTCACCGCGCCGAAAAAGAGTATCTCGCGCAGGCTTCCGAAAACGGACCGGTTGAAGTTTGCGGCAATCTGGGGTCCTCCCACGCGCCACGGCGGCGGGGGCGCCACCGCTCCAGCCAGGGGCGTTGCCGAACCATCGCTGAAGTCCTTCTTCGCCGTGAGCCGGTAAGCGACGCGGACGAACTGCTGGGCTTCGATGGTTTCCGGCACGTTGCTGAGCAGCTCGTATTTTAGCCACGGATCATCTTGTGGGACGGTGGTCCGCACCTCCGTCGCGCGAATCAATCCCTTGTTATAGAGGATGTACTCTCCGCGGAAAACCTCCCCGGCCTTCATGTCGGGCAACGTCCGGCTGGGCGGATCGGCGATCAGGAGCGGCGCCGGCACATCGGTCTCGAACGTCGTGGTGAGAAGGATGTCGTAGCGGTCCTGGATTTCGGTGGGCACGACCTCCCAGGTGATGGTGACAGGGTTGTATTTGAGGACGATCTGTTCGCTGGTGGCCGCGCCGGGTTTGACGGCCAGGCGGCTGATGTGGCCGGCGTGTTTGTCGGCGGTTACCCGCAATTTGTAGGCGCCGGCGGGCAGGGTCCCGAAATCAGCGACGCCGTAGCCGTCGGTAAGATGGGTAAAAACGTTGGTGGCAACGCTCTCGCTCTCCAGCCGCACGCGCGCGCCGGCCAGGCCGGAGAACTCCGGCGTGGGATGGGCGGGGTCCGTGCCATCGGTGTAGGCCGGGTCGGGCAGGCCGGTGAAGAGATTGACCACCTGGACCGAGGCCTGGCCCTCGCCCGAGAGGCTGACCACAGCCCGCACGCCGATCTCGAGGGTGGGATGACTGGGGGAAGTGACGCGGAGGAGGAGGTCGTGGGCGCCTTCCGGCAAGCCCGCCGGGGGTTGGAAGGCGATGCCCACCCGCCGCGACGCGCCGACCTCGATGTCGCCGAGGGCGGGGCCGTCGAGCAACTGCGCCCATGCGGGCGCGGCGGTGCCGTCGGCGGCGCGCAACTCGACGGCGGCGTCCAGCGCGGGTGTGTAGCCGTCGTTGCGCAGCGTGACGATCTCGGTGAGGTTCGAGCCGGGGTTGACGCCGGTTTCCAGGAACACAGGATCGGCGCGCAGGACAGGCCCCGCGTCGGCCACCGTGAACCGGACGCGGGCCAGGCCCCAGCCTTCGGCGGGGCCGCCGTCGGAGACGAGGCGGAACACAAGCGTGCCGGCGGGGGGCGCGGCGTTCCCGGCGGTGATGGAGGCGGCCAGTGATTGCGCGCCTGTGTTGGGGGAGATGTCCACGCCCGCGGCCGGGGCGACGGTGAGGCCGGGGAGGAACGCGCCGCCGGGCTGGTCTTCGGCGCGGTATTCGAGGCGGGCGTTGGCGGCGGTCAGGCCGGGGGAGACGATGCCGCGGACGCTTACATCGACGGCGTAGCCTTTGGGGAGGCTGGCGGCCTGGTCCAGAGGCGCGGCGCCGAGGCGCAGAATGGTGAACTGGCCCTGGGCCGGGCGTTCGTTGAGGTCGGGATGGGTGGCGCTGACGGTATAGACGCCGCCGGGTTCGCCGGGCTCGGGCAGGTAGTCGTA
>CAYSZK010000197.1:0-4220 GCA_964435495.1 uncultured Verrucomicrobiales bacterium
TGGTGAGGGTCTGGCCACGGCGGTCGGTGCGGGCGCTCAATTCCCCCCAGGCGTTATAGCTCAAGCTTTCGGTATAGCCACCCGGATGAGTCACGCCGACCGGCAGATGCCGTCCCGAGGCGCCGTAGCTGTGGGAGGTGGTGAAGACGGGACCGCCGGTGGCGTCGGGGCCGGTGGTTACGGAGAGCAGATCGCCGGAGGCGGCGTCGTACTCCATGCGCACGACCTCGCCGGCGGCGTTGGTGACGCCCACGACCTGGTGTTTGGCGTTGTAACCCATGCGCGTGAGGTTGCCGCGCCCGTCGCGGACCGAGACCAGGCGGTGGAGCGAATCGTAGCTGTTGGTGGTCCAGACCCCGAGCGCGTCGCGGGCGCGGAGGAGATTGTGGAATCGGTCGAAGACGGCGAGATTTGTTCCTCCGTCGGGTGCGGTGGTTTCGACGATGCGGCTTTGGCCGTCGTACTTCATGGAGGAGAAATTGCCCAGGGCGTCGGTGGCGCCGGTGGCGCGTCCGCGTTCGTCGTAGGTGAAGAGGCGGCGCGCGCCGGTGGGATCGACTTCGATGTTGGCGCGGCCCGAGAAGAACATGCGCCAGACGCGGTTGCTGTCGCCCATGCTGTGCTGTTCGACCACACGGCTTTCGGCGTCGTAGAAATTGCGGGTGATTGTCCGGCCGAGGGGATCGCGCAGCGCGGTGATCCTGTGTTGGGCGTCGCAGTCGAAGGCCCAGGAATTTCCATCGGGATCGGTGGCGGCGGCGAGATCGTTGCTTTGGGCGCCGGAGCCGGGGGTGAAGGCGGCTGTGCGCGCGGCTTCGGGGCCGCCCTGGGGCGGCGTGGCGCGGGCGGTAACGGAGACGAGGCGTCCGCCGCTGTAGTCAAAATCGAGGACGGGATCGGCGCCTGGGGCGTCTTTGGCGACGAGATCGACGCGGCCTTCGCCGTCGTAGGTGATGGCGATGCGTTTGTCGTAGGGATCGGCGATGTACTCGAGCTTGCCATCGTCGCGGAACTGGAAGGCGCGCCCGTTGCGTTCCTGCATGCGGTACTTGCCGTTGGCCAGGGACAGGGAATGGGTGGCGCCGGCTGGGGGGCGGTGGGAGCCGTCGGGCATTTTGATGAATTGCAGGGTATCCTTGCCGAGGGTGACGGAGACTGCGTTATTGCGGAGCTGGTCCACGCCCCAGCCGGCGATGAGCGCGGCGGTGGCCCAATCTTTGGCGTTGGCGGCGCCGTCATAGACCATGAGCGCGGCGGCGGCGGCGGTGAGGTAAGGGGCCATTTCGAAGGGGTCGGAGAGGCCGAGGCCGGCTTCGGCGGCGGTGCGGCGGGCGGCGGAGGCCATCCAATTGTGGGTCCAGCCGTGGCCGAGGGCGGCGGGGTCGTGGTCGCGGCGGTTGGAATCGTAGTGGCGGGCAAAGAACAGGGGGCGGCGGGTGGAAGCGTCGATGGCGAGATCGGTTTTTTCGTATTCGAAGGCGCCGTTGGCCATGTTGACCGGGTCCGAGGCGTGGATTTGCGGGATGGCGAAATTGGGGAGCGGATTGTTGAAGGCGAGGGAGGAGGAGGCGTTGAGTGCGACGGGGTCGTTGAGGCGCCATGTAACGATGGGATCTGGCTGGACATAGCCTTGGAAGGAATTAAAGCCGCCGTTGAGATCGCCGCTGATTTTCATGAGGGCGTTGAAACTGGAGGAATTGTTGCGGATGGCGGCGTAGCCAACGCCGGACCACTGGTTGAGGGTGGTGGCGCCGTTCTTGGGCAAAAGGACGGCGGCCCCGGCGTTCACTTCGGCTTCGATGGCATTCTTGTCGCCGTTGGAGTAGTTGTTGAGCTGGTTTTTGACGTTGTTCCAATTGGCGGACGTGGCGCGGTAAATCTTCTGGCCATTGGCATTGGCGAGCTTGATGATTTTCATGGTGGACAGGGCTTCGTTATTGTCGCCCTGCATCTGCTCGATGACGCCGTGCTCGAGGGCACTGCCGAAGTGGGCGCTCACGGAAAGTGGCACCCCGTAGTTGGCCCGATTGCCATCGCGCGGGAGGGCGCCATCGTATAACAACCCCACGTCCACATAAAAGTAGTCCTCCTGCGCCATGCGCCCGGCCGAGTGATGGGTGAGGGGCGCGATGCCGCGGAGGGAATAGAGGAGCCGGTCACTGAGGGCGGTCTGGACCAGCCAGTTGAGGCCCATGATATTGAGGCTTTCGCTGACAACCTGGCGCGAGTCGTCGGCCAGGCCGTCGCGGAGATAGGTGTCGAGCTTGGCCTGGCGATGGCGCAGCCAGCGGACGCTCGGGGAAAAACCGTAGATGAGGGCGTAGCGGTACGTGTCGGCGCGGTGGAAGGAATTGGTGAGCGACTGGTCACTGACGCCGGTGTCCACATAATCGAAACCGTACTCGCCCATATCGCCGTGGGGGTGATTGGCGGCCATCCCAAGGTCGAAGGGATCACCGACGCTGCCGGAGCCGACGTTGGTGTCGTCAAGCCAGAGTATGGCGGCATTGTTGGAGAACGACAGCGAGAGTCGCCTGCCCTGAAGCTCGCAGAAGTTGAAGGTTTTGTCCACGCCCGGGAAAGTAATGCGCAGCTTGGCCAGCCACTGGCTGGGAATGGTCTCGGGCCAGGTGTGCCAAAATGTGCCATTCCAATATATGGGCATAGCCTGTGCCCAGTTGGTGATTTCCAAGGGGACGATGCGGCGGCCGCTGGTGATTTCCGCGACGGTGGCGTCGGGGCGGTTGGTTTCCAGCCAACCCAGCAGGTTGGTGCAGCCTTGCGTGAGTTTATTTGCAAGCGCGCCGTCCAAGAGGGTCTGGACCCAGTCCGGAGAGCCCGTGCCACCGCCGACGGCGGCCAGCAATGATGCCCGGGACAGGCCGGTGGCCGTGGACAGGTCCGCGCCGCCCACGCTTTCGCAACGTTTGAAGGAAGGGTCCATGTCCACAACGGTTCCATTCACGGTCACGCGGACCCACGCGCGGTAGAACCGGAGATGGGTCCAGTCCGGAGTCACAATCCCAACGAACGGCGCCCCCGCGAGTCTGATAAACGTGCGAAACCAAAGAGCGTTCTTGTACGCCTGATCGGAGACGCCCGGGTCTGGCGGCGGCCAACCCTCATTAATCAAGTCTTGGACGGTTAGATGCGGATAGGAGTTTGTGGACAGGCCGATCCATTCGGCCAGATTGTTGCCGCCGTTGCCGGTGACCGGGATGTCCTGGGCCGCAAACCGGTAGCTCGCCGTGACGCCGGAGGCGCGCAACAGCGCCACCAGCAGGGCGCATTGGTCCATGTCGTTGCCGGCGCCTTCCAGCAGCGTGAGCATCGCGCCTTTCTTGCAGCCGAAGTAGGGCTCGTAATCAATATGATTGCGCACGTAATTGAAGACGCGCATCGGATCGCGCTCCAGGCCGTCGGCCAGCGCCTGGATTTCCGGCGTGATCTCCTCCGGGGAGCCCGGCGCGCCGAGGACCGCCACGCCGCCGACGCCGTTTTCGGGCGCCCGCGCCGCCTCCGGCGCGGGCGCGGTGAAATTCTTCGGGACCACAACCACTTCTCCGGGCTGGGGATTGATGCTGATCGCGCTATTATGCCACCCCTCGCCTAGTTCGCCCCAAGTCGGCGCGGGCATGGCCGCCGCCAGCGCGCTGAGAAACGCCAGCGCCGCGGTTCGCGGGGCGGGCGCGCGACCGGCGCACCGGGGTTTCCTTGAGGGCTTCATTGGGCCTCCTGAAGGTTGCCCATGGATTTTGGCGCCTATTGCCGGCGCTTCAGGAGCGTTATCCACGCCGACCCTCCCATGCCGACGGTTGCCGATATTGCCCCACGACCAGAAGTTGCATTTTTTCATTGTGCCTCCAAGAGATTTCCTTCCCCATCCGGGTTGTAATCGTGGCTGATTCGGATCGAAGCCCCTGTAAGGCGGCCCACCGGATCATACACGTACTCAGCCAAGACTTCTGAATTCGGGCTCGAATCGTTCCCTGTGGGATTGAGCCCAAATCGGAACTCATCCTTATCCAGAATTTCGTCCCCGTCGTAGTCCCCAAAACCGTCCCTGGCAGTTGTAAGGAAGTGTTCCAACTCCCACGAATCGTCCATCCCATCGCCGTCCACATCAGGGTCGAACGCGGCCTGAGCGTCAACCGCAACCTGGCCGGCGGACCTGGGGTAGTTGAAGGTCTCCAGTTCATCGATGGCGCCCTGGGGCTTGC
>CAYSZK010000198.1:0-4182 GCA_964435495.1 uncultured Verrucomicrobiales bacterium
CCGCAGCGCCGTGCGGCTCCCCGCGGCCGCCGGTCGCAACGCCGAGGCGGCCACCGAGGCGGCGCACCTTGCCGACGCCCTGGTCATCCAGGCCCGCCACACGGAGGCCGTGGCCGCGGCGCGCAACGCTCTGCGCCTTGCCGAGGGCATCGGCCAGCCCTCCATTGAATCCGGCGCCTTGGCGTCGCTCGGCCTCGCCCTCGCCATGGCCGGCAAACGCCCCGAGGCCCGGCGGCGCCTCGAAGCCGCCCTCGCGCTGGCCCTGCGCCACCGCGACAAGCAGGCCGCCTCCGTCGCCTATCAGCACCTCGCCTATGTCCCCGGGTACGGCGCCGACTACCGCGGGCAATGCGCCGCCTTCGACACCGCCATCCGCTATTGCCGCCGCGAAAGGCTTCGCGCGCCGGCCGGGGCCTGCCTCGGGTGCATGGCCTTCGCGCTATTCCGGCTCGGCGAATGGAAACGCGCCCTCGACGTCGCGCGCCGCGTCCTCGCCGATTCCTCAGGCGCCGGCATTCCCCAGATCGTCGCCCTCGGAGTCCAGGGCCTGATCTACGTCTTCCGCGGCCAGCTCCGCCAAGGCGGCGCCGCTCTTGAGGATGCCTCCGCCGCCGCGGCCAAGGCCGGGCTCGTGACGATGCTCTTTCCCATCCTCGCCGGCCTCGCCGCGCTCGATGCGGCCGCCGGGCGCGCCGCCGCCGCCGCCGCCCGCCACCGCGAGCTTCTCCGCCTGTGGGCGTCCACCGACGACACCTTCGATTTGCTCTTCGGCCTCCCGTTCGCCGCCGCGTTCTTCGCCGCCGCCCGGATGGAATCCGATCTCAACGCCTGCGCCGAAGCCGCGCGCCGGCTCGCCTCGGCCAACCCCAACGGCGAAGCCATGGCCGTCCAGGCATGGGTCCGCGCCGAGTGCGCCGTTCTTGCCGGTGATGCCCGCGCCGCCGCGGCGGCCTTCCGCATGGCCCGCACCCATTACGCGCGCGTTGGCGAGCCGCACGACCAAGCCCGCGCCGCGCTTCGCGCGGCGGAGACCCTGCGCGCCATCGGGGACAGCGCCGCCGCGGAACCCCTCGCGCGGGAGTCCCTCGCCATCGCCCGCCGCCTGGGCGCCACCCCCCTCGCCACGGACGCCGCGCGCCTGCTCGAATCCCCAGACGGGAACGTCGCCGCGCCCACGCCCACATCCCTCTCCCCGCGCCAGCTTGCGGTGGCCCGGATTCTGGCCGAGGGCCTGACCAACAAGGAGATCGCCGCGCGCCTCCATCTCAGCCCGCGCACGGTGGACATGCACATCGCCGGCATTTTCGACCGGCTCGGCTGCCGCACCCGCGCGGAGGCTGTCCGCCGGCTTGTGGACCAGGGGGTGGTCGATTGACCAGGCGGCCGGTTCATGGCGCGGCGACGTAATACGCGTTCTGCACATCGTGCGGCAGGCGGTTGACCGCCACCCGCCCGAACCCGGCCTCGCGGAGCATCCGCCTCGCCGTTTGTTCGCCCCAGGCCGCGCCCAGCCCCATCCCGCCCGCCGCCAGCGACACGGTCATGCAGTGCATGCACGAGATCGTGAAGATCAACGGGCCCATCGGATGGTCCATGTTCGCCTCGAGGTTCGACTGGGTGTCGATGTCCTGCATGAGATAGGCGCCGCCAGGCCGCAACGCGCGCCGGATATTCGCCAGCATCAGGTCGGGCCGCGCCTGGTCGTGCACGGCGTCGAACGACAGCGCCAGATCGAACGCCGCCGTGTCGCGGAACGCCGCCGCGTCCTGCCGCCGAAACGTGATGTTCCGGGTCCCATGGGTTGCGGCTTCGGTCTCGGCGAAAAGAATGCCTTCCTCCGAGATTTCGAAGCCGGTGAACCGGCTGTTCGGAAAACGCCGCGCCATCAGGTTCAGCGCCTTGCCTCGCCCGAACCCCACCTCCAGCACGTCGATCCCCCGCTCCAACCGTTCCGTCAGGCCCGGCACCAACGGCAGGATGTGGTCGAACAACGCCGGCAACACCGATTGCCCGCTGTCCTCCGCCATCACCGCCTGGAACCTCGGGAACTCCGAGTAGGGCACCCCGCCGCCCTTCTCAAAACATTCCACGATCCGGTCCTCGACGTTGCCCAATACCGCGAAGTACTGGGTGAACGCCGCCAGGTTGTTGGGCGCCGACCCGCGCGTCAAAAACGCCGCGTTCGCCGCCGGCAACGAGTACACCCCCTCCTCCGCCCGGAACTCCACGATCCGGCCGAGGGTCATCGCTCCCAACCACTCCCGCACGTACCTTTCGTTGAGCCCGGCCGCTTCCGCGATCCGCGCGCTCGTGGACGGCGGCAGTTCGTTCATCGTGTCGAACAGTCCCGTCCGGTGTCCCACCGCGATCATATGGGCGAGCGCGGCGCTGTTGAGAACGCCCAGCATCCGGTCCCCAAACGTTTCGCGTCCGGTTTCCGCAACAGCGGGCATCTGGCAATTCATGCACATGGTCTTTCTTCCTTTCTGGTTTGAGTTAACGCCCCGACCATGCCCCTTCCCCGCACCCGGCGCCACGGGTGGATTACCGTATCGGCCCGGAAAAAATCACGGTGCCCCCGCCCGCCCATCCACCCAAAGTAGGACCGCCCCGCCCTTTACCCGCGCCAGCCCGCGGTTAGATTATTTGCGCTAACCCGGCCAGCATGCCCGCTAATCCCGCCTCCCCACCGTGAACAGCTCCGACGAACCCCTCTACCGCCACACGCTCACCCGCCGCGCCGTGCTCCGCGGCGCCGGCGCCTCCCTCGCCCTGCCGTTCCTGGAAAGTTTTTTTCCGGCTGGGCGCGCCCGCGCCGCGGGCCTTTCCGGCGCCGCCAACAACCCGCCGCGCCGCTTCGTCGCGATGGTCTTCTGCAACGGCGTCAACGTCGAGCATTGGTGGCAGAAGACCGGCCCCAACAACCGCGTCACCCAACTTTCCAAATCGCTCGCGCAGCTTGCGCCTTTCCAGGACGATCTGCTGTTCCTCAACGATCTGCACCTGTTCGACCGGACGGCCGGGGTGCATACGCCGTTCTTCACCAATTTTCTTGTGGGCATGGAAATCCCGCAGGGCTCGGTTCCCTGCCTGGAACAGTCCATCGACCAGTACATGGCCCGGACCGTCGGCCACGCGGCGCCCGTGCCCAGCCTCGTGCTGGGGATCGAGCCGACAAGTTTCGGCCTGGCGGGCGGGCGTCCGGCCATCTACAACGGCACCATCTCCTGGAGTTCGCGGACGTCGCCCATCACGCCGGAAATCCACCCGCGCCAGGCGTTTGACCGGTTGTTTGACACCCGCGGCCTGGCCCGCGACCGGAGCGTGCTGGATTTTGTGCGGGGCGAGGCTTCGGCCCTCCGCGCCGGCCTGTCGGCGCCGGACCAGGCGAAGCTGGACGACTACCTCGAATCGGTCCGGGCCATCGAGAAACGCATCGAAACCGCCACGCGCGAGGAACGTCCCCAGGGCTGGCGGCCCACGCTGGACGAGCCGAATTTGCCGCGCCCAGACGAAGGCCTCCCGCAAAGCATCCCCGAACACATGCGCCTGATGGTGGACCTGATCGTGCTGGCGCTGCAAATGGACAAGACCCGCGTCGCGACGCTGCTGTTGCAACGCGATCTCAGCAACATGCTCTTCCATTTCCTGGACGGCGTCGGCCAGACCGGGCTGCACAATCTCTCCCATCACCGCGGCCAGGCCGACGCCCTCGCGCAGTACCAGATCACCAACGAATACCATGTGGGATTGTTGAAGTACATGCTTGAAAAGATGAAGGCCGTACACGAAGGCGACGGCGCCACGCTGCTCGACAATACCGCGGTGCTCTTCGGCAGCACCATGGCCGATGGCAACGCCCACGATGGCGACCACCTCAAGCTCATCCTCGCCGGCGGCCGCGCCATGGGCATCCAGGGCGGGCGCGCGCTCACCTTCTCCAAACTCGAAGACCGCCGCCTCTGCAATCTCCATCTCGACCTTGCCCAGCGCATGGGTTGCAAGATCGGCGCCTTTTCCAACTCGCACTATCCCCTGCCCGGCATCGGATGACCCACCGCCCGCGCCCCTCCCCAACCTCCGGCCCCCCACCCCGGCGGGATCGCATGACCGCCCAACCCGTCCCCCATCCCCGGCCCGCCCGCGCGGCATGCCGGACGCGCCCCGCGCGTGGTGTTGCCG
>CAYSZK010000199.1:0-4143 GCA_964435495.1 uncultured Verrucomicrobiales bacterium
ATGGCCTGGGGCGACTATGGGTCGATCCTTCATCACGGAATGGCAGGCCACCTTGGCAGGACTCCCGACGAAACCATCCAGTTGGAGCGAACCGCGCCCTACGTCCCAGAAATCACCTTTCCGAGCGCGCGCGGCGAAATCGTGGTCGCGAACACCTTCCGGGAGAAACTCGAGTCCGGACCTTTCCAAGGCTTGTCCTTCAAGCCGGTGATCAAGGCGCGCATTGTTCCGTCCGACTGGCACACATGGGACCAGACAGCATCGAAGCCCAAGCGCTATCCTCGTGGCGGCGGACCGGAGGGCTACATTCTGGACAGAAAGCACTCGCCTGAACTGGCCGAACAGATCGGGGACCTCTGGGAGTTGATTTTGCCCATGGGCGCCGAAGCGGTCCGGGTTGAAGGCGAGAAGCCATGGATCGTCACCTACTTTCTGCGCCCGGAGACATGGAAAGGCATGCATTGGTTCCGCGCCGGAAAGGTGCTGTCCTACGTTACCGACACTGGAAAGGCCTGGCTTGATGAACACGCCCCCGGCCTGCTCCAATTCGAACCCGCGCGAATCAAGGAGGATTGAGTATGGAGCCCTCCTTCTGCGATTCATGCGGCAGGGTTTAATGACGAATGGTTCGAATTCCGGCGGGCTGAGGACCGCCTCCCGGAACCATACATACCCGCGGAAATCGAAGCCTTCATGTCCGACATGCGTAGTCGATACCCTCTTGAGGCGCCATGACATACCATCGCAGCGCCAATGCGGCCTTCTTTGAGCTTCGAAAACCCCGCCACATATGGGGCGACTACGGGCGCATCCTCCAGCATGGAATGGCGGATCATCTGCGGCGTGACACCCTTGGGCGCCTCCAATTGGAGAGGACCGGACCGTACATTGCGGACGTCACCTTTCCGCACCTCGCCATAATCGTCACCGATGCGATGAAAGCCAGGATGCAGGCGGGGCCTTTTGCCTCGATAGAGTTCGCTCCGGTCCACAAGGCGCGAATTGTGCGGCTCGACTGGCATCTCTGGGATCAGACGGCCGGCCAGCCAGCCGAGTACCCGCCCGGCAATGAACCCGAGAACTACATCCTTGGCCGGCGCCATTCTCCGGCCCTCGCCGACCAACTGGGGCCCTTATGGGAGGTTGTTCTGCCCGTTGGCGCAAAGGCGACAGCGGTTCAAACGGGTCCAAAGCGGTGGAACGTGAAGGATGTGCTCTTGGCCGGCACCTGGACAGGGCTTCACTGGTTCCGCGTGCGGACACATTCGCATTACGTTTCAGAATCCGGAAAGGAATGGTTTGAGCAGCACGCGCCCGGCCTGGTAAGATTCGAGCCGGCAGAAACCACTTCTGGATAGCGTGAGCACTTTCTATTGCCTCCAATATCAAGGAGGATTGAGTATGGCGCCATCCTTCTGCGAAACCGAGCTTCCGGGGCAGGACGCGGGGCAGCGCGACCGGTAAGGACGTGGGAACCGACGATGCTGCTTTCTTTCCGCAGCTCTGACCATGCCAGGTATCCCGTATTACTCTGCGTCCAGAAGTTTGTATAACCACATGGCACCCAGGGCGTTGCCCTGGGCTGGTACGGGTTGCCCCTTTGGGGCAAGGCCTCTTAGGTTCGTGCCATTCTCGACTGAACCCGCTGCCTTCCGCTGCCTGGGCGCCTCACCCGCGGGCGAGTCTGGCCATGGTTTCCGCGGAGACCAAGGGGGCCTGGGCGCGTTCGACGCCGCGGCCGCGGTCGCAAAGGAGGTCGCCCTTGCCCAAGAGGTTCTCGGCGCCGGACCGGTCGAGGACCAACTGCGAGTTCACCGCCCCGGTCACGCGGAGGCAGACCTTGAGCGGCAGGTTCGCCTTGATCAAGCCGGTGACAACGGTGCGGTCGGGGCGCTGGGTGGCGAGCACGAGGTGGATGCCCGCCGCGCGCCCCTTGCCGGCCAGCATCGCGACGAGCCGCTCGAACTCGCGCCTCTCGTCGCGCGCGCCCAGGACGAGGTCGGCGAATTCGTCGAAGAGCAGCACGTGGAACGGCAGGGAAACGCGCCCCGCGGCGATTCGCGCGGCGAGATTGTCGTGGCCTTCGGACGCGAGCAGTTCGTAGCGCCGGTTCATTTCCTCGACCGCATCGGCGAGAAGGGCGATGGCCTCGGACGCCGCGGTGAGGATGCCGCCGGGGACGTAGGGCGAACCTTCGAGCGCCGTGAACGTGAGGCGCTTGGGATCGACCAGGGAGATGCGAAGCGCGCCGGGTTTGTGGCCGGCCATCAGCGAGGCGGCCATGGCGCGGAGGAATTCGCTCTTGCCGCTGCCGGTGGCGCCCGCGACAAGGGCGTGGCAGGTGTTCGGATCGGCCAGGGAAACCACAAGCGGCTCGCCCGTGGCGCCCAGGCCCACGGCGAAAGAGAGCGGCCGCTCCCCCGCGACGGACGCCGCGCGCCCGTGAAAGTCTTCCCAGGCGACAGGGTCGGGGCGCGGCTTGGGGACATCGACGTGGACGCAGCCGGGCGCTGCCTCGACGGCCGGGCGCTCGGGACAACCAAGTTTCACGCGCAGGTCGTCCACGCGGTTCGCGAGGGAAACGGCCTTGACGCTGGGCTCCGGCTGGACCCGGTAGCGCACAAGCTGCGGCGCTTCGTGCCAGGACTCCACGCGCACGGGCAGTTTGAAGGCCGCGAAGCATTCCTCAATCGCGCGCGCGGTGGCGGCGGGATCGCCCGGCGACGCCGGGGCGCCGGCGGCGGGAGTGTGCGGCCCCCGCGGCGGCGCCGGAGGCCGGTCCGCATCCCCCGCGGCGGTGGGGGCCGCGAGTTCGTCCAGGACGGGCTGGACGCGGGTTGCGAAGACGCGTTCCAGTTCCTCGTGCGTGGCGGGAACAACGTGGAGTTGGGGCTCGTAATATTCGAGGACGCCGGAGGCCCTGAGCTGGTGGGTTGAAGCGCGGAAAAGCCGGCAATAGATCGCGAGCTGCGTGAGGTCGGTGTCCAGGCTTGCGCCGCGCGAGAGCTTGTAATCCACGATCTCGAATCCGCCGCCCGTGGCCCGCAGGGCATCGACGCGCCCGGCGACGGCGGCCGTCCCGCCGCCGGCGACCGGCAGGGGCGTGTCGGCGAGGCGGTGTTCGTGGGTGACGAACAGGCCGGCCCAGCCGTTGGGTTTGGGATTGCGGAGGAGAAGATCGGCGAGGCGCGCGGTGAACGCGCGAAAGGCGGTGTTGAGCCGCGCGGCGCCTTCGACGTCGCGGGCGTGGAGGAGGCGGTCGAGTTCCCGTTTTCCCGCCTGTTTGTACAACGCTTTCCATAGTTCCTCGGGATCGGGGCCGGGCCTGCGGTGGTTTGGGCCCGCGGCCAGCCAGTCGAGGAACGCCGCGGCAACGGCATGGAACGCGGCGCCGTTCTGGACGGCCTGGCCTGGGGGCGCGAACGCGCGCGGCGGCGGCAGCGCGGGGGTGGCCCGCAACGCGGCGCGGTACGCCGGATCGGCGCAGGCGGCGGCAAGCTGGGTGACCGTGAACTTCATGGGTTCCGGCGGGGGCAAGGACACTAACCGTTCCATTGGAACACCGCGTTCTCCGGGTGGGGATAGACGCGGACGCGCGCGGCGAAGCCGGCCGCTTCGACCGCATCCGCCATGGACACCGCGCGCCCCAGGCGCGCCCGCAGCAACGGCGCCAGCTCCGAGTACGTCAGGAAAAGCCGCGACTCGCACGCCTCTTCCAGCGCGCGAATGACGTCGCGGCCCGGCGCCAGGTCCCCGGAATCGTCCTCGCCGGTTTCGGCGCCCAGGGGCGCGGCGGGGGGCTGGTGGGCGGCGGCGAAACGTTCCAAGAGCGGATGGAGCTGGGCGCGGAGGAAGTCGAGGACATCGCCGGGCTTGTGGGGCAGGTCTCCCTGGCAGGCCTTGGCGTGGAGATCGTGGCCGGCGTAGAGCGCGGCGAGGTCTTCCACCGACAGGGCCAGGATGTCCAGGCACTCCTGCTGGGCCTGCCGGATTTGCGGGCCGATGGCCTGCCACCCGGGGCGCGGGATCGCCTGCGACCGCGGCAGCCGGAACACAACGGCGCGCGTGGGCAGGGCGGCATGGAACTCGCGCGCCGCCTTTGCGATGCGCTGCCATGTGAAATGGTAGTTGCCTTCCTCAAAC
>CAYSZK010000200.1:0-4035 GCA_964435495.1 uncultured Verrucomicrobiales bacterium
GCGTCCGCGGGAACGGTTGTGGGAGCGGGGGGCGGGGAGTTTGCGGGAGGCGGAGCTGGTGGCGATTCTGTTGCGGACGGGGGTGAAGGGGGCGTCGGCGGTGGCGGTGGGCGAGGCGCTGCTGCAGCGGTTTGGGGGTCTGGGCGGGATCGCGGGGGCGGACGTGCGCGAAATCGCGAAGGTTCGGGGCGTGGGGCACGCGAAGGCGGTGCAACTGAAGGCCGCGTTTGAGATTGGCGTGCGGCTGGGGCGGGCGCTGGCGGTCCGGCGCAAGATGGACGAGCCGGGGCGCGTGGCGGAATTGCTGGGGGACGAAATGCGGGTGCTGGCGCAGGAAAGCGCGCGGGTGGTGCTGGTGGACACGCGGCTGCAGTTCATGGCGGTGGAAGAGGTGACGCGCGGGTTGTTGGACCAGGCGCTGATCCATCCGCGGGAGGTGTTTGCGCCGGCGATCGCGCGACGGGCGCACGGGGTGGTGCTGGTGCACAACCATCCTTCGGGCGATCCGTCGCCGTCGGAACAGGATTTGCGGGTGACCCGGACCTTGGCGGAAGCGGCGCGGGTGCTCGAACTGGCGCTGGTGGACCACATCATCATCGGCCGGCGCAGCGAGGCGTTTCCGGAGGGGTGGTTCAGTTTCCGGGCGGCGGGGCATCTATAGAAGGGGCGCGTCCGGGTCTATCGGTCCGGTGCCGCGCGGGCATGGCGGGTGCGGGGGGCCGGAACAGGGCTGGGGGGGGCGCAAGGGCTTGTTCCGCCGGCCTACCGGCGGTCCAAGCTGGGCAGGGGCTGGCCGTAGAGCGCTTCGCTTCGCTTGGAAAACTCTTCGTACATGCGGACTTTCATGTCAAGGGGCGCCCCGATGGCCTCGGCGTCGCCATAGTCGCTGAGGACGAAACCGCCCTCGATGCCGGCCCAGTGCGTCATGAGGTCCCCGGCGTCGGCTGCGACCCTGGCGGGGTCGCCGGAGGGCAGTGTGGCCTGGATGTCGCAAAGGGACTCGAAGGCGATCCGGCCGCGGTAACGCCGCCCCATATCCTCGATGCCCAGGGCGCGGGGTTGTTGCAGGTTCACGACATCGGCCCCGGCCTGGATGTAGCACTCGACGATTTCGTTGACCTTGCCGCAACTGTGGACCCAGACGTCGTACCCCGCGGCGTGCATGCGGTCGAAGAGCCGCTTGTAGTGGGGATAAAAGAAGTCCATCCAGAAGCCCGCGCTGACGTAGGCGGCGGTTTGCGTTCCGAAATCGTCGGTCATGCAAACCGCGTGGATGCGCCCCGGGAAACGGCGGTCGAGGTTGTCGATGTAAATGAGGTGCTGGTCCGCGATGAACGCCGCGAGCCGTTGGACATCCGGGCGCGAGTCCGGGTCGCCGAGGCCGAGCATGGCGTTTTCGAAGCCCATCATGGAATGGACCCGCTCGAAGAGGACCATGAACAGGCCGGCCTGGATGTACTTGCCCGCCTGCTCGGCCCGGGCGATGGGCGCCTCCATGTCCTGGTAGAAAATGTCGCGGTTGTAATCGGGGTGGGGGGTGCCCTCAAGGTTTTCCGGCACGCCGCGTTCGAACGGGTGGCCGGTGACCTGGCCCATGTTTTTGAGTTCGGTTTGGCTCCAGACGCAGCCCCAGGCGTCGGCCTTGGGCGCGGCGGGCTCGAAGGCTTTGCCGGCCCCTCCCGCCCCGCTCATGGCCATGGGCTGCCAGAGAAAGGCGTTGTCGGCGACGCCGAGAGAGGCCATTTGCACCGGCAACCGCGGCGGGCGCCGGAAGTGGACGGCGGCTGTGATGATTTCGTATGAGGTCTGGTCTTTGTCGTTCATGGCGGGTTTCCTTTGGGGGGTGGCGGCCTTACGCCGCCGCCGGGGCGGAGGGCAGGGGAGGGCGGTGCCGGTAGCCGGGGTCACCGGACATTCTGGCCATGATCGCGGCGATTTCCCGCCATACGGCGGCAAAGCCGTGCGGCGTGGGCGGCAGGTCGTGGCGGATCAGGCGGTGCAGGCGGCCCAGGCGGTAGCAGGGCACCGCGGCGTACATGTGATGTTCCGTGTGGAAATTCATGTGCCAGTAAAGAAAGCGCACCACGGGATGCACCGTGAACGTCCGGCAGCAGAGCCTGAAATCCGGGACGTTGTCGCACAACCCGATGTGCTGGGTGTTGTTGCAGAGCCAGAACAGCCAACCCCCGAGGAACGGCCCGGCGCTGACGATGACTGGTACGAGCCATTGCCCCGCCGCCAGCGAAACGGCGAGAACGGTGAGGTGTCCGGCGAGCAGGATGCGCGCCCAGCGCACCGGGGCGCGCCGGAGTTCGGGACGGTCCGGCGGGAAGAGCGTCATCTCCCAGTCGCCCTGAAAACGGCCGCGGGCGATGCGCCAAGTGTTGGCGAGGGACCATCGGAGCGCGGGAAGGTCGAATACGGCGGCCTTGAGCCAGTCCCGCGCGGCCAGGTGGATGGGCAGGCGGACTTCCAGGTCGTCGGGCGGGTGCAGCGTGTAGCGGTGGTGGCGGACATGGCTGGCCTGGAACATCTCGTGGTTGATCCAGCCCAGGAAGGCGAGGATGTGCGCGAAGAAGATGTTCCATCCGCGGGTGCGGAATACTGTGCCGTGGACCAGTTCATGCACGCCGTTGATCAGGAAGTGTGCGGCCGTGCCGTATGCGAAGAGGAGCGCGGCGGTGAGCGCCCAATGGACGCGGCCCAGGGTGGCGGCGGCCAGAGCGGCGGGAAGCGCGAGGGCGGCGAGGTATCCGAGGGTCTGCGCCGCGCCGAGCCAGTCGCTTTTCTCGTGGAGCCGCCTGAGTTCGCCGGGGGGCAGCGGCGAGCGGTACCAGGAAATGGCGCGCCCGGCGCGGGTTTCCTCGGTGAACTCCGCCAGGGGCGGTTCGACGGCAAGCCGTTGGTCTTTTGCCATGCGGGGAGTGTGCGGGATCGGCGGGCGGCTTGCTTTCAAGAGAATCTATCAATAGAATATCAAACATGGCTGGAATGTCCGCCTGGAAACCGGTACCGCGCCTGGAAATGATTCCGGGCATGGTCCGGGCGCCTGGCGTGGCGCATTTCGGGCGGTACAACCGGTCCCGGGCCGGATCGGCGTTGATGCCGCACGAGCACGGCGGCGCGCTGGAGATATGCCACCTGGTGCGGGGCCGCCAGACCTACGCGGTGGCGGGCCGCTATTACACGCTGAAGGGGGGCGACGTTTTCCTGGCGTTTCCGGGGGAGGTCCACTCCACAGGAGGCATGCCCGAGGAAAAGGGGATATTGTTCTGGCTGGCAATTGGCCCCGTGCGGAAGGGGGCCTCGCTGCTTGGGTTGGACGCGAGGCAATCGCGGATGATGCTGCGGGCGCTGGCGTCGTTGCCCCGGCGCCATTTCGAGGGCAACGCCCGCATGGCGGCACATCTCGACGGGGCGGCGGAATGCTGCCTGCGGCCAGGCGGGGCGATGGGACGGGCCCGGCTCAACCATCACCTTCTTGGCTTCCTGTTTGGCGTGTTGGCGGCCGGGAAGGCGGAGCGGATGAAGCCGTCCCGGGCCGGGGCAGGCAGGCTGGACCGGGTGCTTGCGCACATCGCGGCGAGGCTGGACGAGCCGCCGTCGGTGCCGGAGCTTGCGGAGGTGGCCGATTTGTCGGTGCCGCGGTTGCACGCGTGGTTCAAGCAGAGCATGGGCCTGCCGCCGGCGGAGTTTGTGCTGCGGGCGCGGATCGCGGAGGCCTGCCGTCTTTTGCGCGGGACGCTCCGGCCGGTTACGGCGGTGGCTTTTGACCTGGGCTTCTCGTCGTCCCAATACTTTGCGACGACCGTAAAGCGGTTTACGGGCCTTGCGCCCGGAGAAATCCGGGCGGGGCGGGGGTCTAACCCGGACAAGGAGTTGCTGGGCGCGTTTGGGGGCCGCGGCGGGGGCGGGAGTGGCCGGGCCTAGGGTTCCCGGCGCGGATTCGGCGGCGTGGGGCGTCCGGGCACGGACTGGCGCGCGCGCCGGGGAAGAGGAGCGTTGCATTTCGCGGCGGCGGCGGGGATGCTACAG
>CAYSZK010000201.1:0-3975 GCA_964435495.1 uncultured Verrucomicrobiales bacterium
GTTTGGCCGATAGGCGCGGCCAGCCACAGGTGTAGTCGTTGGCGCGACATGAAACGGAATGGCGCAACGGCACAACAACGGGAGGATGATGGCATGAATGCGGGGAAACGGGCTCGAACTGGCTGGTTGGCATGCGGCGCCGCCGCCACGGCGGCGGTTGTAGCAGGACTCTGGGTGGCTGACGGCAAGGGTCCTGCGAACTCCGCCGAGATCGCGCCAGGGTCCCGCGGCCGAGGGCCTGATCGGCACGCCTCCGCCCTAGCGCCGACACCCTGCGCGCCCCCCGTTTCCGCCCAGCGACTCCGGGGTAATGCGCCGCCAGTCTCGGGCCCGGCGCTTGGTGCGCCGGGGCACCAGGCCCTGAACCAAGCGCGGCCCACCACAGTATTCCCAAGGTTTCCCGAGCCGCCCGCGGCGCCTGGTGACAAAGTGGCGGCCACTGTTGAGGTCAATGGGCGGGAGGTCGTGCTTGCCCCAAACCAAGCGGGAAACTTTCCGCGGGTTCCGATGGACGCCGAATCGCGCGCCAAGGTGTCCCTCGAGTTTACGGCGGCCGCCCCTGGCGACCTGGTCGTGTTGCAGGTGGAGGACGGCGGGCGCCTTGGCAATGGCCGGATTCTGGAGACGCGGAAAGTCGGCCTGGCGCGCACTGTGGAGTTCGAGTTCAAAACCAGCGCCCAACCCGGCACTCATCGGGTCACCGCAAACCACAACGGCGACGTCAAGACGCTGGACTTTTGGGTGGGTCCCGAGCCGCCGGTGCGCGGAATGGCGGTTTCGGCGCGCTGAGGCGAAATGTCGGATGTTTAAAAGGCAATCAATAGGGAGATAAAAGATATGAACGCAGACAAGCTCAGAGTGATGGTGTCCATGGCGATTATGCTGGTGTCGGTGACGCCGCGGTTGTTGTTTGGAGCGGACGGCCAGCCGTGCGGGAACGGGAACCAAGGCGGCGCGGCCGGGCGTGGGACGGGTCCTTCGGGCAGTGACCCAATCGTGATCTACACAGGTAACGAATACCGCGAGTCGGATGATCTCGAAGTGTGGGGTGGCGTCGGCCAGCACGCGCTGAAGTGGTCGCGCTGGGCCAACAGCCGGACGCCCAGAATCAACACCTCGCTTCTTGGCAACGCCCACAACTGGCGCCACAGCTACCAGTGGGAGATGGTTTCCGAGACCGCCGACGCCGAGGGGCGCGAGCGCCTGACAGTGGCCTTTCCGGACGGCGCCGCCCATACCTTCACGCGCATGGCTCCCACCGAATGGCGTTCCACTCCCGCGGTGAAGGAGATTCTTTTTTCCAATGCGGCCGCCACAGAATTTCATCTCCAGACCGCCGAAGGCTGGCGCCACCGGTTCGTTAAAGGCGCCACCACGGCGGGAGCGGTTTTCTATCTGATGGAGGATTTCACCGACGCCACAGGCAACGTTTATGACCTGGAGTATGACGCCAACCGGCGGCTCGTACGCGTCACGGAGCCCGCGGGCCGATCCCTAAACATCGTGTATGGCACGGTGTCCGAGACGTACAGCAAGTGGGATCTGTGGAGCAAGCTGGCCTCGGCAACCAACGCGCCGCCCGCCGGGCAGTGGATCGAAATCCCGGTCACCAGCGTGGGCAGTTACCGGTACCTTCGCTTCCGAAGTCCGGCCATAGGCGCCGCCCGCGTCGCGGAGGTCGAGTTTTACGATTACCAGACCGGCGCGAAAATTTCGGGAACCCCCTTTGGCGCGGGGCCCAGCGCCGAGGGCTCGGAGTTCGCCAAGGCCTTTGACGGCGACCCCGCCACAGCCTTCGTTTTCGACGCCGCCAACGGCGGGTTCGCCGGCATTGACGCGGGCAGGTCTTACCGGATCGGGCGCATCCGCGTCCTGGCCCAGCCCGGCCACGAGAACGCCGTCAACGGCGCCATCTTCCAGGGGTCCAACCACCGGGCGACCGTTCAGGACATCATTACGCGCGTGGAGACAGGTGATGGCCGCGCCGTGGAATACGACTACGAGACCGTCCAAGATCCGGCCGTTCCGGCGCTTGTTTTTGTGAAACTCGCCGCCGCGCGCTACGGCGACGGCACGCTGGCCGAATACACCTACACGCAGATATTCCCGGGGGCCAAACCGCTCCTGGCCAGCGTCTCCGAGCCCCGTTACAACCTGCGCTTCTCCCGCATCCGGTCCGAGTACTTTGACACTGACGCCGGGGTCCTGGGGCAAATCCGCCACCAGCGCAATTGGAACGGCGAAATCCTTTCCACGCTTGGCGCCGTCAACACGCATACGCCGTTTCTCTCGTATCCGTGGGGCGGGCGCGAGGAATACAGCATCAGCGGCTACGGCATGCCGTCCAAATTCAAAGACGGCCTGGGCCGGGTCACGACCTTCGTCCACGGCACAAACGGCGGGTTCCTCCTGTCCGAAACCGACGCCCTCGGACGCAAGACCGCTTACGCCCGCACCGTCCATGGCAATGTGGCCACGCAAACCCTGCCGGATGGCGCCGTCGAGACATGGACACGCGACAACCTCGACCTGCCTCTGGCGCATGTGGTCACCGGCCCGGGCATTTCCGCCCGCACCACCCGCTGGACTCGCGACGCGGCCCACCGTGTCACGCGGATTGATTACCCGGACGGATCGTTCGAGACCTTCGCCTATAACGGCTTTTCCCAGGTCACCAGCCGCCGCTTGCGCAATGGCGCCACCGAGAGTTTCGCCTATGACGCCCGCGGTCTGAAAACCAACATGATCGACGCTGCCGGCCAATCCTGGACCTACGCCTACGACGCCGCCGACAGGCTCGCCTCGGTCACCGATCCCCGCGGCAACGCAACGGGCTACGAATACACCGAGCGCGGGCTCGTGGCCAAGGTCACCTGGGCCGACGGCACGTTCCGCGCGTATGCCTACGACGACTTCGGCAACCGCACCAACGAGATCGATGAACTTGGCCACTCCTGGAGCTACGCCTTCGACGACCTTAAGCGCCTCACCGCCGTCACCGATCCCCTCGGGCGCACTGTGCGCTACGAGCACAGGCCAAATTGGATGGTGGCCGGACGGCCCGCCGCCATGGTCCTGCCCAGCGGCAAACGCGTCGAGTACACCTACGACGCCGAGCTCAATCTCCTGGCTGAAACCTCCGCCCCGGGCACCCCGGAAGCAGCCACCACAACCTACACCTACGACAAGGGCAACCGCGTCGTCTCCATGGCCGATCCGCGCGGCAAGGTGTGGACATGGACGCACGACAGCCGCGACCGCAAGCTCTCCGCCTCCGATCCGCTGGGCCACACCACCCGCTGGACCTACGACGCCATGGGCAACGTGCTTACCGAAACCCGCCCGGACAACGGCGTGACCGCCAACGTCTACGACCTGCAGGACCGGCTGGTCTCCACCACGGATCCGAAGTTTCAAACCACAATCATGGCGTACGACGCCGCCGGCAACATGGTTTCCATGACCGACCCGCGAGGGAATAGTTACACCTTCGACTACGACGGGCTCAACCGCAGGGTGCGCATGGGGTATCCGCTCGGTTCGTTTGAGGCTTGGAGCTACGACCCGGCAGGCAACATGGCCGGCTACACCGCCCGCGGCGGCCAGACCCTCGCCTGCGCCTACGACAACCGGAACCGGCTCCTGTCTTGCGATTGGTCCGACGCAACCTCCGACATCGCCTACTCCTACGACGCCGCGGGTCGGACGCTGTCCGCCTCCAACGCCGCCGCCATCCTCACTTTCACATACGACGACGCCAACCAGTTGGTGTCCGAAACGTCCACGCCCGCCGGCGGGGGCGCGGGATTGACGGTTTCCTATGCCTACGACGCCGACGGCAACCGCGCCGGGACCGCCTATCCAGGCGGAACCCAACTGGCCTACACCTACACGGCGCGGAACCAAGTCTCGGCGATCAGCGCCGATGGCCCGCCGCCGCTGGCGGTGTTCACCTACGACCCCGCGGGCAACCGC
>CAYSZK010000202.1:0-3868 GCA_964435495.1 uncultured Verrucomicrobiales bacterium
GGGTGGGCCGCCGCGAAAGCCGGCGCGCCCCCGCGCGGGGCGCGCGCCGCGCCGCGGCGCTGTGGCTGGCGCTGGCGCTGGGGATCATCGCCCTGGCCCGCCCGCGCTGGGGCAGCGCCGAGCAGGAGGTCCGTGAGACCTCGCGCGAAGTGCTGATCGCCCTGGACCTGTCGCGCAGCATGCTCGCCGACGACGTCAAACCCACCCGGCTCGACCGCGCCCGGCTCCTCGTCGAAACGCTTCTCTCCGAGCTGCGCGGCGAGCGCGTGGGCTTGCTGGTCTTCGCCGGCACCGCCTTCCTGCAAAGCCCGCTCAGCTCCGATTACGAGGTCCTCCGCGAATTCCTGCCCGAACTCAAGCCTTCCTTCCTGCCCCAGGGCGGCACCGACTACGCCGCGATGCTCCGCGCCGCCCTCGAAGCCTTCGACACAGCCGCCGACTGCGACCGGTTCCTCGTCGTGCTCGGCGACGGCGAAAGCCTCTCCGGCGATTGGGAGGCGCTCCTGTCCGGCCTTCGCGCCCGCCGCATCCGGGTGGTTGCCCTCGGCCTGGGCACAACCCAGGGCGCGCTGGTTCCCGATGGCGAAGGCGGCGT
Source organism: uncultured Verrucomicrobiales bacterium (assembly GCA_964435495.1). Taxonomy (GTDB): domain Bacteria; phylum Verrucomicrobiota; class Verrucomicrobiia; order JADLBR01; family JAIBCM01; genus CAYSZK01. Next base: position 596 of record CAYSZK010000202.1, read on the forward strand.
GGTCAAGGACGAGCGCGGCGCCGCGGTTCTGACCCGCCTGGAACCGCGCACCCTGCGCACCCTGGCGGAACGCACCGGCGGCCTTTACGCCGAAGCGTCGAGTTGGGTGGACCTCCCCCGCCTCCTGGAAGCCACCGTCGCGAGCGGCATCGAAACGGAGTTCAAGGAAGCCCGCGCCCGGCGCCAGGTCGAGCGGTTCCAATGGTTCCTCGCCCCCGCGCTCGTACTTGCGCTCGTGAGCCTCTGGCGGGAATTTCCCGTCATGCCAACCCCGCGCGATATCCGCACCCAGGGAACCGCCGGCGCGCCCCCCGCCCGCCCGCGCCCGCTTCCCGGCGCCGCGTCGCCCAGGACTGCCGCGCTTGCGGCGGTTCTGGCCGCCGCCTTTGCAAGCGCTCCCGCCCAACCCATGCTGCCGCCGGACGAAGCGCCCGGTGCGTCCGGTGCGGCGGGCGGGCCCGCGGCGCCGCCGCTGGACAAGGTTGTGGGTGAAATCGCGGCAAAGGCCCGGCCCGCCCCCGCCGATTATGCCGCCCTTGCGGAGGCCACCATTGCGCATGCGCAGGCCGGCATGCAGTCCGGCAAACCGGCGGGCATTCCCATGCTCGATGACGGCATCGCCGGGGTGGACCGCGGCGAAAGGCTCGACCCCAAAGCCGCGGACTGGAAGAGCCTGCGCGAAACGTTGGAGGCGCTGAAGAACCAGCAAGAACAGCGCCAACAGAGCCAGGGCGGCGAGCAAGACCGGCAACCGCGGCAGCAACAGGACCAACAACGGCAGAACCAGGACCAGGACGGCCAGGGCAAGCAGGACGGTAAAGAGGAGCGCCCGCCATCGGAGGCCTGCAAACAGAACGCGCAAGAACAGCAGGGAGGCCAGAACCAGAAGCGGCAGGGCGAGGAACAGGGAAACCCCGAGAACGCGAACAACCGGGATTCCCAGGATTCGTCCAAGCCGGCCGACGGGGAAGACTCGGAGAAGGAACCCAACCGCCCGCCGCCGCCGCCCGACGCGTCTCTTGGAGATATGAACGCCACCAACCGCCCGCCGGAAAAGGCCCGGCAACCCGCGGGCGCGCCCGCGCAGACCCAGAAGGTCGGCGGCGCGTCCAAGGACGAGGAAATGGCCGCCGCGAGCCCCGAACTTGCCGCCGCCCTCCAGCGCCTGGACGACGTGCGCGACAAGGATGCGCCCGCGCGCCTTTTCATGCTTATGGACCCATCCCGCACCAATCTCGCGCCCGCGCGCGCCGCCCAGGGGAGGAACTGGTGAGCCCGCGCCGGTCCCGCCTCCGCCACGCGGCCATTTTCGCCGCGTGGAGCCTGGCCGTTGCGTTGGCGCAGGCCCAGACGCCGCCCGTGCGCTGGGAGCTGCCGGAGGGCGCGCCGTTTGTGGGCGGGCGCGCCAAGCTCGCGCTCGTCTTCGACAATTGCCAGCCCAAGACCGACCCCGAACCGCCGCAGGCCGACGGCTTGTCCGTCACCTCCGTTCACAGCAGCCAGAACATGTCGTGGGTCAACGGCGTCATGAGTTTCCGGCGCGAAGTGGCGTTTGGCATCCGCGTGAGCCGCGCCGGCGCGTTCACCATCCCCGAGCGGCAGGTGGAGACCGACAAGGGCCGCGTCACCGTGCCCGAGTTCACGTTTCAGGTCGCCCAGGCGCCGTCTTCCGGCCAGCCCGCCGCGGTGGCCGGCGGCGCGTTCGAGTCCTTTTTGCGGCCCAAGACAACCACGCCGTGGGCGGGGGAAGTGTTCGAAGTCGAGTACGTCATCCTCGGCCCGCGGTCGTCGCGGTTCAATGTCGTGGACAACTTCGAATGGCCGGCGGCGGACTTGTTCATCGAGCGCTGGTCCGACGCCGACCAGGTCCAGGCCGAAGGCGGCACGCCGCGCATCGGCCTGCGCACGCGCACCCGCATCGCCGCGCTCAAGCCTGGCGCCGCCGAATTCCCGCCCGCGTCCCAGGCTGTCCGCGTCCAGACCGGCAGCCGCAATTGGGGTTTCTTCTCCCAGCCCGAATACGACCAGGTCGCGGTCGCGTCCAACCCCCTCAAGCTCGAGGTCAAACCGCTGCCCGAACCCGCGCCCGCGGGCTTCACCGGCGCCGTCGGGGCGTTCGATCTCAAGTCCAAGGTCGTCCCGCGCGACGTCTCCGTCGGCGAACCCGTCACTTGGTCTCTCGAACTCGCCGGAACGGGCAACTGGCCCGCCGGCTGGAATCTGCCGCCGCGCGAAGTGTCCGCCGATTGGAAGGCGATCCAGCCCAAGTCCAAGCGCGCCAGTCCCGAGGGCAAGCTTTTCGAGGGCACGCTCTCCGAAGACGTCATCCTGGTCCCGACCCAGCCCGGCGATTACACGCTCGGCCCCGCGGAGTTCAGCTATTTTGATCCGGCCAAAGGCGAATACGCCACCGCCCGGACGGAGGTTGTCCAGGTCCGCGTCAAGCCCGCGCCCGGCGCCGCGCCGCTCCCTGTTCCCGGAACGCCCGGCGCCGGTCCCGGGGCCACGCCCGCGCCCATGGCGCCCGCGCAACCGGCGGTTTCCGGCCCGCCCCTGCCGCGCGACCCGTTCCAGGGCGCCGGCCACGCGCGCGCCCCGATGGGGGGCTGGTTCCCGGCGCTTGCCGCGGCGCCGTGGGTGGTTCTGCTGGCCGGCTGGCTGGCCGCGTCCTGGCGCGCCGCCGTTCTCAACGATCCGGTCCGGAAACGCCGGCTCGCCCGCCTCGACGCCATCCGGGCCGCGGAAATCCTCGACACGCGCGGCGTGGAGCCCGGCGCCGCGCGGCTGGCCCTTGTCCGGTGGCGCGCGGCCGCGGCGGCCTTGTGGGACGCCCCCGGGCTCGAACCCAGCGCCACGGCCCTGGCCCGGGCAGCCGGCGCCCATAACCACGGCACAAACGCAACCACCTGGCACGGCCTCCGCGCCGAGGCCGACGCCGCCCTCTTCGGACCCGAACCCGGCCTCCCCGGCGACTGGCCCCGCCGCGCCCGCGCCGCCGCCGAGGAGGCGCGGCTTCCCGGCGTCCCCTTCTGGCGCGTGCTCCAGCCCCGGCATCTGCTCCCCGCCGCGCCGCCCGTTCCCGTGGCCGTTGCGCTGCTCGCGTTCGCCGCCGCCGCGTCCGTCGCCGCGCTTGGAACCGCGGAGGAAGCCCTGGACGCCTACCGGGCCGGCGAGTTCCCGAAGGCCGAGCGACTATGGTCGGAACGCGCCGCGGCCGCGCCGGCAGATTGGAAGGCCCGCGCCAACGCCGCGCTGGCCATGGCCCAGCAGGAC
>CAYSZK010000203.1:0-3797 GCA_964435495.1 uncultured Verrucomicrobiales bacterium
AATCCGGGAAAATCAACGTGAACATAGTGCCCCTTATTTAAGCGCCATTCGGGTCCGTCCCTTTGTCCTCATCCGGAGAACAGCCGGTTCGCCCTCCCGGCCCCTGGCCTGATCAGAACCCCGCCTTCGCCAGCACGCGGTCGATGACCGCCATGTTGGCGATCGAATCCTCGAGGGGAACGCCCAGCGGCGCCCCTTCAAGAACCGCCGCGGCGAGTTCCTCGGCCATCGCCTGGTAGTGGTTCATCGGCGGAATCGCGATCTCCTCGCTCTCCCCGCCGCTCCACACGCGGACCTTGAACTCGCCCCCGGGCCAGGCCACCATCGCGCCCGCATCCACCAGGATGCGCCCGTTCTCCCCGAAAAACTCGTAGCTGCACTCGAACGCCATCCCGTAGCCGCACTGGAAGGAAGCGACCACGCCGGACGGAAACCGGAGCGTGGCGGCCGTGCGGAAATCCACGCCGCCGTTGGGATGCGCCAGTGCGCAGGCTTCGACGGCCTCCGGTTCCTCGCCCGCCGCCCAGCGCAACACGCTGGCGCAGTAACAACCCAGGTCCCGCATGGCGCCGCCGCCCAGGGCCTTCGAGAACCGGATATCGTCCGCTTTCTGGTTGTCCACAACGAACGAAGCCCGCGCCATCCGCAGCGGCCCGATCCGCCCGTCGCGCAGAATCTGGATCGCCGTCCGGTTCAACGCGTGCCGCTTGTACATGATCGCCTCGGCCAGCGGCAGGTTGCGCGCGCGGAACGCTTCCGCCATGCGCCGGGCCTCGCTGGCGTCGCAGGCCAGCGGCTTCTCGCAGAGCACAGCTTTGCCCGCCTCCGCCGCCTTGATGCTCCACTCGCAGTGCAGCCCGTTGGGCAACGCGACATACACCGCGTCCACGCCTGGATCGGCCAGCAGCGCCTCGTAGGAGCCGTGGCTTCGTGGGATGCCGTTCTCCGTGGCAAACGCCGCCGCCTTCGCCGCGTCCCGGCTTGCCACCGCCGCGAGTTCCCCGTTGCGCGACGCCTTGATCGCCGGCACATAAGAATTCTTCGCGATCCGCCCCGTCCCCAGAATGCCCCAGCGCACTTTCTTCATCGAATAACCTCCATGGCCACCGAGGCTACCAGCCCGGCTTACGCGCGGCAACCGCGAACCGCGCCGCCCCGGCAAGCTGAGATGGCGGCGTGCCGCCAGGTGTCAAGGTCAAGGACTGATAGCCCAGGGGCCAGTCCTTGACCTTCACCTTGACACCTGCCGCTTGGGGCCGGGTCTTCGGCCCGCGAAAATGTCCGGGGAATGGACCCGCCCTTGCCATCACCCGGCCCCGATCAAAAAAGGGAGGGCCCTTCGAGCCCGGAGTCCCGGCATTCCTAAAAACCGCCTTTCCTCCGCGCCATCAAACCGTTACTCTGGCCATATGGCTGCCGCAAAACGGTCCTCCGCCAAGGCCAGGCCCGCGACCAAACGCGCCGCGGGCGCAAGCAGGCCCGCCCGCCCCGCGCCGGACCCCTCCGCCCTGGCCACGCCCGTTCTCGGCGCCTTGCAACAGGCTGGCGCCCGCGGGCTTCCCCCTTCGCGGCTGCCAGGGCCGCCGCGCGCGCGGCTCGCGGCGCTCGATCTGCTCGCGCGCAACGGCGAAGCCCGATGCGTGCCCAAGGGCCGGTCCGTTCTTTGGTTCGCGTCCGCCTTCGCGCCGTCGCTGGAGTCCGCCACCAACCGGCTCGCCGAAGCCGCCGCCGCCGATGGCCGTATGCTCTTTGCCGCCTCCGACCTCAACGCCCTGCTCCCCGCGCCCGAGCACGGCTTCCTCCCGGACGCTCTCGCGTTTCTCGTCGATGACGGCACCTTCTTCGAATTCCGCGCCGGGCGAAACCGGCATTTCCTTCACCTCCCGAGCTTTGACAAGGCCCGCGGGCCGCGCTCGGAAATCAGGGGCGCCCAGGGGGAAGAACCCGCGCCCGGTCCGGAGCCGGGGCTGGACCGCAAAGCGGTCCTTGGCGCGTGGCGGCAGCTCCGGGTTGAGACGGGGTCCCAGACGGTGTACCTCAGCGAATTGGCCGGGCGGACCGGGGCGGGGCTCGGGGCGTTGCACCGGTTTGTGGACGGGGAAGCCCGGGCGGGCCGGGCGGTGCTTTCCGAGGGGGACTGGCTTCACGCGACCGACGCCCAGCGCGCCGCGGCGCTCGAGCGCGGCGGCCTTCGCTTTGTGCAGGTCCGCTTTCTGGAATGATCCGCCGTGCCGTTCGCCCATCTCGCCCTCAATCCGTTTACCGACAAGTGGGTGACCGAACCCCGCCGGTCGGAGCCGCCGGTCCACGGACTTAACGACCGCCCGCTGGCCCAGCTTCTGCAAGCCTTCGCCCCCCTCACGGCCGCCGTGCCGCCGCGCCCGCGCACACCGCCCACGCCCGCGCAATACGTGCAATCCGAGGTTCCCGGCTACGGCAAGTCCCATCTCCTGGGCCGGTTCTTCCGCGAAGCCGGGTCCCGGGCCACGCGCATCTATGTCAAGCCGTTCGGCGCGCCGGAGACGTGCTGGAAATCGCTGCTCTTCGCCATCGTCCGCGAGTTGGCCCGCCCGGAGCGTCCCGACGCCGAGTCGGCGGCGCCCGACGAACCCGACCAGTTCGACGCCATCGCCAACGGTGTTCTCGCCCATCTGCTCGCCAGCGAAATCCAGTCCGGCACGTTCACCGCCGACGCCGATTCCGCCGCCTATTGGCGCAAGTTCCTGATTGACCATCCCCACGACTGGACCGCCGAAGGCGCGCCCCTCCGCGACTGGGCGGGCGCGCACGTGGACCGCATCGCCGCCTGCCTGGACCGGCAGATGACGCGGCTGGACACGCCGCTGTCGCAGTTTTCCTCCGCCCGCGCCTGGGTTGCGGTGTTGCTGGCCTACGCCCGCAACCGCGCCGATCGCGAGCACCGGGACCGCTGCCTGGAATGGCTCAAGGTCATGGCCCTGGAGCCCGCCGACCTCGCCGCGCTGGGCGTTCACCCCGCCGACAACCCGTCCCTGGACGATTCCGCCGCCGCCGCCGACGATCTTTGCCGCCACCGCGTTCTGGATTTGTGCGCCCTGGCGGCGTTCCATCGCCCGTTCGTGTTGTGCTTCGACCAGACCGAGGTCTATCACCAGAACCCGGCCCTTGCCCTCGCTCTTGGGCGCATGGTTTCCGAACTCGTCCACAACGCCCCGCACCAGCTCACCATCGTCACCGCCAACAAACCCGTCTGGGACCGGGCCATCTGGCCCAACATCGAGGCGGCCGACCACGACCGCTTTTCCCGTCCCATCGAACTGGAAGGGATGAACCGCGGCCAGGCCCGCGAGCTGGCGCTGAACCGCCTGAAACGCTGCGCCCTTGCCGAGGCCGACATCCACCGGTTCCTCGACGAGGACTGGATCACCGCGCAATTTCAGGGCGGCCCCCAAATGCCCGTGCGCAGGTTTCTCGAATGCTGCGAAGAGCGGTGGGAGAATCCCCAGCCCGTTGCCCTGTCCAAACCGCCCGAACCCGCGCCCGATCCCCGCGCCGCCATCCAGCGGGACTGGGCGGCGATGCTCGCCGAAACGCGGGCCCACATGGAAGCGGCGCCCGCGCGCATCCGCTACCAGCCCGACGTGCTGCAATGGGCCGTCACCCACCTCGCCCAGGGGGCGCCGGGCGTTCCCGCCGCGGCGAGCCTGCCAAACCGGCTGTTCCCGGTCGCCTGGCCGCTGGCCGAACGGCGGATCATCTTTGGGTTTGAGGAAGGCAACTACCATTTCACATGGCAGCGCATCGCAAAGGCGGCGCGC
>CAYSZK010000204.1:0-3784 GCA_964435495.1 uncultured Verrucomicrobiales bacterium
GACGCGCTGGGCAACACCACGCGGCGCACGTGGAACGGATTCAACCAGCTCCTCACCGAAACCGATCCGGTGGGGAATACGTTGCGAAGTGAATATGATGAGCGTGGAAGGTGCCGCAAGGTGGACCAGCCAGGCGGGCAGGTGCTGCGGATCGAGCATGATGCCCAGGGCTGCCCGACGAATTGGTCGGATGACATTGGACGAACCTACGACGTGGCTTACGACCGGTTTGGGCGGGTTGTGGGGATGCAGGGGCCCGAGGGAACCCGGCTCACGTTCACGAACGACCTGAATGGCCGGGTGGTTGCCGTGGTGGACGCCGAGGGCAAGGTTTACGAAACCGGGTACGATGGCGAAGGGCGGCGGGCCATTGGCAGAAGTCCAATGGGAACGGTTTGGCGTCGCGAGTATGACGCGGCGGGCCAAGTCGTGGCCGAGATCGACGCGTTGGGCCGAAGAACGGAGCACCGGTATGACGCCCGCGGCTTGCTTGTGGAGACCGTTCTCCCTTCGGAGCCCGAGGCGCCGCTTACCGCCGCACCAGTTCATGGCCGGGGGCGGTATGCCCTGCGGGCGGTTTCGAGTAATCCCAGCCCGTCAGGGACCTCGATCAGTTCGGTCCAGCGGCAGTATGACGCCAACGGCCTGATTTCATCGGTCGCCGACGAGGATGGGCGGTGGTGGCGGTATGAACGGGATGCCAAGGGCCGGGTCACGGCGCTGGTGTATCCAAACGGGACGGATGTGGATTTTGTGCCTCAACCTGGCGGCGCGGCTTTGAGCGGACACCCGCGCGTGCGCCTGGAGTACGACGCGGGGGACCGGTTAGTGGCTTGGAGCGATGAATTGGGAAACCGCAGTTCCTTCGGTTATGATGGAGCCAACCGGCTGGTGTCCGCCCGGGACCCGTTGGGCGGAGAGACCAGGTGGACGTATGACGGGGCGGGACGCGTAAGCAGCATCCGAAACGCGGCGGGGAGGACCGCCCAGGCCCGGTACGATGCCAAGAGCCGTCCGATCAAGTTCATCTACCCGGATGGAACGAGTGAAGAGCTGGTCTATGGTCCGGGAGGCCAGTTGACCGAGTACCGCAACCCTCGCGGCTATACCACCCGGTTTGGCTATGACAGGGCGAACCGGTTGACCTCCGTCTTGGATGCCGTCGGAGGGGAAACGCGCTACGAGTTCAACAAGGTGGGATCAATGACCGGTGTGCTCGACGCGGCCAGGCGGCGGACAAGCTACGAGTACGATGGCGCAAACCGATTGAAGGCGGTGGAACTTCCGCTGGGGCAGCGGACCAGTGCGGTGTATGACGGCGTGGGCAATGTCATCCGAATGACCGACGCCAACGGCACAGAGAGCCGATTTGCCTACAACAGCCGCGATTGGCTGGTCAGGGCCGAGGCTGACGGGGAGCCCGCGGAAACGTGGAGTTATACCCGGACAGGGTTGCGGGCGGTGTACGGAGACGCGCGTGGCGCCACCCACTGGAGCTACAACGCGCGCGGCTGGCTGCTGTCCCGCACGGAGCCGGATGGACAGGATATCCGTTACACATACGACTTGGCGGGCAACCGCCGCTCCATGACCACGTCCGCCGGGCGCGTGGACTATGCGTATGACGCCGCCTCCCAACTGACAAGGGTGACGGGACCGGATCACTTGGACACAAGCTTCGAGTATGATCCGTCGGGACTCCTCTCCCGGACGCTCTTTCCCAATGGGGTAATTGAAACCCGTTCGTATGACGCCGCCGGGCAGCTTGTGGAGGTTGAAGCCAAACGCGGCGCGGAAACCGTCGCGCGCTTCGAATACACTCTGGACGAAAACGGCAACCGTGTCTCGGTGCGGGACGCGAGCGGGGGCGGCTTGGCGTACACCTACGACCCGTTGGACCGGGTGGCCTCCGAACGCGATCTGGAGCTCCAAGTTGCCTTCAACATATTCGGCTACGATGCCGTGGGCAATGTGGCCGAGAGCGCCGGACGGCGGTTCTATTACGACGCCAACGACCGGTTGGTGGCCGATACTTTCTATACGCGCCGCACCAAGCACGCTTGGGACGACGCCGGGCGGATGGTCGGGTCGATGAGTGTCACAGGCGATAACACGGAGGGTTTCACGACCAACGCCGTGGCCGCCTACGCCTGGGACGCGCAGGACCGGTTGATTCGTGCGGACGTCACCCGCGGCAGCCAGAGCAATCATGTCGAATTTGCGTACGACGCCGACGGGATGCGCGTGGCGAAGACGGCCAACGGAATCAAGACCCGTTATTTGGTTGATGAGAACCGGTTTGTGCCGCAGGTGATCGAGGAACGCGACGACGATGGCGCCGTGAAGGCCCGATACCTCCACGGCCTGCGATTGCTGGCCCGGGAGTCGGGCGGCGATTGGCGCTACCATCACGGCGACGGGTTGGGAAGCACGCGGAAACTGACCGATGCGTCCGGCGCGGTCACGGACAGTTGGGATTTCACCGCCTACGGCTCTGTCCGGAGCCGGACCGGCGGCTCAGAAAATGAGTATTTGTTCGCCGGGGAACAACGGGACGCGGAGACTGGCCTGGATTTTCTGCGGGCGCGATATTACCAACCCGATACGGGCCGGTTCCTGACCCGCGACCCGTTCAGCGGATACGCGCCCAGGCCCCTGAGCCGCAATCCCTACCTCTACACCGAAGGCAACCCGGTCAACTACATTGATCCGTTTGGGTTGACCACGATGTTCGAGTACGCTGATCGAATTGGCAATGCCGCGCTTGCCGCGGGGACGGTAGGGTTTGCCATTTATCAGGGAGGCCGGGAATTTGTGCTCGCGTTTGAACTGCTGGGCCGGTTGTTGTCCAATCCCGCCGACGTCCCGCCCGACATTGCAGACCAGATTATAGGCCATCTCCAAGCCGCTTTGACCGGGCTGGCCTCCGCCGCCATCGAAGCCGGTTGGATCGTCCTGGGTGCCAAAGCCGGCAAGTTTGTTGATGACCTGTTTGATCCCCCGAGTGGCCCCCCAGGCAAACCCCCTGGACCAGGACCCGCCCCCGGACCTGGCCCCGGCCCCAGGCCCCCCGCTCCGCCGAGTGGGCCGCCGCCTGGACCCGGCCAACCTGGGGGACTCCTACCGGGCGGAATCTGCTTTGTGGCCGGAACACCGGTCCAGACGCCCGCGGGTCCAGTGCCCATCGAAAGCCTTGCGGTGGGCGACCGCGTGCTCACGACCGATGCCCAGGGGGCAGAGCCGTCTGTGGCGCCCGATCCCCGCACATGGCGGAAGGTAACGCTTACCATGCCCAATCCGGATGGCAGCGACGACGAGCTCAAGATTGTTGTCCTGCGGCCGGAGTCCTGGCTTGAAGAGTGCGGCGCAAGGCCGGGCGCGCAAGTGCCGTTGGCCCTCGAAGAGATGGGCGTCTCCGGCTTGGCGCGGGTGGTGAATGTGGAGCCGTGCCCGCCGATCAAGGCGGGCGGGGGGCGATTGGTCAAGGCTACCGTCACGCACCTCAACGCCTTCGTGATGCGGTTGGAGTTCGAGACGGGCCCGGCTCTGGAACCCACGGAGACCCATCGGTTCTATTCCGAGACGCGCCAGGCGTGGGTGCCCGCCGCCCAACTGCGCCCCGGCGAGGAACTCAAGACCCGCGCGGGGCCGGTAAAGATTCGGGCCATAGGCCGGGTGCCCGGCATCCACCGCGTCTTCAACCTTGAAGTCGATTCCGAGCACTGCTATTTTGCAGGCAACCAGGAGGTACTGAGCCATAATGTTAATCCGTGCAGGGCCGCAA
>CAYSZK010000205.1:0-3753 GCA_964435495.1 uncultured Verrucomicrobiales bacterium
CGCAAATATTCCCGATCAAAAAAACCCGACGGCAGATTCACCAGAATTTTCACCCCGAGAATCCAATGCCCCGCCGGCCCCGGGCGCAAGCCTTCTTTCCATCCCCCCTCCCCAATCCGCGATCCGCATGGCCGCGCCGCTTGCCGGGCGGCGCCCTGCCCGCCCATGCGCCGTCAGGTTTGGGATTCCCCTTTCCCGCCCGTTCCCCTATAGGCGTCCCATGCATCCCGCTCCTGGCCGCGGCCTCGCCATTTACCCCGGCAGCTTTGATCCCGTCACCAACGGCCACCTCGACGTCGTCGAACGCGCCCTGGGCATCTTCGACCACATCCTCTTCGCCATCGCACCCAACGAAGGCAAACACCCCCTCTTCACCGCCGCCGAACGCCTCGGCCTCGCCTCCGAAGCCATCCGGAAATATGGCGACCGCGTCACCGTCGAAATCTTCGACGGCCTCCTCGTCCACTACGCCCGCGATCGCGGCGCCGGCGCCATCATCCGCGGCCTCCGCGCCGTCGCCGATTTCGAATTCGAGTTCCAGCTCGCCCTGATGAACCGCAAGCTCGCGCCCTCCATCGAAACGATCTTCCTCATGCCCACCGAGCATCTCATCTACACCTCCTCCTCCCTCATCAAGGAAATCGCCCGGCTCGGCGGCGAAGTTTCCTGCCTCGTTCCCGCCAATGTCCTGGACGCGCTGCAACGCAAATTCCACACCTCCGCGCCCCCCCCCGGTCCCGCGCCCCGCCCATGAAAATCCATCTCGCCCAAATCCCCCCCGAAGGCATCGACCTCTCCGGCGATACTCCGGCCGCCATCCTCGAAGCCGACGAGTTCCAGGCCGCCGGCCCCATCACGTGGCGCATCCACGCCCTTTTCCGCGAGCACGACCTCCTCGTCCGCGGCGGGCTCTCCGTCACCGGCCGCCTCCGCTGCGTCCGCTGCCTCGAACCCCTCCCCCTCACCGTCGAGGTCCCCGATTTCACCGCCTTCGTCGCCAAGCCCGAAGGCGAATGTGTGGACTTGACAGAACAGGTCCGTGAGGAGATGCTCCTCGCCCTTCCGGCTTATGCCAAGTGCGACCTGGGCGCGGACGGCAAGTGCCCCGTGACCGGCGAAACACACCGCACGCCGGACAGCGGTGACGCCAGTCCGCCGCTGGGCGGCCGGTGGTCGGCGCTGGACAGGTTGAAACTGGAGTAGTTTGGAGTAGTGGATTGGCGCTACCCCAATGTCGGCAAGCAGAAAAGTAGAACGGAGTTTTTTATGGGCGTTCCCAAACGCAGACGGTCCAAGAGCAGGTTGCGCAGCCACAAGGCGGCCATTCGCTGGCATGCCCCCAAACTGCAGGAGTGCCCCCAGTGCGGCAGCCGCTTCATCCCCCATCGCGCCTGCCCCTCCTGCGGCTATTACCACAGCCGCCAGGTCGTCACCGTCGAAGCCGGCGCCTGATCCCCGCCCCGCGCCCCCATGAAAATCGCCCTCGACGGCATGGGCGGTGACTTCGCCCCGGCCAACCCGGTCCTCGGCGCCCTCCAGGCTCTCCGCGAGCTGCCAGCCATCGATACGCTCTTCGTCACCGGCCCCGAAGACCGGCTCCGCGCCGAGTTCCTCAAACACGGCCCCATCCCCCCGCGCATCGAGCTCGTCCCCGCCTCCCAAGTCGTGGACATGACCGACTCCGCCATCGACGCCGTCCGCCGCAAGAAAGACTCCTCCGTCAGCCGCGCCGTCGATCTCGTCGCCAATGGCCGCGCCGAAGCCATCGTCTCCGCCGGCCACACAGGCGCCGCCGTCGCCGCCACCACCATCAAACTGCGCTGCCTCCCAGGCATCGACCGCCCAGGCATCGCCACGGTCCTCCCCACCGAAACAAATCTTTTCGTCCTCATCGACGCCGGCGGCAATATCGACGCCAAACCCGTCCACCTCGGCCAATACGCCATCATGGGCGCCGTCTATTCCCGCGAAGTCCTCGGCTTCAAGAATCCCGCCGTCGGCCTCATGTCCATCGGCACCGAGGACGTCAAGGGCAACCCCCTCACCAAGGAAACCTTCAAACTCCTCTCCTCCCTCCCCATCAACTTCCGCGGCAACATCGAGGGGCATGACCTCTTCGAAGACCCCGTCGAAGTCGTCGTCACCGACGGTTTCACGGGCAATGTCGTCCTCAAAACCACCGAGAGCATCGCCACCGCCATGCTCCATTGGCTCAAACACGAGCTCACCAAATCCCCCCTCCGCACCGCCGGCGCGCTCCTCGCCCAGGGCGCTTTCAAGGCCATCAAGAAGAAAACCAACTACGAGGAATACGGCGGCTCCCCCCTCCTCGGCGTCAACGGCGTCTGCATCATCGCCCATGGCGCCTCCACCGCCAAGGCCATCAAAAACGCCGTCCGCGTCGCCGCCGAGTCCGTCGCCCACAAACTCAACCCGCGCATCATTGAGGAAATCGCCGCCGCCGCCGCCCACTTCCCCGCCGCCGACGCGCCCCCCGCCAAACCCGCCGCCCCTTCCCCATGACCCAAGCCCATCCCCACGGCACGCTCCTCCGAACGGCCTCCATCACCGGCATCGGCGCCTACGCCCCCGCCCGCGTCCTCACCAACGACGAACTCTCCCGCATGGTCGATACCAGCGACGAATGGATCAGCTCCCGCACCGGCATCAAGGAACGCCACATCGCCGCCGACGGTGAATTCACCTCCGACATGGCCGCCGCCGCCGCCCGCCGCGCCCTCGAATCCGCCGGCGCCGACCCCGCCTCCCTCGACCTCATCATCGCCGCCACCGCCACCCCGGACACCCCGTTCCCTTCCACCGGCTGCTGGATTCAACAGAAAATCGGCGCCACCCACGCCGCCGCCTTTGACATCACCGCCGCCTGCTCCGGCTTCCTCTACGGCCTCAATATCGGACGCCAGTTCATCGCCACAGGCGCCGCCAACCGCGTCCTTGTCGTCGGCGCCGAAAAAATTTCCGCCATCACCGACTGGACCGACCGCAACACCTGCGTCCTTTTCGGCGACGGCGCCGGCGCCGCACTCCTCGAACATCGCCCCGGCTCCGCCGGCATCCTCGACATCCTTCTCGGATCCGACGGGCGCGAATGGGAAATCCTCAACATCCCCGCCGGCGGCTGCCGCATGCCCGCCTCTGAAACCACCGTCCGCGACCGCCTCCACACCATCCGCATGAGCGGGCGCGACGTATTCAAGGTCGCCGTCCTCGCCATGCAAAACGCCGCCGTCAACGCCCTCGAACGCGCCGGCGTCGCCATCGACGACATCGCCTGGGTCATCCCCCACCAGGCCAACACCCGCATCATGCACGCCATCGCCGGACGCCTCGGCGTCGGACTCGACCGCTTTATCATCAACATCGAGCGCTTCGGCAACACCTCCGCCGCCTCCATCCCCCTCGCCCTCGACGAAGCCGTCCGCGACGGACGCGTCAAGCGCGGCGACAAAATCCTCATGGTCGCCTTCGGCGGCGGCCTCACCTGGGCCTCCGCCGTCGTCGAGTGGTAGGCCCCGCCGCCTCCCGCCGCCGCCCCCCCACAACCCAGCGCCCCTCCGCCCCGGAGGCCACTCCCGCGCTCCCAAAAAAAGACGCGAATTTGTCAAAAAATCTTCCCATTCCCCCTTGACAAACTAACCATCGTCCACTACGTTCAGCCTGACCTCGAAGTTAAAGTTGTCGCCTGCGATTCCCTCCCCCCTGGCGGGCGCGACCTTCGAGGTCACTTTTTTT
>CAYSZK010000206.1:0-3723 GCA_964435495.1 uncultured Verrucomicrobiales bacterium
CGTCCACCTCAAGGCCCGAATCGTCGGCAAGGGCCAGCCCGCCGAGCCTGCGCGAAACCTGCACGGCTTTGATGGCGGCGTTGGCCGCGAACGTGTCCCCATCCTCGTCGATTTCCCCAATCCCAGAATGATCGGCCAGCGTGGTGACTTCCCAGCCCGGCCCGAGCAGGGCAAGCAGTTCGACGCCCTTTTTCGCGTTCCCAGTCGCCACCACCAGATGTTTCCGCATGCGCGCCCTTTGCCCTGAACCCCTCCAGTCTCGCCTCGATTCCGGCGCTGGCAAGCCCAACTTGGCCAAACCGTTCCCGATGGCCCAAGGCTCCCAACACAGGCAAAGCCGGCCACACAAAACCGGCGGTTGGCTTTGGCCCGGCGGGGCGGGTCCGACAGGCTGCTAGCAGCCTGGGTCCGCACGGCGCCATGGCGGAAGGCGGAAGCGCCGCAGCGCGCGGCGCGCCCGCCGCACGATTCGGCTCCACGGGGTTGTGTGGCGGGGGCCACGCTTCAACAGGAAGTGGACGGGTTCAAGGATGTACCTTTCGATGAGCGGCAGGAATTGGGGCTCCATGGCGGCGCGAATGGTGATGGCGGTGACCTTGGCAAGTCCGCGCGGCCGCCGCAGGCCGATCCTGAGAGGATCGCCCGTCAGCGCGATCCGGACGCATGACGGCGGGAGCACTGGCACGCGCCATCCTTTCTTGCGCCTAAAAACCAAGATCCGGTCGAGGTCTGGACCCTCGAAACGGATGGCGGTTGACGCGCCCCGAAACACGACCGACTCCATGGAGAGAAAACCGTGGCAGGGCGGTCCCAGAAGGAAGAACATGTCCGCCCCAACCGGCCGGTCGAACGCCCAGGTGATCTCTCGGGGCAAGCGTTCGGGCACCGCGCCACTTGCCGCGGCCCCCGCGGCGCCGTCCTGCGCCACGATCCGCAAACAGATCGCGGGCGGAGCGTTGGACTCGGGTGGAGGCGCCGGGCCGGCCGCAACCGTGTCGGCAAGCTTGAGCGCATACCGGAACAGCACAGAGCAGGCGCGTTCTGCGGACAGTTGGGGAGGCGTGTAGCGCAAGGGCTGGCCAGCATAGGGCAGTGGATTCTCAACGAGGTCCGCCATCGCAAAGGAGCGCCCGTCCTCCCAACCTTCCCGGTCCAGGTGCGGCGGGAGCCATCGATACACGAGCCGCTGGGCGGCCGCGAAATCCTGTCCCGCCAGCTTCGCCAGCCTGGCGCGGCTTTCTCCGGTTGGGTTGCCCGCCCCCGAATGCACCCGGCACTGGAGGTAAAAGACGTTGTTTTTGAGGATCATCTGGACCGGGCTGCGGACGGAGAAATGTGCCAGCCGCAACTGGGGAATCCGGCGGGCACGAAGCGGCGCTCCTTCGATCTCCAGGAAGTGGTTGCCGGCGGAGACGGTGGCGCGCGCATCCTCGGCAAGGCGCCGGGGCATCAGCGCCTTGGCCAGTCCGCCGGCGCCCACCGGCGCATGGTGGCGGAGCCGAAGGACCGGGTTCAATTCATGGGCCGGGTCAGCCTCCGTTATCACGAAATTGGCCCATGGAAGGACCGGAAATTCGCCCTCGTCGAGCCTCAGGCGGCCCAAGACCGCACGAACGGATTCCGGTCCCGGCCACAGAAACTCGTCCGCGTCCAGGAGAAACGTCCAGTCCGCGCCACCGGCGTTCCGCAGCGCCTGAAGGAGTTGCGCGGTATTCTCGCGCTGGTGATGCCCTGCTGTCCAGCGCGACGCCAGCAGTTTTACGGAAAGCCTTTCCTCCTGGAGTTTCTCAAGAATCAGCGGGGTTTGGTCCTCGCTCCCGTCATCCACGACCCACAACTCATCCAGCGACGCGAGATTATGGCGGACGAAAGCCTCAATCACGTCCTCTTCGTTCTTGACACATGCCACGCCAGCTAAACGCATCCCGAACTGCCTCTGAGGTTATCGCACTCCCCGCAACGGATCGGTATTCCGTCCCAAGGCCTCGATCGGCCCCTCAAGGGGCGATGGGTTTGAAGAGGGCCAACCGAAAGCCCACTCGGGGTGTGCCCATATCGCATGGCTTGGCGCCCCTTTGCAGCCAGGACCCCGCGCCAACTCCCGAAACAAGCCGCCGCGCGCGACCCGGCCTTGCAAGCCTTCACGCCGGATTACCGCCGCTTCCTGAGGCGGCGGCACGCCGACGCCGCGAGGACCACCAGGACAGCCCCTGCCCCAAGCCCCACGGGTTCCGGAATTGCCGAGGTGGGGAGAAAGAGAGGCTCGCCAAACAAAGGAGTCCAATTCTGAACGGACACAAGGGAGGGATCCCAAGTGATTGAGACCGGGTTTAGGGGATTCACGGAGCTAAAGCCCCGCAGACTCGGCGCGAAAACGCCGGACGCCAACCCACCCTCGTTGGTGCTAACAGGCCCGAGGGTCGGCACGGTCCCGGCCAGAGGCGGATGAAACTCCAAAGTACCACCCAGCGTTATGACCCCGTTGGCGAAGCTGATCGTCTGGTCGTTCGGCGAGACCGAACCCAAAGGACCGGGATCGAACACGAACGGCTCCCCAATCATGTTCTTGTCGAAGAAGTCGGCCAAGAGAATATCGAACGAATTCTCAATAACAGCAATCGGAGCAGACGTTCCAAACTGCGGTGGACCCTCATAAACGATGAGCGGCACATAGTCCTCGAAGAAACTCAAAGCGTTGAAAACAACGATGCCGGAGCCGGACGATGGGGACGTCGTGGACGAGGCGCCGTGGGACGGTTTGTTGGGGGCCTTGGCTTTGTTTTTTTTGCCTTGCTTGTCGTTCTTATCCTTGCCGCCACCCTTTTTGCCCGTTTCCTCCGCCTTGACTTTCTCGTTGGCGTTGTGCCCTTTGGCTGACTTCGCGGCAAGAGCGGGAGACGCCGCGAAAAGGGCCGCCGCCAAGAGAACCGCGCCCCCTTTTGACCACCGCGACCCAACAAAAATTTTCATGGCATTGTGGCTAAGATTTCGCAGGACAGGAGTCAACAAGAAAAATGTATTAGGGGGACGGCGGTGGCGGAGAGCCGAAATTATGGCGACGCGCGCCTGCCACCGTCGCCTTGAGGCGCGCTTGCCGGGGCCGTACGGAATCCCGCGCACGGAGGGCTTGGCGCCGCGGCGGCGCCCGTGGGCGCCGTGAAACCTTCGCCGCCGGTTCGTGCAAGCGCGGGAATCGAAACCTGAAAAGAGCGGCGGAAATGAACCAGCGGCGGCGGTTGTTTGCGGCGGACAGTTTTTGGAATCAACCCATTCCGGCGGGGGCGCGGACGGACGCACGGAATGAGCAGTTTTTGCGGTGCCTGAAGGCGGAACCCACCGGCGGGCTGCACATCAACGCAAGCAAGTTCGCGGTGCCGGTCTATGACGTGGACGAGGCCACGCCGCCGCGGCGGGTGCATCAGCGGGCCACGACGCCGGAGCAGCAGGCGAAGTCGGTGACGCGAAACCGTGAATTCCGGCACGGGCCCGGTTTTGGGCCGGAGGCGCCGATTCCCGGCCACGCGGTTCCGGACCCGGCGGGGGACGCGCACGCGGCGTTTGTGGACTGGGACCGGGGCATGGCGTGGGACATGTGGTTTGCGTTGAAACGGGAGCTGCCGTGGTAGGGCCGGCAGGGGTGGCGGAGCGCTGTGGCCAGGCCGAGGCTGGGGCCGTCACTCCGCTTCGAGGGCGTCGAGAAGGGCGCGGAGTTTGCGGATGGCG
>CAYSZK010000207.1:0-3669 GCA_964435495.1 uncultured Verrucomicrobiales bacterium
GGCTTTTCTATTTTCCCAGGGTATCGCGCGAGGTGGCGGCGTATATGGATCGGCGTCTGGAGGAGGCGGCGGTTCCGACGGGGGACCGGGCGGATTACCGGAAATGGATGCGGTTTTATTTGGATTTCTGCCGGAAATACGGGCATCCGCCGCGAGAGGAGGCCAGCGTGGAGCCGTTTCTGGCCAAACTGGCCTCGAAAAGGCAGACCGAGGCGCAACGAGATCAGGCGTCGCGGGCCGTGCGTCTGCTGATCGGGATTTCCGGCGAACCGAGGAGGAAAACGGGCCCTGCTTCCCGGCCCGCGTCCTGAACGGCCGCGATTGGATGGATCGATTCCGGGTCACTGCTCGGGTGCCGGGTCTTGAACTACGAATTCAACCCCCACCGAGTCCGGCCCGCCGGCGGCCCGGAACCCCTTCCTCCGAAAATCCAAATTCCTGGCAATCGAGTGGTTACCGTGGGGCCTTGGCCAGGAGGTTTTTCCACCAGGCGGCGCTGCGGCGATGGGCTTCGACGGGATCAAGGCCGGTTGGTGTGCCCTTTTCGATGGCGCGTTCGAGGATCATGGGACCTTGGAATCCGGTTTGCTGAATCCAGGCTGCCAAGGGACGGCAATCAATGTCGCCCCCTTCAACGGTCTCGGCCCAGACGCGGTTGCGGGACTGGCGCAGGTGCATGGAGACGATGCGGCCGCCGTACATGGCGAGGATGTCGTCGAGGGCGACCTGGCTGTGGCCGCAGCCGCGATAGACCCAATGGTTGTCGAGGCAGAAGCCGACGTGGACCGGGTTGGTGGCGCGCAAGATGTGATGGAATTCGCGGGCGCCATGGCGCATTTCGGGGTCGTGCGTGTGGTAGGCGAGGGTCATGCCTTCTTTGGCAAGGGCTTCGCCCAGCGTTTGCAGGGCCGCGGCCTGGACGCGGAGCTGGGCGTCGGTCTTGTCCTGGCCGTCGGGGAGGGGGTTCGGGTTCGAGACGATGATCGAAACGCCGATCCCTTTGGCGATGCGCGCGGTTTCGAGGACGGCCTCGACGGTTTTCGGCCAGGCATCCGTGTGGAACTCGCCGCCGGCGTAGATGGACGGCATGCGCAGTTTGTGGCGGGCGAGCGCGTCGGCGACGGCGCGGGCGTGGGCGGCGTTATAGAGCGATTGCTCCCAGAGTTTGAGGCCGGCGGCGGCGACGGCGGCGAGGACTTCGTCGAGGTGCTCGTCCACTTTCCGTCCGCGGGCATCATAGATTTGGTGCCACGGATACCATTGCGCGCCCAGTTGATTGGATATGTTCATGGATAAGTTTCCCGTTTCCCGTTTTGCGTTCGCCGTCTCCTGTCTCCCGGATCAGGATTCGGGCATGCAGCCGGGGCCGGCGGTGCGGACATTGCCGGGGATTTCGGGTTTGCCGGTGCGTGTGCTTTCGAGGCCGGCGAAGCAGAGGGCGAGGCTGCGGAGGTTGTTGGCGGCGGAGTTTTCGGGTTCGCGGTTTTCCTCGATGGCGCGGAGGAGTTCGCCCATGGCGCCGGCCATGCCATCGGGGAACCAGCCACCCTCGACCACGGGCTTGGCGCGGCCGCGCGGGGTGATGAGCGTGAGATCGTTGGCGCCGCAATTTTTGCCGTCGCCAATGATGGCGCCCTTGGAGCCGGTGACGAGGATGCGTTCGGTGTTGACGCCGTGCATGGTGTGGGCGTGGAAGGCCATGGAGGCGAGGCCCTGGTCGAACGCCATGGCGACGTGGGCGCTCATGGGGGGTGCGAGGGTCTGGCCGGGGACGGAGGCGAGGTTGGCGAAGACCGAGAGGGCCCGGCGTTCGCCGAAGAGGCAGGCGACGATATCGTACCAGTGGATGGCGAAATCGTAGAGGATGACGTGGCGGATTTTCTCGAAGGCGGTGCCGCGAATCCAGGTGTGGTTCCAGGCGAGGGTCATGTCCACCGACGCGATGTCGCCGAGGACGCCGGCCTTGGCGCATTCGCGGATGTAGCTGAAGTAGGGGGCCCAGCGCCCGTTCTGGTTGACGGCGAGGCGCAGATTTTTCTGGCGGGCGAGCGCGACGAGCGAGTCACCGAAGTCGAGATCGAGGACAAACGGCTTCTGGCTGAGGACGTGCTTGCCGGCTTCGAGGGCGTCGCGGACTTGGGGGCCGCGGACGGCGGGGTGTGTGGCGATGTCGATGACGTCGATATCGGGGCGGTCCAGGAGGGCGCGGTGGTCGGTGAATACGGCGCCCTTGGGGTTGAACTCGTCGCGGCGTTTGGCGGCGGCGGCTTCGGAGACGTCGCAGAAGGCGGCGACTTTCCAGCCCATTTTGCGGTAGCCGCTAAGGTGGGCGTGGGAGATGCCGCCGCAGCCGATGATGCCGATGACGGGTTTGTAGGATTTGGGTTTGCGCGGCTTGTAGGGGAGGCGCGGCGCGGGGACGGATTTCAGCTCCGCTTGGTTGGCGGCCTTGGCGGCGGCCTTGCCGGCAGCTTTGCTGGCGGGTTTGGCGGATTTCGATTTCGGGGTGTTCTTTTTCATGGTGGGTGGGGCGGGTTCAGGTTTGGGGGTTCAGGGTTGGGAAAGGGGGGGGATGGGGGTTTGGAGGCTGGCTTGACAGGGGGTCGGGCGATGCCGCATAAGGGCCGTTTACCGGTTTGCGGCAAAACTTGAAGGAGAAGCGGAAATGACTGACGTGCGGGAATCGAGCGAAGACGGGTGGGTGGGCTACAGGCCGGAGATCAAGGTGCTGGACTGCACGATCCGGGACGGCGGGTTGATGAACAACAGCCGGTTTGACGACGCGACGGTGGCGGCGGTGTACCGGGCGTGCGTGGAGGGGGGCGTGGACTACATGGAGATCGGGTACAAAAACGCGAAGCGCCTTTTCAATCCGGCGGCTTACGGGGCGTGGCGTCATTGTGAAGAGGACGATATCCGGCGGATCGTGGGGGAGAACGCGGGCGGGGTCAAGATTTCGGTGATGGCGGACGCGGAGAAGTGCGACTACAAGACGGACATCCTGCCGAAGGACCAGAGCGCGATCGACATGGTGCGGGTGGCCTGTTACATCCACCAGATTCCCCTGGCGCTGGACATGATCAAGGACGCGCATGACAAGGGGTATGAGACGACCTTGAACATCATGTCCATTTCGGTGGTGCCGGAGCGGGAGCTGGATGCGGCGCTGGCGTTGTTCGCGAAGTCGGAGGCGGGAACGATTTACCTGGTGGACAGCTTTGGGAATCTGTACGGGGAACAGGTCCGGTTCCTGATCCGGAAGTTCCTGGACCACGCGAAGCCGGCGGGCAAGGAGGTGGGCATCCACGCGCACAACAATTTGCAGCTTGCCTACGCGAACACGCTGGACGCCATCGTGCTGGGCGCCAACCGGATTGACGCGACCGTGGCCGGGCTGGGCCGCGGGGCGGGGAACTGCCCGATGGAACTGTTGATCGCTTTCCTGCACAATCCGAAGTACCGGCTGCGGCCGATTCTGGAGTGTTCCGAGCGGACCATCGAACCGATGCGGAAGGGCCTGAAGTGGGGGTTCGACCTCTGTTATTTGGTGACGGGCATGCTGAATCGGCATCCGCGGACGGCGATGGCGTTCATGGAGGCGGAGACGCGCGGGGACCTCCTGGAGTTCTACGACAAGGCGCTGGCCGGGGAATAGCGCGGGTGGGGGAG
>CAYSZK010000208.1:0-3619 GCA_964435495.1 uncultured Verrucomicrobiales bacterium
GGGCCGGGAAGCGGCGGTCGGCGCACGCCTCCACACGTTTGAAGCAAGGCCGCACCTTGTTACGGAGCGCGCTGCTGCGGCGGTATGCGAAGCTGGGCGTGACTCTGGTGGCGGACGGGCGGGAGCCGTGGGTTCCGGAGGAATTCCTCGCGGCGCACCCTGAGATTCTCGAGGTAAGCAACGGGCGCTTCTGGGAATTCATCGAGCAACGGACGCGGGCGGTGTTTGGAATGGTCCCGGAATTGGACCGGGTGGAATCCTTTTTTTGGGAAACGCATTTCCTGAACCCGGACAGGTTCTTTCCCGGGATGCACTGGAGCCGTCCGGGGCACGGGGGCTGGTTCAACCCGCCGGTCCTGCCGGTGGATTGCGTGGCGCGGCTGATCCTGGCGTTCGCGCGGGGGGCGGCGGCGGCGGGGAAGGCGTACGGCCAGAAAGGGTTCAGCCCGCATCCATGGAACGAGCGGTTGATGGTGGAGGCGCTGGCCGCCATCCCGGCGGACGTTCCGTTGCGGTGTTCGACCCAGATGCAGATTGGCGATTTCAACCCGTTTCTGGCGGCGCCGCTGCTTCTGGCCGCCAACCAGCACCGGCCCATGTCCATGTACTTCGATTGTTACGGGGAATAGCTCGGGCAAAGCCAGGTGCCGTATTGTTATCCCGACGAAATCGCGGCGCGCCTGCGCCACGCCCTCGGCGTCAACGCCGCGTTGGACACCGTTCGCGCCCGGATCAACTTCGCCGACCTGGGCAATTGCGAAACATGGAGCCGCGACCTGTTCGGCAAACCCAACGAGGTGAATTTGTACGCCTTGTGGCGGCTGGCGGAGAATCCCATGGCGCGCGGGGACGACATCTGGAACGGCTGGGCCTCGGAACGCTATGGCAAGGCCGCCGCCGAACCGGTGATCCGCGCGCTGCGGCGGACGCCGGAGATCGTGCGCCAGGCGTCGTTCCTCCACGGGCTCCCGCTCGCGCAGCACAGCCAGATTCCGGAGTTCACCTATATGTACCCCAAGGCGGTCCACAGCCTCTACGACGCCGAGCGCTGGTGCCCGGACCGGGTGATGGAGAACGGGCTGCTCCGGGAGTATGCGTACGATCCTTCCCGGAACGTGCTGGAGGCGCTGGAACAGCGGCAGCTCAACGCCCGGCGCCTGTGCGAAGATTCGATCGCGGACCTGCGGGCGGCGGCGAAGGATTTGTCCGGCGCCGACGCGGCGGCGCTGGACGCGCAGTTCGACTTCACGCTGCTCTGGATCGGGGTCTATGAACGGATCGCCCAGATGTATGTCCGCGTGCGCATGGAACCGGCGCGGCGTCCGGCGGGCCACGACGCCTGGATGCGGGAGGCCACGACCTTCCTTGGAAAGGCGGCGGCCCACGCGGAGAAGAACCTGCCGGAGGACTCGCTGGTCAGCGGCCCGCGAATCCGGGCGTTTCTGCGAGAGGCCGCGGCGCATCCGCGGCGGGGTGGCTGATCCGCCGGGGTGGGCCGGGCCGCCGCGATTTCAGGAGTCTTGCATGGGCACGGCCCCACAAGTTTGAAGCAAGCCGGCACATGGTTCCCCGCGGGGAACGGGATACGGTTGCTGGAATGACGAACATTGCGCGGCGGGGGTATGGCTGGGCGGAAGCGGTTCGGGCGGTTTTTCGGGCGGGCGCGGTGGCGGGGCTGGTGTTCGCCGGGGGCCGGGCCGCGGCCCAGGAGTCCGGGCCGGAGTGGCGGGCGGTTCTGGGCAAGGGATTCAACTCCCTCCACGCCGATGCCGCGACGGGCGCGGTGTTTGCGAGCAATGGCCGGGTGATCAAGGTAAGCCGCGACCAGGGGGCGAACTGGACCGACGCGGTCGAGGAACAGAAGGCGGGCCGGCATTTCAACGCGACGGGGTTTCATGCCGATCCGCGCGGGAAGCGGGCGGCGCTTTTTCCCATCGATTCGCCGGTGGGCTGGTTCACGGTGGATTCCGGGGCGGCGTGGACGGCGTTTCCGAAGCCGGGTCCGCCGCAGGTGCGGAAGCACGACGGCTGGACGTTTGGCGCGGTGGATTGGTCCGCGGAAAACCCGGTCCGGTTTGTGGCGAAAGAGCACCACTCCACCCGCTACTGGATGAGCCAGGACGCGGGCAAGGCGTGGGCGCCGCTGGAAGGGTTCACAAGCTGGTCGGGGATTGGGTTTGGCCCGGACGGCGCGCTGCTGTTGGGCGGGACTTCGGACAAGCAGGCGAAGAACCCGGCGCCGGGCAAGGGTGGCATCTACCGGAGCGCGGACGGCGGCGGGACGTGGACGCTGGTGTGGGAAGGCGAGTTTGAGCAGAAGGTGCGGCCCGTGGTGGTTGGGGAGTCGGTGTTTTGGCCGGCGAAGAATGGCGTGGCGGCGTCGCCGGACGGGGGGCGGACGTGGTCGATGCTTCCGGGATCGCCGGCGGGCGCGACGATTGGCCCGATTGTTGGGGCCGGGGTCGATGCGATGATCCTGGTGTCGCCGGCGGGTGTGCATCGGACGGCGGACGGGGGGAAGTCGTGGACCCTTGCCGTGGCGAAAGAGGGGCTGCCCAAGCCGGTGGCGGGCGCGAATCTGGGCACGTTGATGGCGGCGTTCGCGTGGGACGCGGCGGGGGGGCGGCTGTATTGTTCGGCGTCGGGTTCGGAGACGTTTGCGGGGGCGCTCAAGTAGCCACGGGCCGGCGGGAGCGGGCGGTGGCGGGGCGGTAGTGGCCGGGGGCTTTGCCCCGGAGGCGGCGGAAGACCTGGTGCATGTGGCTTGCGTCGGAGAACCCGGCGTTGTCGGCGATTGCCTCCAGGGTCAGGGTCGTGTTGCGCAGGAGCGTTTCCGCCGCGCGGACGCGTTCCTGTTGCACGAACTCCATGGGCGTGCAGCCCGCGGCCGCGCGGAAGCGGCGGGCGAAATGGAAGACGCTCATGTTCATGTTGCGGGCGAGGAGGTCGAGGTGGAGGCGGCGGTTGAGCGCGTTTTGCACCAGGGTCCGCGTGCGCGCGACGATGTCCAGGGGTTTGCCCGTGGTGTTGCGCTGGAATTCAAAGAGGATTGTGCGAAGGATGGCGTTAAGGAAGGCGCGCACTTCGGGCGGCCCAAGGCCGTCCTCCAGCCCGTCCACGGGCGCGGCCTGTTCAATGGCCCAGGCAATCTGGGCGGCCACGCGGCCCTGGGTGTCTGGCGCGGGCAGGGCGATATCCTCGGGCGGCGCCTCACCGAACCATCGGATCACGGTGACGGCAACCGGCCTCGCGGCTGTGCAGCGCACCGTGGAAAAATGGTCTTGTCGGGCGGGATAGACCCAGAGGCTGCCCGTGCCGCAGGGGACGGCTTCTCCGCCGGTGTTGGCGACGAAGACGCCTTGTTCCACGCAGTACAGCTCGTGGAAATTGTGCTGGTGCGGGCCGCTGTTCCAGCCGGGTTGCAGGCGCATACGGAAGCAGTTTTGGAAAATGGGGGGCGGACCGGGCGGAGGCTCGCGGTAATCAAGGCGCGGATTGGGCATGGCTGCTCTTTTGGGGTGCTGCGCCAGCCTGACATGGAATGGGGCAAAAAGCGAGCCATGCGGCCCGCCCGAGTCATTCTGGTGCGGACGGCCCTTGCCGCCGCGGGGGAGGGGCT
>CAYSZK010000209.1:0-3477 GCA_964435495.1 uncultured Verrucomicrobiales bacterium
ATTGCATGCGGATGCATATAACACCCGGACGCGGAGGCAAGGAAACTTTTCGGGATTTTTCATGTGGCGGGCGTGACCCCTGGGGTATCAGTCTTGGCGGCGGCTTTTACAAGTCGAGCGCGTAGCGGAGTGCCGCCTTGAGCTTCTCCATGAGATTTGGAGGCATTTGGCCGAGTTTGCTTTCCAGCCGAACGGTCGGGATTGAGGCGATGCCTTGCACGTTGACGAAGGAAGCTTCG
Source organism: uncultured Verrucomicrobiales bacterium (assembly GCA_964435495.1). Taxonomy (GTDB): domain Bacteria; phylum Verrucomicrobiota; class Verrucomicrobiia; order JADLBR01; family JAIBCM01; genus CAYSZK01. The sequence goes on from CAYSZK010000209.1 coordinate 240, forward strand.
CGCAAGAACGGCAACTTGCCCAGATCAACCTTGTATCGGCTGCGCCGGTTCTGGGTGGTCATCGGGACGTGAATGGCCAACGCGCGGGGCGGGTCTTCGTCCTCACGGGAGACGATGAGCACGGGCCGGGTTTTGGCCGTAAGGCCAAGATCGGCGAGCCAGACCTCGCCCGGTTTCGTCCGCATCGAGAAGGTCCAGGACTTCCTGTTCCAGAGCGCGGCGGAGAGGACGAGCCAGGAGGCGAGGAACAGGGCGATGCGCGTGCCGCCGTCGAGGCGGCTGAGGCCGGTGGCGAGGCGAGTCCAGGGGGGAGGGGCCGGCGCGGGGGGCGCCGAGGGGGTTGGCGGCCATGTCACGGGGCGGGCGGGGGCGTGCGGCGGACGAAGCGGAGCATGGCGGGCAGGAAATAGAGGCTGGTGAGGAGGCACATGGCGACGCCGAGGGTCATGAGGATGCCGAGGCTCGAGATGCCGCGGTAGGAGGCCTGGATCAGCGAACCGAAACCGAACATGGTGGTGAGGGCCGAGAGCCAGACCGACTTGCCGGTGGAGGTGTCGAAAAGCGAGCGCGCCGGGTCTTCGCGGAAGCGGTCCACGGCGTAGATGCCGTAGGCGACGCCGATGCCGATGACGAGGGGGAGGGTGATGATGTTGGCGGGGTTGAAATGGATGCGGAAGAGCGGCATGGCGCCGACGGTCCAGAACATGCCGAGGCCGAGCGGGAGCAGCGTCAGGAGCAGCGCGCTGAGACTGCGGAAATGCAGGAGGATGGCGGCGCAAATGACGGCCAGGGAGTAGAGGCCGGCCTGTTGATAGGCGCGGCGGAGGATTTCGAGGTACTCGAAGTTTTGGACCGGCGTGCCCGTGACCCCGGGATCGACCGTGCGCAGGTCGCGGACGAAGCGCTCGACGGGGCCGCGGTCCCAGACGTCCTCGCGGGGATAGACCTGGATGAGGGCCTTGCCGGAGACGCCGTGGAACTGGGCGCGCAGGGCGGCGGGGACGTCGTCCACGGTGATGGGGCGGTCGGCCTGCTGTTCCGAAAGCCATTGGAGCGCCTTGCGCAGCTCGCCGAACATGGCGGTCTGGTAGCCGCCGAGGACGTGTTCGACATCCTCCTGGGATTTGGCGCCGAGGGAGGCGAGGGCGCGTTCGAGGGAGGGGATCAGGGAGGTGAAGGTCTCCTCGGCGTCGCGGGCGCGCGCGGAAAGCGCGCGGAATTTGCGGGCCTGGCGGACGGCCTCGCGGGATTGATTGAGGAAAGAGGCCAGCTCGCGCCGGGCGCGGGCGGCATCGACGCGGTCGGAGGCGGGCGGGGAGAGGTCGAGTTGCCTGAGCCGGGCGGTGAGGCGGGCGACGATGGCTAGTTTGGCGTCCTGGCCTTCGGGGATGAAATCGGCGAGGCTGGCAACGGACTGGACGGTGGGGAGGTTGGTGAGCGCGGCGGTCTTGGCGCGGGCCTCCTCGACCGAACCGGCGGTGATGGCCGCGAAGACGACGGAATGGGCCGGGCTGGAGAGGAGGCTGCGCTCGACGCGGACCGATTCGAGGGCGGGGTCTTGGAGGTTGAGCAGGTTGTAGTCGAACCTGGCGTGGCGGGCGCCGAACGCGGCGGCGGCGGTGATGGCCACGGCGAGGGCGGCGAGGACGGCGGGCTGGCGGCGGAAAGGTTCGCGGAGGAAGAACCCGGCGCGCCAGTGGGTGGGGGCGGCGGTGCGGTCCAGGTTGGGACGATGGCGGTCGTGGAGGAAGATGAGCGCGGGGAAGACGGCGAGATTGGCGGCGGCGCAGAGGAGGACGCCGGTGCCGGCGATGACGCCCAGTTCCTGGAGGCCGAGGAAATCGTTGAAGCACATGGTGTAAAAGGCCGCCGCGGTGGTGGCGGCGCCGGTGAGCACGGCGTTGCCGGTGTGGGCCAGGGCTTCCTCAAGGGCGGCGGCGCAGGTGCGCCCGCGGGAGATTTCCTCCTCGTACCGGCCGAGGATTTGGATGCCGAAATCGATGCCGAGGCCGAGGATCATGGCGACGAACGCGTTGGAGATGATGTTGAGATGGCCGACGGCGAGCGTGGTGAAGCCGAAGGCCCAGAGCGTGGCGATGACGAGCACGGCCATGGCGAGGAGCGGGCGGTTGCATTCGTGGTAGGAAAACAGGAACAACCCCGCGATGAGGGCCAGGGTGATGGCCGACGCGATGGCGACGCTGCGCATGCTGCTCTCGATCTGGTCGGCGTCGAGCACCGGTTCGCCCGTCAGGCCAATCGCAACCCCGGGATGCGCCGCGCGCGCCCCGGCGATCTCGCCGCGCGCCCAGGCGATGTCTTTGCCATACGGGGAAAGCGCCGCGGCCTCCTTTTCGCGCGGCGTCAGCACGATGAGCAGTTTGCACCCGCCCTCGAAGGAGATGAACTCGTGCTCGGCCTTCTTCCGCTGGAGGTCGGCGAAGCTGCCGCCGTTGGCGCCCAGGAACGATTCCAGCGAAACGGCGTTCGTGGCGCCGGGCGCGCCGGCGCGGCCTTCGAGCCGGCGGGCGAGGCCGTCAAGGCTGGAGGCGAACCGGGAGACGAACGGCTTGAACTCGTCCCAGTTTTCCTCGCGCCGGAGGAATTTCTCGTCGAACATGGAATTGGCGCGGGAGAGCATGGAGTTGAGGTCGAGGGCCGGGCGTTTGCCGGCGGAGAGCAGGCCGAGGAACCGGTCGAGGCCCTTCTCCATTTCCAGGAGGTCGGCGGCGGGGAGGAAGAGAAGGAACCGCTTTTCCAGCGGCGCGAAGTCGATCCGGTAAAAGACTTTGGAAAACCGGCCGCTGGCCTCGAACCGGGCGGCGAGATCGGCGAGCGCGGCCTTGTTCTTCTCCGGGTCGGCGCCTTCCACCAGCACAAGGAAGTCGTCGGTGACGCGGAATTCCTTCAGGTAGGCGAGGTAGGCGCGGTGGAAGACAGCGTCATGGCGGATGAGGTCGTTGGTGCTGGAAAGGTAGCCCATGCGGGTGGCGGTAAGCCAGAGCCCGGCGGCGGCCAGCGCGGCGGCGGCCAGCGTGATCGCGACAGGACGGCGGCACACGAAACGCGCCACGGCCCGAAGCAGGCGGACGCGCCGATTTTCCAGGCCTGGAGCGGACATAAGCGAAGCAATTAAGCGGATGTTCGGGCTTGGAGCCAGAGATTAGTTTTCGGGCTTCCGCCGCTCCATGGCCTTGCCGTTTCTGGAGCGGCGGCGCCCCCCCCCCCCCCCCCCCCC
>CAYSZK010000210.1:0-3464 GCA_964435495.1 uncultured Verrucomicrobiales bacterium
TCTAACGGAAACAAGAAGCTGAAGGCGGGGCCCGCCAACTGCGACGTTTTGCACTGGCCACCGGAGGAGAATGTGGCTCCGGTGGAGTGCGGCGCCGTTGCCGTTGACAGCGGGGAGTAAAGATCTGGCTTGACTCGCGAGGGGCTGAATGACGGCGGGCTCACCCAGTGTAGGTGCGCTCGTGTCTTGAGGCCCCTCGCTTCCGCCAAACACGTTGGATCGATGATGATTTCGATGCTGGTAACTACTGCGAGGCTGTGCCTCTTCCAGATTTTGTTGGTCGCCTATGCCGCGACGGTGTGCAACGTCGGTTTTGCGGAGGCGCCTGAATTGCAGGCGCTTTGCGATGCCGCCCGGTCGAAGTTGCGCGGGGTTTCGGCCATCGCCTATCATGCCCGCATGGAAAGCAAGGCTGCGCCAGGAACCCAAGGACGGCTTGTGACCGCTTCGTGGATAGAGAACGTTGCGGGCCATTTCCGGGTTGAGTACGAACTGTCTTACCCGGGAACCAACTGGCCAGGAGCGTCCGGGATCATGGCTCGAAATGGAGATCATTTCCAAGAATTGCGTAGGGATGGCGCCAGGATGCTTGGTATCCAGAGAAAGATGCCCCGCGATCTCAACATCTTCGCCTCCCTGGACAGTACGTCCATCATGACACCGTACCGCTGGGCTACTGGCGTCCAAAAATCTGACCAGGCACGCATCCCTTTTCTTGCGTCTGTCATGGCGTGGTCGCCGGACCGCTACGCCGGCAAATTGACCGCGGCGCCAAGTGCCGTGGTATCCAATCGCAACGGCCAGCCAAGCAGATGCGTTACCTACGAGGTTCCCGGGGGTGAGGACACGTTCACAGGCCAAAAGTGCGTGTTTCATGTCTTCTGGCCCATTGCTTCTGGAAACACGGCCGGAGGTCCGATGGGATGGGACAAGGTCTATTCCGGCGGACGCGTCAGGGCCAGCTTTCGCGTGGTCGCCGAGAGCCAGATTGAGGTTCAGCAAGGGGTCCACTACGAATTCCCTTCGAGATGTTCGCTTGTTTACTATCGAATAGATACCGACCCCGGGATGGCGCCTGTCATTTCGGCGGACTACGACATCACGTTCGACAAAATCACAATCTTTCAAAACGAGCCGACCGACGCCTTCTTCATCGACCCCTCGTTGGCAAACTATGTCCGGGACATCGACCAAGGCGTCACGATCTCCGCGCCTGGGCTGAGAAACTAAGACGCAGGCGGCATCCAGGAAATCCGGTGTTCGAGGGATTTCCACACCGCCAGGCACGCAACCTGCCGTGCTGGGCGGTTCAAGGCGGGAAACCCCGCCGCCACGCGGATCGGTGCTTTCGCTGGACGAGATATTGTGTATTGGCTGCGGCTTGGACCGCCTGTCATGCGATTGCCGAGAGCATCGCGGTCGAAACCCAGATCGAACCCCTGTCCCGTGAGAACTTCGCCGCGGGCCAGTTCCGGCTTTGGTTAGGAGATGACGCCAGCCCCGTCTCCAACGGCGTGCTCGCGGTGGTTTTGGGTTCCGGCCAGAACGCCCTGCACCTGGCCGAGGACCCCACCTGGCGGGAGCTGGCCACCCGGATGCGTTGCGCCCTGCTGGCGGGGTTCTTCGTGGATCATCCGGATTCCAGCCGCGTCTGGAACCGCGCCGATTTGGGCTCGGGCCGGGCGTTGCTGGCGGGACTCTCCAACCTCGCCGCCGAGGCCCAGGCGCCGCATCTGGCCCAAGCGCCGCTATGGTTGGCGGGCAACTCCGCCGGTGGCCAGTTTGCCTACCACTTCGCCGCCACGTATCCAGAGCTTGTCCGCGCTTTTGCCACGCTCAAAGGGGGGATGCACCACCTGCCGCTGGCGCCAAACGCCGCGGGCGTGCCGGGCCTGCTGATCGCCTCGCGGGACGACAGCCCCCAACGGCTGGAAAACATGGGAGCGCTGTTCAAGGCGGGCGAAGCCCTGGGCGCGCCGTGGCTTTACGCCGTCGAGTCCGGCCACGGCCACAGCCCGGAGCGCGCCGCCCCGCTGGTCGGGCTCTTCTTTGAAACGGTCCTTCGCGGCGGGTTGGTGCGGGAGTGGCGCTCGGGCACGAACATCTTGAGCCAGGCCCTGCGGGCGTTTGAAGCCGACGGCGACGACGTCTTGGGGCCGGAGCTTTCTTTCCAGTCCGGACCGGCCGTTGCGCCGCCGGCGGTCCTTGCTCCGGGCACCGTCTCCTTGGGCCGGATCGACGTGCGGGCCGGCGTTGCGCCTCCAAGCGTGGCCGCAACCGTGGAAGTGAGGCGAATCCCGGGGGCTGTGCCCTTTGACCGCGTTTACATTCCGCAACCGGAGGGTCCGGTGGCGGTTTCCGCCACACAAGCCGGGCCGGATGTGTGGACGCTCAAGCTTGAGCTGGACCCGGCGGGGTTGGACCTGGGGGCGTGTCGGACCGATGTTCCTGTGCGCTTTGCGCTGGGGGATCGGCCGCTGCTGGTGGCGCCCAGCGTACCGGTGTCGGCAACCTTGGCGGGTGAAGTTCGCGCCAGCCCGCCCAATGTGTTCCTGGGCGCGCTCAAGGCCGGTGTTCCCTGGGAAACCACCGTCACGCTCCGGTCGCGGAGCGGCGGTCCGGTCTCCGTGCTTGCGGTGTCCAACAGCGCGCCGGGGTGGACCGCGGTCGAGGTGCAAGAGCCCGCACAAGACGGGACAGTACCGGTGCGCTGCGTGTTCCGGCCCGCCCGCGGCGGTCCCACGGGTTCGGTTGCGGCGGTGTTCCGGTTCCAGTGCCGCGTGGGTGACGGCCCCATCGAACCCTTATTGCCTGTGCGTTGCTTTGGGTCGGTGGTAGAGTGATGGCCAGTTCCGCGGAAACTGCCATGACCCACCGCAAAGATGGCAACTCGGTCAACCACAGGGAGCCCTCCACGCTCGCCCCCGCCCGCCTGCACCTGGGCAAAATCCGGCAGTTCGAGACCAAACCGTTCGAGTTCGCCCTCCGCAACACCGGCAAGAGCCCCCTCAAGATCGTCGCGGTCTCCAAAAGCTGCGGCTGCACCGAGGCCGCCGTCCGCGACGAAACGCTCCCGCCCGGCGGGGAGACGGTACTATCAGGCGCCCTCGCGGCCCAGGATCGCGTGGGCGAGTTCGGGTCGGTCATCGCTGTCACGGCCCGGGACCCCAAGGGGCGCAATTCCATGGCCCAAGTCCAGGCGGGCGGCAAGGCCGTGGCGCTGCTTCACGGCCCGGCCAATGCAGACCTCGGCGAGGCGTTTCTGGGGGATGCCATTCCCGCGGCGGAGCTGGTGTACAAACGGGGCGAGGACGACGCCGAATGGGACGAGATGCGGCTTTCGGGCGCAAGCCTGTTGCGCTGCTCGCTGGCGCCCATCGGCGATGCGGCGGCGCCCAAATGGCGGCTGAAGGCCGAAGCGCCGGTGGCCACGGAGGCGGGCGCCTACCGCGAATCGCTGGAGT
>CAYSZK010000211.1:0-3153 GCA_964435495.1 uncultured Verrucomicrobiales bacterium
CCGATGCCCCTCGCGGCAGCCGCCTTCCCGGCGTCCGCCACCACGAAGTGCCTTTCCGGAAGGCAAGGGCGACAATTCATACTTACGCCTCTTCCGTCCGCGCGCAACCGAAATGCGCATGAAATATTTTTATGCACGCCATCAATCAGGCGGCTGGCTCATGAGCGGCGAGGGCACCCCTGGAGCAGCGGCGCCCCCGCCGCCGCACCTGCAAGTCGAACGAGGGGAGAGCCCAAGTGCCGGAGCACGCGCAGGCCCATGCACCACACACTCCCCGAGGGCCGCCCTTGAATCGGCGGCGAGGGCGCCGCCGCTCCATGACGCGCAGGCCCATGCACCACACACTCCCCGACGTTTCGCGAGCGGGGCCGTGCCCATGGGGCGGATGGCGCGTGGTTTTGGGCGCAGCGCGGGCGCGAGGCGCGGGCTTGAGACGGCGGCGTGGGCGCCTCCCGGAGCGGCCCGCCCCAACCCGCGCTCCCCCGTGCCTCTCGCGTCCTTCGACAAAATCCGCCGAAAAATGCGCAAGATTAGCTGGGCTTTCGATCCGTTCCTTGGTATCAGTAGCCGGATAAATAGAAGGAGCCCTCATGATCGGACGCATTGACCACCTCGGAATAGCCGTGAAATCCCTCGACGACGCCATCCCTTATTACGAGAAGGCCCTGGGTCTCAAGTGCGAAGGGCGCGAGGAGGTCGCGTCCCAAAAGGTGCGGACGGCCTTCTTCCACGCCGGGGAAGTTCACCTGGAGCTGCTGGAGCCCACGGCGCCGGACAGTCCCATCGCGAAATTCCTGGAGAAGAACCCCAACGGCGGCGTGCATCACGTCGCGTTCGCGACGGACAATATCGAAGGGCAGTTGAAACAGGCGAAGGAGGCCGGCTGCCAGGCCATCCACGAGGTCCCGTTTGAAGGGGCGGCGAACAAACTGGTTGCCTTCCTGCATCCAAAGTCCACTTTCGGCGTCCTGACGGAGTTCTGCCAACCGAAGAGCTGATCCCGAACGACGCGAACCCAACCATCATCCGGCGCCAAACCAACCCCGAAATTCCGTATGCCCATCGAACCCAAACTCCTTGAAGAACTGAAAAAACGCCGCGACGCGGCCCGCGCGGCCGGCGGCCTCGACAAGCTTGAGGAGCGCCGCAAGAAAGGGCTGCTCACCGCGCGCGACCGGGTCGAGGCCCTCTTCGACGCCGGTTCCTTCCAGGAGTCCGGGCTGCACGTCCGCCACAAGTGCCATCTCTTCGGCATGGAAAAGAAGGAGCTGCCCGCCGACGGCGTGATCTGCGGGACGGGCTACGCCGATGGCCGTCCGCTGGCGGTGTTCAGCCAGGACTTTACCGTGGCCGGCGGTTCGCTCGGATCGGCGCACGCGCGGAAAATTTGCGACCTCATGGATTTCGCGCTCAACGCCGGGATGCCGGTGGTCGGGTTCAACGACTCCGGCGGCGCGCGCATCCAGGAGGGAGTCGAAGCGCTCTCCGGGTACGGCCAGGTTTTCTTCCGCAACGTCAAGCTCTCGGGGGTCGTCCCCCAGATCGCCGTGGTCAGCGGCCCGTGCGCGGGCGGCGCCGCCTATTCCCCGGCGCTCACCGACTTCATCATCATGACGAAGTCCACCTCCAATATGTTCATCTGCGGCCCGGAGGTGATCAAGGCGGCCACCGGCGAGCAAACGACGATGGACCAGATCGGCAGCGCGGCGGCCCACGCCACGGTGAGCGGCAACATCCATTTCGTGGCCGAGGACGACCGGGGCGCCATCGCGCTGGTCAAGAGCCTCCTCTCCTATCTGCCGTCCAACAACCTGATGGACCCGCCCCACCGGCCCACCGCCAAAATCAATCTCGCCCCCGACCCCGGCATGAATGAACTGGTCCCCGCCGAGCCCAAGGCCCCGCTGGACATGCTCAAGGTCATCGGACGGCTTGTGGACGGCGGCGAATGCCTCGAAGTCATGCGCGACTGGGCCAAAAACATCATCATCTGCTTCGCCCGGATCGAGGGGATCGTCGTGGGCATCATCGCCAACCAGCCGATGGTCAAGGCCGGCACGCTGGACATCGACGCCTCGGACAAGGCCGCCCGGTTCATCCGGTTCTGCAACATCTTCAACATCCCCATTGTCAACCTGGTGGATGTGCCCGGCTTCCTGCCCGGCGTCGCCCAGGAACGGGGCGGCATCATCCGCCACGGCGCCAAGATGCTCTTCGCCTACGCGGCGGCGACCGTGCCGAAAATCACCGTCATCGTGCGCAAGGCCTACGGCGGCGCCTACCTGGCCATGTGCAGCACCGACCTCGGCGCCGACCTTGTGTACGCGTGGCCCACCGCCGAAATCGCCGTCATGGGCGCCGAGGGCGCCTCCCGCATCCTGTACAAACGCGAGATCGACGCCGCCGCCGATCCCAAGGCGCGCGAGGCCGAGCTGATCGCGGAATACCGTGACCGGTTTGCCTCCCCCTACCAGGCGGCCGGCGCCGGCATGATCGACGATGTCATCGACCCCGCCGAAACCCGCGCCACCGTCGCCCTGGCCCTGCGAAAAACGCTCTCGAAACGGGAAACCCGCCCGCCTAAGAAACACGGAAACATCCCGCTATGACCCCCGCCGCCCTTGCCGCCACGCCCTTCCTGCTCGCCAGGCTGCCCGACCATCCCACGATGGTCGAATCGCTCGAATACCAAGTCGTTGGCTTGGTGATCGTGCTCGCCGCGCTGGCCGCGCTCTGGGCCGCGTGCGCGATTGTCGGCGCCCTCTTCCGCGCCGCGGGCTCGGAGCGGCTGGAGAAGAAGGTCGAATCCGCCGCCGGGGCGCAGGCCACGCCGCCCGAGATCACAGCGGTCATCGCCGCCGCCATCCACGCCACCCTCGACGGGCGGCACCGCGTCCTTTCCATCCACCTCGCCGACACGCACGCGGTGGAGTCCCGAATCCACGCGTGGTCCATGGAGGGGCGCCGCCATGTGTTCGCCTCCCACAAGATTCGTTAGGAGCCTTTCATGAAAAAACTGCGCATTACGGTTGACAGCAAAGTGTACGAAGTGACGGTCGAAGTTCTTGAGGAGCACGGCGCCGCGCCATCCCTCGCAACGGCGGCGCCCGCCGCAGGCCTGCCCGCCGCGGCCCCCGCCCAGGCGTCCGTTTC
>CAYSZK010000212.1:0-3132 GCA_964435495.1 uncultured Verrucomicrobiales bacterium
GTAGTTGGGAGATAGGAGATAGGAGATAGGAGATAGGAGATAGGAGATAGGAGATGGGAGATGGGAGATGGGAGATGGGGGGAGATATCTGTTCTGGCCCTCGACCCTCGACCCTCGTGTCCCTCGTGGTGGAAATGTCCACGTCCCCCGGCTTCCCCCCTCCGCGCGCTCCGCGTCCTCCGCGGATAAGATCCCTCCCCTCGTCCCGAGCCAAAGCGGCCTTCGGCCTTCCCACCGCACTCCAAAAAATCGGGCTTGCCACTCCCGCCCCCTCATGCGAAAAATAGGATATAAGACTTAATTAGGGATGCTTATGACGAAATGGATTGGGCTAATGATTGTGGCGGCGGGGCTCGCGGTGGTTTCCGGCGCGGGCGCCGCCCCGCTTACCCAGGCGGAGATCACGCGGATCGTCAATGACGTGCGGGTTGCCAGCACCGGCAAGTCAGGACGCCCCGCCGTCCTCCACGAAACGGTCGGCGGCCAGGTCTCCGTGGTCACCGGCCTCAAGAGCCGGGGCGAATTGCGCTTTGCCGATGGCACCCTCACCCGCCTGGGCGCCAATACGGTCTTCAGCTTCACCAAGGGCACGCGCGACCTCCAGTTGCAGCAGGGGACCATGCTCCTGCAAGTCCCCAAGGACGCCGGCGGCGCGCGCATCACCACCGCGGCGGTCACCGCCGCCATCACCGGCACCACCATCCTCATCGAGTTCAGCCCCGAGGACTTCCGGCGCATTGTCCAGGCGGGGGCGCGCAATCTCCAGGAGGCGCTGAAGGTGGTGGCCGGGTACATCAAGATTGTTGTCATCGAAGGCACCCTGCGCGCCTATCTTAACAACCGCACCGGCGAATCCATGCTCCTGAGCGCGGGCCAGATGATCGCCATGAAACCCGGCGACACCGTCCTGCCCGAGCCCGTGAACGTTGATATTAGCGCCATCGTCAAGACCAGCAAACTTTTCACCATGGGCGAAGACAGCGGGGGCGGGAGCGCCGGCGGCGGCACAATGGACTTCTCCCAGATCACGGACGCGATCCAGGAGCAGGCCCGGCTCAAGGACGACGGCACGCTCCAGGACACCGCCCTGTTCATGGAGTCCGGCCTCCAGGTGATGCTCGATCTTCCCGACGCGGACCAGCAACAGTCCGATGCCATGACCGAATCGCTGGTTTTCGACGTCGGCACGGACACGGCCCTCACGCTGCTGGGCTTGGACGATGTGATGGACCTCGAGGACCTGCCGGGAACGCTCGCCGACGCCTTCGAAACGACCGAGCCCGACCCGGAACCGGAGCCCCAGACCCCCGGCCAAAAATACAGCGCCGCCACCAACATCCCGGCGCAGGTTGTCAATACCGGCACGTTCATCCAGACCGACCCGTTCATCGTCAACGGCGGCGTGACCAATCCGGGTTCGATCTACGGCGGCGGGGCGGGGTCGTTTGGCCAGTATCTGTTCGGCGCGCCCGATCCGTTGCTGGACGCCAATCCGCCGTCCGGGGACACGACGGTGTTCCTCGCGGATAGTTTCACGATCTCGGGGGATCCGGTGATCAGCTTGGGTTCGGGCGGGCCGGCCCGGGTCATGTTCGCGAGCAAGGGCGGCATGGCGTTCAACACGGGCAGCTACGCCTTTGCGCCGCTCACGGGCGTGGGATTTGTGACGGAAAACGCCGGGATTAATGTCCCGGCCGGCGTGGTGTTTACGGGCGTGTCGGACCTGCGGTTCTACGCGCGCGGCGCCAGTTCCGACATGGCGTTTGGCGGCGCCTACCAGAATCCGGGTGGACAGATGTACGCGGCGGCGGGGCGGGATGCCGCGTTCAGCGGGTTCACCGATGCGCTGACGCTGGACGTCCGGGCGTTCCGGCACATCACCTACGGCGGCTCGGTGTCGAACACCGTCGTCAATTTGTCCGCCGACGGCAACGTCACGGGCACGGCCAATCTCACGACCGGGGGCAAAGTCCGGGCGGGCGGGCAGATCGACTTTTCCGGGCGCACCCTGGGCGCCGACACGGTTCGCGCATCCAACGGCATCGTGGCAGCGGTGCTCAACGTGCGCGACGCCGAGGCCGGCGGCGGGATCGCGGCGGCCTCGATCAACGCCGGGACCGACGCCTCGATCAAGGCCGGCGGCGACATCACCGCCACGCAGATCACCGCCGCGGGCGGCGGGTCGGTGTTTGTGCGCGGCGGCAACGTCGCCGCGCAGACGTTCAACGGGACCAATGCCACGGCGTTCCGGGTCGAGGCGGGGCAACAGATCCAGTTCACCAGCGCGTTCGGGCCGGTGCGCATGAACGCGCCGGACATCCAGGCGCTTGCCGGGCTCAACGGCGGCATGATCGATTGCGCCGGGCCGTCCGGGGTCACCAACGTCAACGTCCAGGGCGGACCGCTCACGCTGCCCGGCGCGGCCTTTGGCACGCCCAACACCGTCGTCACCGTCGTCTCCGGCGGCGTCAACGGCGCGCTCCCCGCCACCCTCAGCGCGAAACGCCTGACGGTCAACGGCGATATCAACAACGTGGCGTCGATCTCGGCGATCGAGCGATTGATGGTCAACGGGAACTGGTTCGGCGGCGCCCACGCCCCCGGCTACATCCTCAACCTCGGCGCCGGGCCCGGCCCGTTCCAGATCACCGGCATGATTGGCCTGGCCGGCGCGGCGGCGGGCAATGGCAATAATCTAGCCGTCAACGCCCAGGGCGACGTGGTCTTTGGCGCGGGCGGTTTGGGGCAGGCCGGGATTGATTTGAGCGGCGGCGGCGCTTCGGCCAATGGTGGGGCGGGCGGCAAGGGCGGCAAGCTGGGCGTGACCGCCGCGGGCGGCGCGACGTTTGACAACCTCACGTTCCATGCCACCGGCGGCGCGTTTGACGGGAGCGTGTCGGGCGCCGCGACCGGCTCCGGTGGCGAGGGCGGCGGGTTCGACGTGATGGCGGGCGGGCCGGTAACCATCTCCGGCGGCGCCTATAATCTTATTGGCGGCATGGTGACCGGGGCGACCGTGACGGCGGGTGTGGAGGGCAAGGGCGGAAACTTTTCAGTTTCAGGGTCGGGGGTGGGAATTTCGAATACGGTGGTGAATGTTTCCGTCTCGGACTTCCCCGATGAATTGACACC
>CAYSZK010000213.1:0-3094 GCA_964435495.1 uncultured Verrucomicrobiales bacterium
CCCGGGAGAAGAACGCGGCGCACACCATGGCGATGAACTTCATGGTCTATTCCCTGGGAATGCTCGGGTTCTGGGTGTGCGGGTTCGCGATCATGTTCGGGGGGACGGCGGCGGAGGGTTCGGTTTCCACCGTGACGACGCTCGGGCCGGAGGTGGGCGCGGTGTTGAACAAGGCGATTGGGTTCTCCATGGGCGGGATGTGGTTTGGGTTGGCGGGAAATTCCGGGTACTTCCTGACGACCCTGACCGGGGGCATTGGCGCGTTGTTCTTGTTCCAGATGGTTTTCATGGACACGGCCGCGACGATTCCAACCGGATCGATGGCGGAACGGTGGCGGTTCCTGCCGTTCTGCCTCTACGCGTTTGCCGTGGGCGCGTTTGTCTATCCGATTTACGGCAACTGGGTGTGGGGCGGCGGATGGCTCGCGGCGTTGGGCAAGAACTTCGGGCTCGGGCACGGGCACGTGGACTTTGCGGGATCGTCGGTGGTGCACATGACCGGCGGTGTCATGGCGCTGGTGGGAGCCTGGATGCTCGGGCCGCGGATCGGGAAATTCAACAAGGACGGCACCGCAAACGCGATTCCGGGCCACAACCTGCCGATGGCGGTGGTGGGGACGTTCGTGCTGGCGTTCGGGTGGTTCGGGTTCAACGCGGGATCGACCTTGTCCGCGATGGACGCGCAGATCGGCGTGATTGCGGCCAACACGATGCTCGCGAGCGCCGCGGGGGCGGCGACGGCCATGCTGTTTTCGTGGATGAAATACAAGCGCCCAGACCCGAGTTTCATGTGCAACGGGATGCTCGCGGGGCTGGTGGCGGTGACGGCGCCGTGCGCTTTCGTGGATGCGTGGGCGGCGGTGTTGATCGGCGGGGCCGCGGGGGTTCTGATGCTTTTCAGCGTCCTGTTTGTCGAGGAAGTGCTGAAGGTCGATGATCCCGTCGGCGCGGTGTCCGTGCACGGCGTGTGCGGCATGTGGGGCGTGCTGGCGGTGGGCCTCTTCGCCAACGGAAAATACGGCGCCGGCTGGAACGGCGTGGGCGCGGAGCAGTACCTGGGCTCCCGCGTGGCGCCAGGCGCGCACGGCGGGGTGACCGGCCTGTTCTACGGGGACGGCTCGCAACTGATGGCGCAATTGATCGGGGCCGGGGCGTGCGTGCTGGCGGTGGGCGTGATGGCCTGGATGCTTTTTGGGGCGCTGCAAATCGTCCTTGGCAACCGCGTGGACGCTCCCGACGAGATCATGGGCGTGGACATTCCCGAATTGGGAACGGTGGCGTATCCCAAAGAGGGGACGCGCTAAGTGAGCGCAACGCCGCTCGCGGGGTAAGTCCGACAGGCTGCTAGTGTGACCCCCCGCCGGCCACGCCGCTGGCGGGTTCGTTCTGGACCGCGGCCCAGGCGATCTCCTGGAACATCCGCGCCTGTTCGGCGGTCAGCCCGCTCCCCGCGAAGGTGGCCGCGCCCCGCGGATTCTCCCCATACATGCAGGCGAAATGGACAAGGGAGACAAGGTAGGCGCCTTTCCGGGACAGGTGCAGCGTGTCGTGCCGCGAGGGAAAGGCTTCCGCCGCGAAATCCGACATCCCGGGGATGCGCCCGGCGTCGATCCCGGCCTTCAGCGCGGCGAGCGCCGGACCGCCGGGACAAAGCCGGGCGGGGGGAGCGGGCTTGTCGCGGTTCCACAGATCGAGGATGGCGCGGTAGTACTCCATCTTGTTCGCCATCGCTTCCTCCCAGGTGGCGGGCGTGCGGTTGGCGGGAAACCAGGGCGGCGTCATCCATCCGCCGCCGACGCAGTGGGCGTCGCGGTCCCAGCCGTGAAAAGCGGGCCACTGCGCGTAGAGCCAGACCTGGGCGTTCGGGTTGCCCTGCCGGGCGAGCCGGAGAAAGTTTTCGCCCGCCTGCCGGTCCCGTTCCAGGCCCGGAGGATTCGGGAAAACCTGCAGGAAAAGATGGTCCACCCCCGCGGCCAGCACCTTCTCATAGTCGGAATCGCCAAAACCTTTGCCGTTGGATTCCCAGTTCCCTTCCAGCCCGCATCCGGGAATGGTCTTCCGAAGAAACCGGTAATTCTTGCCGGCGCTGAAGCACAGGGGTTCCATCCAGCCAACGACCGTGTCGGTGAGGCTGTTGCCGATGTGGTAGGACGTGAGCAACGGCATCGCCGCAACTTGGGCGCCCACGGCGTAGGACGCGATCGCGACGGTGCTGTCGGCCTTGCCGGATTGCACGGCAATCGCCGCGAACGCGGTGTTGGTCTCGACGGGAATCGGGCCGCCAAAAATTTCGCCGTGCGCCCCGGACGGCACGGAACCGTCGGTCGTATAGCGGATCACCGGTTCGCCGGGCCATGTGCTGATCTGAACCCGCTGGGGTTCCGCATAAACGCCGGGCTTTGGCTCAAACCGGGGGGTGGGACATTGCGCGCCCGCGCCCAGGTCAATGCCAACGTACGCGTCCTCGGTCGTCGCGGTGAAACCCGTGGCCGCGTCCCCGTCAAACGCCCGTTCGAACGTGTCGGGAATTTCTTTGGGAACAGCGGTGCCAAAAGGCGCCCCCGCCAGTTTGCCCGATGCGCTGTGAAACTCGATCTCCGCCAGCGCGAGCTTTGCGCCGGGCCCGGATTCAATCTTGAGATAGCGGTACACCGGGCCCGGCGGCGCCGGAATCTCAATCCAGCCGTCGCCCCCCGGAGAATAAGCGCCGGGAGCCCCCACCCCGGCAAAACCCGATGTCGCGCCCTGGTTGGAACCCACCACGCGCACCCCCGCGAGAGCCGCGAGGTTTCGTTCCCGCGGCAGGATGCGGACCTTCGCCAGCACGAAATCCCGCGGTTCATCCTGGGCGCTTGCCACACTCGCAAACACGCCGAGCATCGCGCCCAGCGGCAGGAGGAGTGCGCCCCATCCCGGCGCGCGTTTACGGTCTTTGCTGTGGGGGTTCCCGAAGCGTCTGGAACAGCGCATGCCACGAAGGCTCGCGGGCGAATCGCGGCGTGTCAAGGCGGAGGGCGGCAGGCGGAGGGCAGCGCACTGGATAGGGGTAGGGACGGGGCATTGAGTTGCCCCGCCCCTCCCTCCGAACCGGACG
>CAYSZK010000214.1:0-3087 GCA_964435495.1 uncultured Verrucomicrobiales bacterium
CCTTGATGGCGCGGAGGTCGGCGTCCTGGATGTGGCGGCGGTCTTCGCGGAGGTGCGCGGTGCTGCCGTGGGTGCCGACCCGGTGTGCGGCGAGGGCGAACTCGACGGGGGAAGGTTCAGGAAGGGCGCCACGGGCTGCAATACAAGGACCACAAAGGGACAGACCTGCTGTAAAAGGACCACGTTTTGCGCCGTGGACCTCGAGGCCGCCAGGATTCGTGGAAGCGGAGGGACGCACTTTTGGTTCCCAAAACAGGAAAAGTCCGGCTAGGGTTGAGGCCATGGCAAAGATTTGGCGGCATCCGGCGTTTCCGTTTGTGGCGCCGTTCGCGTTGTTCATGCTTCTGCTTTTGGCCGAGGGCTGGATTGATCCGGACAAGACAGGCGCGATTTTCGTATTGTACCCCCTGAAGACCGCATTGGTGCTGGCGATGATTGTGGCGGTTTGGAGGCGGCTTCCTCCGTTCCGGATTCGGGCGTGGATGGGGAGCGTGGCGGTGGGATTGGCGGCATTCGGCGTTTGGGTGGGGCTGGATTCCTGGCTGCCGTGGTTGGATGGGATGAAATTGAGTTGGGAGCGGACGGGCGGGTTCAATCCGTTTCCCGGGCACGGGCCTGGGGTGGCGTGGGGGCTGGCGTTGGCGCGGGTGGCTGGGGCGGCGCTGGTGGTGCCGGTGATGGAAGAGCTTTTTTGGCGGGGCTGGCTGCAGCGGTGGCTGATCCGGGAGGAGTTTGAGCGGGTGGAGATAGGGGCGTTTGAGGGGCGGTCGTTTGCGATAGTGACCGCGGCGTTCGCGCTGGTGCATCCGCAGGTGTTCCTGGCGGTGATTGTGGGGCTGCTTTACGGGTGGTGGGTGGTGCGGACGCGGAGCGTGTGGGATGTGGCGCTGGCGCACGGGGTGACGAATTTTGCGCTGGGGGCGTACGTGCTGGCGACGGGCCGCTGGTATTTCTGGTAATTCAGGGGCGCTTGTGTAGGATCAGGCTCATGCAATCGGAGATCGCCCAGTTTGTGGAGCGCGGCGCGGCGCAGATCACGCCGGCCGCGATTGGCAAGCTGCTGCACCAATTGCCGTTGTTGAAGGCGGAGTTTACGCAGATCGACGCGCCGTCGCTGCCGCACTTGGTGGACCAACTGGAGTTTCTGGCGGACGCCGTGGAGGACGCGGCGGACGGGACCTACCGGTTGCTGCCGTATTACGCGCTGGCGGCGGCGGCCTTTGCGGTGACGTACGCGCACAAGGTCCAGGACGTCATTCCGGATTCGATGGCGTTGTTGGGGCATTCGGACGATTCCTCGGTGGTCCGGTACGTTTTAATCAAGCACGACGCGGCGTTCCGGCTGTATGCGGCGGGCCGCGGCATCGAGTGGGAAACCATCACGACACGGGCCTGACCTGCATGGCGGCGAAGCTTTCCGAAACCGAGATCGAGGGCAGGCTGGCGGCGATGCCGGGCTGGGCGCACCGCGGCGGGGGTTTGCACCGCGAGTACGCGTTTGGGGGTTTCGTGGAGGCGTTCGGGTTCATGACCATGGCGGCGATCCGCATTGAGAAGTTGAACCATCACCCCGAATGGTCCAATGTCTATGGCCGCGTGACCGTGCGGCTGGCCACCCACGACGCCGGCGGCGTCACCGGCCTCGATTTTCAACTTGCCTCGATCCTTGATGAACTGGCCGCGCGTTGCGGCGATTGAATACCAGGAAGCCAAACGTGCGAAGATTCGGAATCACCGGCGAGCCCGGAATAGAAATGTCTGGCGGCGAAGCGCCCGCGCCGAAACCGGAGGCTGGGGGCGGCGCCGGGCAGGTTGCGGCGGTTGCGCCGGGTGCGGCGAAGGAGGCGGCGCAGGCGGCGGGGTCTGTGACGGCGGTTGCGCGGCCTGGGGGCGCGGCGCAGGCGAAGAAGGCGCGGGCGGGGCGGATCACGACCATTGCGAGCCAGAAGGGCGGCGTTGGGAAGACCACCGCCACGCTGAATCTGGGGTACGCGCTGAGCCGGTTGTCCGGGCGGGTGTTGCTGGTGGATTTGGACCCGCAGGGCGGCCTTGCCATTGCCAGTAACCTTCGGAAGAAGACCACCGCGGGGATCGTGGACGTATTGAAGAACCAGGCCCAGCCCGCCGACGTGATCGTCGAGAGCCGGGACGGGTCGCTGGCGATTGTGGGGGCGGGCACGAACGAGCCCGACGACGTGTTTTTGCTGGAGAGCGCGGCGTGGCACGGGGAATTGGCGGAGTGCGTCGAGTCCATCGCGGCGCCGTTTGCGTGCACGCTGATTGACGCGCCGGCGGGGGTGGGATCGGTGGTTCGGTCGGCGTTGCAGATCAGCAACAGCGTGATTCTGGTGATGAACGCCAGGTCGATGACGCTCAAGTCGCTGCCTGTGTTTCTGAAGCTGATCCAGGACGTGACCGATGGGCGCAACCCCGGCCTCAAGCTGGACGGGGTGCTGCTGTCCATGGTGGATGCCGCCAATCCGGTGGAGAACCGGGCGTTGGAGGACATCCGGGCGGCATTGCCGGCGGAGGTGTTTTTCAAGTCGGTGATTCCGCGCGATCCCCAGTTCGAGGCCGCGTCGCAGCGCATGTTGCCCGTCGCGGTCGTGCCCGAATCCGCGCACCTTGGGGAGGTTTTCCTCGGTCTGGCGATGGAGATGCGGCAGCGGGAGTTGTCCGCCGCGGCCAAGGGCGGTGGGGCGGAGGCGGACGGCTTGTTCTAAGGCGCGGGACCGGGAAATGGACGGCACGACGGCAACGCGGCTCGCGGCGGTGTCGGGTTTCCTCGCGGTCGGGCTTGGGGCGTTTGGGGCGCACGGGTTGAGCGGACACCTTGAGGCGAGGGGGACGGCGGCGGTATGGGGAACGGCGGTTCTCTATCATCTGGCGCACAGCGTGGTTTTGCTGGCCTTGGCGGGAAGGGCAGCCGTGCCGGGGCGCGCGTTTGGGTTGTTTGCGGCGGGGATCGCCGTGTTCAGCGGTTCGTTGTATTTTCTGGCCACCACGGGGCCGCGGTGGCTTGGGGCGGTGACGCCGGTTGGGGGGCTGCTCCTGCTGGCGGGGTGGCTGCTGCTGGCGGTTGGGGGG
>CAYSZK010000215.1:0-3060 GCA_964435495.1 uncultured Verrucomicrobiales bacterium
GGGCGGAGATGGGGGTTGGGAGGGGCGGGTGTCAAGGTCAAGAACTGGCCCTTAGTGGGCCTTGAAGCCTTTGCGTTTGTCCATGATTTCCGGGTGGGCGCGGGTGGGGTCGGCAAGGGGTTGGCCGGCGAGGTTGCGCCCGCGCGCGAGGAACATAAGCTGGCGGTCTGCGAATTCGGTGTTGAGCCTGGTGGCGGCGCTGATGAAACGGAGCGTCCAGCCGCAGCGGCGGATGCCGCTGGTGTTGGGCGGGCTGCCGTGCATGAGGCGCGCGTCGTGGAGGCTGGCGTGGTTGGGTTGCAGCTCGCAGGGCACGGCGAGGTCGTCGCGGCGCTGGGTGCGGGTGATCTCGGTCGGAAAGACGCTCTCCCGCGCGTCCACGTCGTCGTAATCGGAAAAGCCCTTGCGCCCGGTGTTGTGGGTGCGCGGAATGACGTACATGCAGCCGTTCTCGCGGGTGGAGGGGTCGATGGCCAGCCAGACGGTGACAACCTCCATGGGGTCCAGAAGCTGGCGCCAGTAGGCGGAGTCCTCGTGCCAGGGTACGCGGCGCCCGTCCCCCTTGGGTTTGCAGATGAAGTGGGTGGAGAATAGCACAATGTCGGGCCCGAGAAGCGGTTCGACGAGATCAACGACCCCGGGCGCCAGCGCCCAGCGGAAAAGGGCGGGATCGGTGAAATGGGGGACGTCCATCGCCTCGGGCCGTTCCCCGGCCGGCAGCGCGGCGAGCTTTGTTTCGAAATGCGCGCGCAGGGCGTCGAACTCGCCCGCGGGAAGGACGGGCTCGGGGAAGATCACGAAACCCTCGCCGCGGAACTGGGCCACCTGCTGGGGCGAGAGCCGTCCGGTTGGGGTCCGGGGCGCCGCCGTTTCGGGATGCGAAGTCACACTCATGAATGCAATATATTTGACTAAAAACGCTTTTTCTTGACGACAAATGACATTTTTTTGCTCTATTGTGATATGCGTTCCCCTGTTCCCCGGCTCCGCCTGCGGCAGATTGTGCGGAAGGGGGAGGCGTTTCATTTCGCGCGGTTCGACATCCGTGGGGAGAATCCGGGCGGGTTTCACGGGCACGATTTCGGGGAGGTGTTTTGGATCGAGTCGGGCGCGGGCGCGCATCTGCTGCCGGGCCGGCGGCAGGCGCTGGCGGCCGGGGACTTGGTGTTCATCCGTCCACGGGACCGGCACGGGCTGCGGTCGCGCGGGGGGGCGGCGATGCGGATGGTGAACGTGGCGTTTCCCGCCGGGACGCTGTCGGCGTTGCGGGCGCGGTATTTTCCGCGGTTGCGGGACGCGTTCTGGCGTCCGGGCGCCCGGCCGCGGATATGGCGGATGGAGCGGGAGGGGCGGGAGTGGCTGGAGGGGGCGGCGCGGCGTCTGGCGTTTGGGGCGCGGGACCGGTTTGCGGTGGAGCTGTTTTTGATGGAGCTGCTGGACCGGTTCGTGTCGCGGCTGGCGCCGGCCCATGCCGGGTTGCCGGAGTGGCTGGAACGGGCGTGCGCCGGGGTGCGGGACCTGGAGGCGGCGCGGGAGGGGGTGGCGGGTTTTGTGCGGTTGTGCGGGCGCAGTCCGGAGCATGTGGCGCGGGTGGCGCGGCTGCGGCTGGGTTGCACGCCAACGGAATACGTGAACCGGGTCCGGGCCGGGCACGCGGCGCGTTTGCTGGAAACGACGGACCGGAGCGTGCTGGACATTGCGCAGGAGGTGGGTTTTGAGAGCCAGGCCCATTTTACGCGGTTGTTTTCGCGGTTCCATCATTTGCCGCCGCTGCGATACCGGCGGCGGCACCGGCGCCTGGCGGTGTGACCTCTTTTCCGAAGGGCGTGAAGGGGGGAGGTTTACCACGGAGGGCACGGAGAACACGGAGGGGAGTCCGGGGGACGGGAAGTTTTTCACCACGAAGCGCACGAAGAGCACGAAGGGGGGAGGTTTACCACGGAGCACATGGAGGACGCGAAGGGGGGAGGGGAAGTCTCGACAGGGACGCCCGGCGACAGTCCAGTGTTTCAACGCCGGGGAAACAGGGGAAAAATCGGATCACGCCCCAGAGGGGCGAAAGGGATCAGCCTAATGCACGACCTGGGGAAATGCCACGGCGCACGGAGGGACGGGATTACATCGCGGCGGCGAACTCTTCGAGCGATGCGGCCTGGAGCGCGGTTTGGAGCAGGGTGCCGAGTTTGTCGGCGCCGATTTCCTGGACGGCTTCCTTCAGGCCTTCGGGCACCCGGCCAAACCGGACTTCGAGGGTTTTCAGCACCGCCTGGGCCAGGGCTTGTTGGCGGCCTTTTTCTTGGCCCTCCTGCCAGCCCTCCTGACGGCCTTTCAGCCAGCCTTCTTGCAGGCCCTTTTCCTGGCCTTCCTGGCGAAATTGGTCTGCGAGAGTCATGGCCACGGCTTTTGCCTCCGGTTCCTCCAACGCTTCAATCCTACGGGCGAAGGCCTCCTTGTCAATGCCCGCCCCCAGGATGTAGCGCAGGAATAGCTCCAGGGCGTCCCGCGAAACGCGCACGAGCAAGCCCCGGTCCCAAACCGCATCGTCCAGCAGCGCGTCCATTTGCTCGGCCTTGAGCAGCCGCAAGGCCAGAATGCCCGCGGGCGTGCCCGTGATCTTGTCAAAGGGCATCTCGGCAAGCTGGACCAGGCGGTGGAAAAAGTCCGGGACAAAGGCCTCCAGGTCGGCGGCCAGATGCGGCGGGATGTCCAGCAGATGCTTGAAACCGGCGGGGAGTTTCCATGTGGTGGCGTTTTGGGCGAGAACCACCGGGAGGATGACGGGCAGGCGGGTTGTTTCGGGGTGCGCCTCGAGGTGGCGCGCCCAGATGGCGGTCATGTAGCGGAGCAGGCGGAAGGGAATCCACGGGTCTTTGCGGCGCTGGTGCTCAAAGAGGATGTAGAGCAGGCCGGTGCGGCCTTCTGGGAACGGGGCGGTGAAAAGAAGGTCGCTTTCGGTGTGGACATAAGCCGGGTCGATGAAGGAGCCAGGTTCGTTGCGCAGGCCGGCCCAGTTGATGGCGCGGGCGAGGGTGGGGGGAAAGATGGATTGGAGGAACGGGG
>CAYSZK010000216.1:0-3019 GCA_964435495.1 uncultured Verrucomicrobiales bacterium
CGGAGGGTGGGGATATTTCACCACGAAGCGCACAAAGGCCACGAAGGGGGATGTGGAGCGGCGGCGCCCCCGCCGCCGTAAATGTGCGTGGGACGATGGGGAGGCGCGGGAGGCGGAGAATGCGCGAATCTCGAAGCACACACGGGGCGCACGGAGGGGTAAGGTGTTCACAACGATGGGCCTTTGCGTTTCGACCCTCGACTCCGGCATGCGATGCGGTGATTTGATCCGCTGGTGCGCCCGCCCCTGGGGGATTCTTCGGGCCGCCGCTTGCCGATGGAGCGAGAGCGTCTAACCTACGGAAACTATGGATGAGAATTCGCGGTCAATCTATTTTGTCGCGGGCGGGTCGGGCGGGATCGGTTCCGAAGTGGCCCGGCGCCTTTGCGCCCAGGGCGCGGAGGTCGTGGTGGCGGCGCGCGACCAGGCGCGCCTTGACGCGTGCGCTGGCGGGATTGGGGCGCGCCCGGTCGTGATGGACGCCACGGACTCCGATTCCGTGGCGCGGGCGTTTGAGACGGCCACGGCTGGTGGCGCGAAACTGGCGGGGGTCGTGAATTGCGTGGGGTCGATTTTCCTCAAGCCCGCGCATCTGACCACCGACGAGGAATGGCACGGCGCGTTGCGGACCAACTTGACCAGTTCTTTCCTCCTGCTGCGCGAAGCCGTGCGGCGCATGATGCGGGACGGGGGCGGTTCGGTGGTGTTTTGCTCGTCCGTGGCCGCGGCGCGCGGGCTGTTCAACCACGAAGCGATTGCGGCGGCCAAGGCGGGCGTGGAAGGCATGGCGCGGTCCGCGGCGTCCACCTACGCGCGCTACAAGGTCCGGGTCAATTGCGTGGCGCCGGGATTGGTCCGCACACCGCTCAGCCAGGCGATTACCGGAAGTGAACCCGCGCTCAAAGCCTCCCTTGCGTTGCACCCGTTAGGGCGCCTAGGCGAACCGGGCGACATCGCCTCGGCGATCTGCTGGTTGTTGTCGCCCGAGCAGGTCTGGGTCACCGGCCAGGTCCTGCACGTCGATGGCGGCATGGCGGCCGTCCAGCCAAGATAAGCGGCACGAAAACGTCCGGATCTCCCGGACCCGCGCGTTTTGCCGGCGCGGGCGGTTGCCGCTGACTCTGGGCCGCGGGACATCGCGGGGCGCCGCCCCCGCGGACCGGCAAGACCGCCGCCAAAAGCCGGGACTGACCAAATCGCGGGGGCACCGGGTGGCCGGTACCCGGACAGGACTCCGGTCAGTTTTTGACTCCTGACCCAGGATAACTCGTGGCCACAGCCCAGGCGATCCGCTGGAATTCACGCGCCTGCGCTTCTGACAGCCCGCTGTTGAGGGCGCTGACCTTGCCTTCGGGGCTCTCCTTGTAGATGCAGGCGTAATGCACCAGCGAGATCAGGTAGCGCCCTTTGGCGGTCATGTGGATGCCGTCGGCGTAGGTCTCCGCAAAGAATTCGCCCAAGCCCGGAATTTTGGCGGCGTCGAGCTGGGTCTTCAGGTCCGCGAGGGCCGGGCCGCCGGGCACGATCAACGCGGGCCGTCCCCGCCATGTTGCGTTGAGCTTGTCCCGCACCGCCTCGGTGTACCGCACATGATTGGCCACCGCCTCATGCCATGTCGCCGCCGGCGCAAGACCGAGTTGCGCGAACTCCCCGCGGGCCTGCGCCCAGGCGTCCTCGAACTTCGGACCCGGCCACTGCACGTACAGCCACGGCTGGACATCGGGCGAGCTCTTCCGGCATTCCTCGAAGAACATGCCGCTGTGCTGCGCCTCGTTTTCGACGGACCGGCCATGGCCGGCGAACGGCTGGGTGAAAATGTGGTGGATTGGCGCGAGCACCACAAACTGCTCGGCCACGCGGTTGTCGCCAAAGCCGGTTCCAGGATGCGTCCAGAGCCAGTCGGTGGGCGCGCCCGGGATGGTGAACCTGCGAAAGTCCATCCGTTTGCCGGCGCTTTCGGCCAGCGGCTGCAGCCAGCCCACGACCGTGTCCGTGAGGCTGTTGCCGATGTGGAACGTCCGCACCAAGTCCGCGTCCATAGGCGCCGACGTGATCCGGAACGGCGCCATGGCCAGCGGGCTGGGCGCCAGGCCCGGTTTGAACGCCGCCGCGATGAGGAGCACGTTGCTCGGCACGGCCACGGGTCCGCCATACTCGATGCCGTCGTCCTTCCGCGGCGCCGTGCCGTGGACCGTGAACCGGATCGTTGCGCCGGGCGTCGCCGTTCGCAGCTCGACCGCCTGCGCGTCCGCGTAGGTTCCGGGCTTTACGGAAAGCTCGACCGGCGCGCACTGGCTGTCCGGCCCCAGATCAAGCCCCACGTACTGGTTGTGCTCGCTTTTCCCCTCAAAGTAGGTGCCCGTGTCCCCGTCCAGCGCCTTGGCGAAATCGGAGCCGCTGTCGTCGCGCGAACCCGCCGTGCCGAAGGGTGCGCCGGTGAGCTTTGCGTCCCCGGCGTGGAACTCGATCTCCGCGACATTGCCCCAGCTCCCCAGGGGCGACTCGTACTTGACGTAACGGAACGCGCGCCCGCCCTCGACGGTGATCTCCGACCACTGCCCCTCGGGCGGCGCTTCCTTGATCTCCGCGAACGTTTCAAAGGAGGTGGTCGGCCCTTCGTTCGACCCCGTGAATTTGCCCCCTTTCATCTGGGCCGCCTTCCCTTCGCGCGGAAAGAAGCGCACGCGCGTGATGGAATAATCCGCCAAGGGCGACGCGCACGCCGGGGCCGGGGCGAACGGCAGGATTCCGGTAAAGACGGCGAGGGCGGCGGCCACGGCGGGCAAGCAGGGCGTGTTCATCGCGGCCGAGCATGGGCCGAAACCCGCGCCAACGCAACTCGCCACATCCGCCGCTTCCGCCACGCCGCCCCAGCCCTGTCCCCCGGCCCCAACGCCCGCCGGCCCGGGGACCGCGCCTCCCGGGAGCCGGGGCTCATTTCCGCATCCCCGATTTTAGCCCCCCATCTGCGGTTCAGACAGTGGGGAGGCGGGGGCGTTAGCGGGGCGTAGGCCGGGCC
>CAYSZK010000217.1:0-2997 GCA_964435495.1 uncultured Verrucomicrobiales bacterium
GGCATGGCCCCGGGAATCCTCCCGTTCCCGTGGCGGGCCGCGCCTGGCGCGGTCCGGCGCCCGGCCCTTTTCGGCGAAGGCCCGCCGCGGGCGTTCGGGCGCGGCCGCCTCCGGCGGCGGGGCGGGCCGCTGTTCCTGCGCCAGGTGTATCAGCGCGGACGCTATGTCCGTGGGGGAATAGTCCTGGCCCAGCAGCCGGTCCACCAGCGCGTCGTGCCGCGCGTAGGCCCCTTTCTCCAGCACCTCCCGGAGGGTGTCGTAGAACGCGTTCTTCCGTTTCTCCTCCACTTCCTCGGCCGAAGGCACCGCCGCCCGGCGGATGCGCGCCCGCGTGGTCCGCATGATCGCCTCCAACCGGTAGATTTCCCGGCCCGCGACAAAGGAAACCGCTTTGCCGCTGCGCCCGGCCCGCCCCGTGCGCCCGATCCGGTGAATGTAATCCTCGCCGTCGTGCGGCAGGTCGTAATTGAAGACCACCTCCACGTCGTCCACATCCAGCCCCCGCGCCGCCACGTCGGTCGCCACAAGGAATTCGAGTCCCCGGTTCCGGAACTTCGCGATCACCCGCTCCCGCTGCTGCTGCGTGATGTCCCCGTGCATCCGGTCGGCGGCGTAGCCCCGCGCGTTCAGGTGTTCGGCCAGCTCGTCCACCATCATCTTCGTCGCGCAGAAAATGATCGCGTACCCGATCTCCTCGACGTCGATCACCCGGCACAGCGCCTCCAGCTTGGACCGCCGCTCCACCTCGTAATAAACTTGTTCGATGTCCGGCGCCGGCGCCGCGTGCGCGGGAACCGTGACCCGCACCGCGTTGCGCGTGAACGTCTGGAGCAATTCCTGAATCCCCCGCGGCATCGTCGCCGAAAAGAGCACCGTCTGCCGCTCCGGCGGCGCCGTCTTCAAGATGCTCCGGATATCGTCCACAAAACCCATGTCCAGCATCCGGTCGCACTCGTCCAGCACCACCATGCGGATCGACTCCAGCCGCAGCGTGCCCCGCTCCAGGTGGTCCATGATCCGCCCCGGCGTGCCGATGATGATCTGCGCCCCCTGCTTCAATCCCCGGATCTGGCGGTCGTAGCCTTGGCCGCCATACACAGGCAGTTCGCGCACGCCCTGTTTGAACGCCGCCAGCTTGGCCACCTCCTCCGCCACCTGGATCGCCAGCTCCCGCGTCGGGCAAAGAATCAGCACCTGCGGCGCGCGCAGCTCCGGGTCCACCCGCTCAATCGCCGGCAACGCAAACGCCACGGTCTTCCCCGACCCGGTCTGCGACTGGCCCGCCGCGTCCGCGCCGCCCAGCAGCACCGGAATCGCCATCGATTGGATGGGCGTCGCCTCCTCAAATCCCATCCCGTGCACCGCACGCACGAGTTCCTCGCTGAGCCCGAGTTCCGTAAACCGCTTTTTCTCCATGGCCATGCCTAGGCCAAGGAAGCCCGCGGCGCCACCAAAACCGTAACAGATGCGGTGCGTCGCTGCCTCCACTGCCGGACGAACGCGCCTCTCGTTCCAGACTTTCCAAACGGCGCGGTTCGCCTTAGAACCGCCGCGATTCACCAGTCCCCAATCTCCGCCGCATGCCCCAACCGTTTCTCGTGGTCGCAGAAAAAAGGGATGGCTCCCTGAGCCCCGCCCTCACCGCCTGGCTCGCCGGCGCCGGAATCACCGCCCCCGCCGTCGCCGCCCACGACACCCCGGAAGGCGCCGCCCTGGAAGCCCTCGCCGCAGCGCCCTGCCTGATCCTCCCCGGCGGCGGCGATTTCTCCCCCGAATCCGGCGCCTACGAAGGCGCGCCGCCCGATCCCGCCAAACTTTGCGGCGTCCATCAAGAGCGCGAAAAGCTTGAGTTCGCCCTCCTCCGCGCCGCGCTTGCGGCCGGCAAACCGGTCCTCGCCGTCTGCCGCGGTTTTCAAGCCCTCAACGTGGCCCTTGGCGGAACGCTCCACGCCGACCTCCCCTCCGCCCTCGGCGCCAAGGCCCACGCCGCGCACCAGCTCTCCAGCGTGGCCGCGGCCGGGGCGGAGCCCAGCCGGGAACATCCTATTGACGCCGCTGCGGGCGGGTTTCTGGAGTGGGTCCTTGAGGGGGCGCCCCACGCCATCGTCAACTCCCATCATCACCAGGGCGTCCGCCGCCTTGCCGGCGCGCTGGCCGCCGACGCGGCGGCGCCCGACGGCGTTGTCGAGGCCGCCCATCATACGGAAAACCTGGCCGTCTGGGGCGTCCAATTCCATCCCGAGCGCATGGCCGCCCCCTGGGCCGTCACCCTCCCCGCCCGCTGGATCGAAGCCGCCGGGCTGTGACAAGCGGCGGGGGCCGCGCTCACCCCCTCGCCGCGACGCGCTCCACCAGCGCCATCAGACGCCGCCCGTATTCCACGTACGTCGCGTAGGCCGCCTCCGCGTCCGTCATCTGGCGCCCTTCGTGGATCACCGCCTTCAGATGCGGTTCGATCGATACGAACCCGCTGTACCCGTCCTTCAAGAGGTCCGCGATGACCTCCTCCACGCAGCTCGCCCCGGCGTCCGGCCAGGTGTGCTCCCCTTTTCCGCCCGCGGATGGCGGGGTGTGCGCCTTGATATGGATCTGGGCGATGTGGGGCTTGGCCTTGAGGAACCATTCCCAAGTGTTGGTCTGGCCGTGGGAACAGGGGTTGCCGGTGTCGAACGCCGCCTTCACCGCCGGCGATCCCACCCGCGCGAAATAGTCCGCGTAGGCGTCCGCGCTGGTGCTGGCCCAGCCGTCGCAATTTTCGACCACGATCACGATTCCGGCGTCCTCCGCCATTTTTCCGAGGAGCCGCATCCGGCGGACCGATTCGTCGCGCCAGTCCGCCTCCGGCCGCCCGTCGTTGGGCCAGCTCATGGTGCGGAGAAAGGCTGTGCCGGCCCGTTTCATCCGGGGAATGGTCCGCCGGAGGGTCGCGGCGGCGGTGTCGAAGGGTTCGCTGATTTTCGTGGCCCAGTTGGCGATGCCCGAGGCGAAGGACGAAAT
>CAYSZK010000218.1:0-2955 GCA_964435495.1 uncultured Verrucomicrobiales bacterium
CGTAGCTCTCGGTGAGGGTGATGCCGGTGAGGCGCTCGGCGTCGAGCAACGCCCAGAGGGCGGCCTTCTCGGTGTGGTCGGGGCAGGCGGGGTAGCCCGGCGCGGGCCGGATGCCGCGGTATTTCTCGGCGATCAGATCGTTGGGGGAGAGATTCTCGCCGGCGCCGAATCCCCAAAGGATGCGTGCCTCGCGGTGGAGCCATTCGGCGAAGGCCTCGGCGAAACGGTCGGCAAGCGCTTCGGCCATGATTTTGTTGTAATCGTCGTGTTCGGCGTCGAAGCGGGCGGCGAGTTCCTTGAGGCCGTGCCCCGCGGTGACGGCGAAGGCGCCGATCCAGTCGGGGCGTCCGGAATCGCGCGGGGCGACGTAATCGGCGAGGGCGAGGTGGGGTTTGCCGGGGTCTTTGGGCATCTGTTGGCGGAGCGTGTGGACCACGCCAAGGATGCCGGTGCGCTGGGCGTCGGCGTAGATTTCGATGTCGTCGCCGGAGGCGTTGGCCGGGAAAAAGCCAAGGACGCCGCGGGGGTGGAGCAGCTTTTGCGAAACGATCCGGTCCAGCAACCGGCGGGCGTCGTCGTAAAGTTCGCGGGCGCGAACGCCGTGGCCGGGATGGTCGAGGATGGACGGGAAGCGCCCGCGCAATTCCCAGGTGTGGAAGAAGGGGGACCAGTCGATGAAGGGGACTAGGTCTTCGAGGGATACGCGGCGGGAGGCTCGGCCAGGAGGGCGGCCTGTTGCCGCGTCTTCGCCTCGGCTTCCTCCCGGTCCAGGCGGGCGATGTACTTGTCCGCCGAGGCTCGGGCGAACTTGAGCCAGTTGAGATGTTTCCAGTGGCAGAACCGGTCCCATTCCTCGGGATCTTCCAGTTCCTGGGGGATCGGTGTGCGGCCCAGCCGGATGCTCTCGGCGTACATCCAGTCGTGCCATTTGGCGTAGCGTTCCGCCTGCTCGGGCGTGATCACGGGCTTTTCGGCTGATGAGGTCATAAACTTTCCCAGGCTCCGACTGGGCGTCCTGAGCGGCCTTTCGAATCAGGTTGCCATACGCATGACCGAAGGCAAGTGCGAGCCATTCGAGGACGCTTGCCTCGGATGCGTTCGCGGCCGGTGCAAGCAGCTTGGCGAGTTGCCGGGCGCTGGCGGTGTAAACCGGTTTGGCTTCCTGGTTGGCGCCCACCACCAACGCGCCCGCGGGTTCGAGGTCCAACGAAAGCAAGGCCTCCTGCATCGCGTTGATGGTCTCGCCGCTGGTCAGTATGTCGTCCGCCAGGAAGATTCGGAACCGCGCCCTGGCCTCGAGGTTGGTCCCGCGAAACTGGACGATCGAAGGGCTGGACAGCTTTTGGACAAATGACTTCCGAAGTTTGGCCTCTTCGGGATTCTTCGCCTCGACTCCTTCGTCAATGACAATCCCGCCAAAATCCCGCGCGAGCCTGCGGGCGAACGCGAGGGGCAGCGTGTTCCTGCCGGAGGTGGAGGGCGCCACGAGGTACGCGCAGTCCGGGCCGAGGCCCGCGCCGGCAAAGGCGTCGCGACGGTAGTAACGGTCCAGGACCGCCTCCGTCTCCTCCTGGCGGAAGGAAAGCTCCTTGAGCCGTTGCTTGGCCTCGACAAGCGCGGGCGTGTCCGTGGTGGCGAACCATGTGGGCGGTGTCCGCAGCGAAAAGACCTGGGCCCGGTCCGAGTCCGTGGGGAACTCGCGCCCGCCGATGCGCGTGGCGGCCGGCGCGGCGCCGTCCGGCGCGGGGGAACGGTTCTCCCCGCCGGCGAAGAGAAGCACGCCGGTGGCCTCGGGTTCCGGGGGCTGGTAGGCGGTCCAGTCGGTGCGGAAAGCATTGGCGCGGGCCTGGGCGAGGGGGAGAAGATCGGACTTGGCGGGCGCGGCATGCCGGTTGCGGAGGGTTTCCTGGGCGTGCCGGTTTTCGGCCTCGAACGCGGGCCGGTTTTCGGGGCTGAGGAGCGAGCCGGCGACCGGGACGGCGCGGGAGGCGTCGAGGACGTGGACGACGGGGCCGCGCGTGTAGGCGGGGGCGATCTTGAGGGCGGTGTGGGCCTTGCTGGTGGTGGCGCCGCCGATGAGCAGGGGGATGTCGAAACCTTCGCGCTCCATTTCGCGCGCGACATGCGCCATCTCGTCCAGCGACGGCGTGATGAGGCCGCTGAGGCCGATGATGCCGGCTTCCTTTTCGCGGGCGGCGGCGAGGACTTTCTCGCACGGCACCATTACGCCCAGGTCGATGACCTCGTAATTGTTGCAGGCGAGCACGACGCCGACGATGTTCTTGCCGATGTCGTGGACGTCGCCTTTGACAGTGGCGAGAACGATCCGGCCGCGGGGGCGGGCTGCCACGCCCGCGGCGGCGGCGGCGGCCTTTTCGGCTTCGAGGTAAGGCGTGAGCCAGGCGACGGCCTTTTTCATGACGCGCGCGCTCTTGACCACCTGGGGCAGGAACATTTTTCCGGCGCCGAACAAGTCGCCGACGACGTTCATTCCGTCCATGAGCGGTCCTTCGATCACGGCGAGCGGGCGGCCATACTTGAGCCGGGCCTCCTCGGTGTCGGCGTCGATATGATCGACGATGCCTTTGATCAAGGCGTGCTTGAGGCGTTCCTCGACGGGCGCCTCGCGCCACGCGGCGTCGGCGGCGGCCGGACCGGCGGCGGCGCCCGCGCCGGAGGCCTTGAGCGCGCCGGCGAGGGTGATGAGCCGTTCGGTCGCGTCGGGGCGGCGGTTGAGAAGGACATCCTCGACGTGATCCCGCAGATCGCGCGGGATTTCCTCGTACACGGCGAGCTGGCCGGCGTTGACGATGCCCATGTCGAGGCCGGCCTGGACGGCGTGGTAGAGGAACGCGGCGTGCATGGCTTCGCGCATGGGATTATTGCCGCGGAAGGAAAAGGAGATATTGGAGACGCCACCGGAGACGCGGGCGCCGGGGAGATGCGCCTTGATCC
>CAYSZK010000219.1:0-2954 GCA_964435495.1 uncultured Verrucomicrobiales bacterium
TGGCGCATCTTGCGGAGGGCCTTGGCTTCGATCTGGCGGATGCGTTCGCGGGTGACGCGGAACTGGCGCCCGACTTCCTCGAGCGTGCGGGAGTAGCCGTCGAGCAGGCCGAAGCGCTGTTCGAGGACGGCGCGTTCGCGGTCGGTGAGCGAATCGAGGACATCGCGGATTTTCTCGCGCAGCAGCGCGTACGCGGTCATTTCGGAGGGATTTTCGGCGGACTTGTCCTCGATGAAATCGCCGAAGGTGGTGTCGTCGCTGTCCCCGACCTGGGCCTGCATCGAGATGGGCTGCTGGGCCATTTTAAGGATGGCGCGGACGCGCTCGACGGCCATGAGGATCTCTTCGGAGATTTCCTCGGGGGTGGGTTCGCGTCCGAGCTCCTGGATGAGCTGTTTTTGGACGCGCATGAGTTTGTTGATCGTTTCGATCATGTGCACCGGGATGCGGATGGTGCGCGCCTGGTCGGCGATGGACCGGGTGATGGCCTGGCGGATCCACCATGTGGCGTACGTCGAGAACTTGTATCCGCGGCGGTACTCGAACTTTTCGACCGCCTTCATGAGGCCCATGTTGCCCTCCTGGATCAGGTCGAGGAAGGAGAGGCCGCGGTTGGTGTATTTCTTGGCGATGGAAATCACGAGGCGAAGGTTGGCCTCGACCATCTCGGTTTTGGCGCGGTTGGCGGCGCGCATATGGCGGCGGAGCTCGGCGTATTGCCGGTGGAACTCGGCGGCGGGCATGCGGGCGTCGGCTTCGAGTTCGCGAAGGCGGCCCTGGCGGGCCTTGATGTCGTTCCGGGCTTCCTTGTGGCGGCGGGCTTCGAGCCGTTCGATCTCGGTCTCAATCTCCGCGATTTCGCGGGCGCGCTGGTCGGCGATGGCTCCGATCTCTTCGGTGACGCGCTGTTTGAAGAAGAATTTGGGGAACGTCCTGGCGAATTGGGGTTGGACCTTCTGAAACTCGCGTTCGGCGCGGGTGCGATGGCTCTTGGTGGTGGAGGGGCGGGCGAGCGTGGTGAAGGCGCGGTCGGCCTTGTCGTTGAGGGTGGCCAGGGATCGGATCAGGCGCTTGAGGCCGCGCAGGTACTGCTCGCGGCCCTCGATTTTCTTGTCCTGGATGACGCGGTCGAAGCGTTCGCGCCCGAGGACCAGTTTGTTGGCGATGGCAAGGTGCTCGCGGGCGGTAAAGCCGAAGCGGTTGAGCGTGGTTTGCACATTGATTTCAGCCTCCTCGATGCGCTTGGAGATTTCGACCTCCTGTTCGCGGGTGAGCAGGGGGACCTGGCCCATCTGCTTGAGGTACATCCGGACGGGATCGTCGAGGATGTCGAGCTTGGAGTCCTTGGGTCCGGCGGCCTCGTCGTCGGCGCCACCCTTCTTGTAACGGTCCACGTCGGAGGCGTGGATCAGGTCGATGTCGAGGTTGCGGAGGAAGCCAAGCACGGGCTCGATTTCCTCGGGTTTGTTGGCGGAATCGCCGAGGGCTTCGTTGAGGTCGTCGTAGGTGAGATACCCTTGCTCGCGGGCGAGGCGGACGAGATCGCGGAGGCGGTCCTGCTTGTCGGGGGAAAGGACCGGCATGGGCTCGGTGACGGTGGCGCCGAGGGAAGGGGGGGGGACGGACGGTTTTTTTGCGGCCGGTTTGGGTTTGGCCTTGCCGCCGGGGTGCGCCGGGCGCCGGGTTGGCGAGACGGACTTACTGGACTTCTTGGGGGCGGGGGCCGGTTTGCGGGGGGCCGATTTACGGGATTGGGAGGCAGCGCGCTTGGAAGATTTGGCCATACGGATCAGGGGTAGAACCTATAACTTTGAGCATGCCGCCCCACTTCGTCAAGCGCGCTTTCGGTCCAGTCGCGGCCCGGTGACCCCAAGCCACCGTCCGCCGCCAACCCAACGATCCCAGCCAGCCGCTTTGGGAAAACAGCGATCACACACCCTCCAGCAGAACGTCCCAAGCGCACCGAAACACGCGGGAGACCCGGATTAGCAAGCCAAATGAAGGTGTGACTTGCGCGGCTTCGAGTTTTTGGTAGTGACGCGGGTCCAGGTCGAGCTTCGCCGCCAACCGCTCTTGGGAAAACTCCGCCTCCAGTCGGAGCCTCTTCAGGTTCCGCGCAAAACGCAGGAGGGACCGTTGGGGGAATGGTTTCAAGGCAACGCCCCTCCAGTATGGGCGCTCCAAAGCGGCTTTAACACGCCATGCCATGGCGTTGATTTTCCGCTTGACGGCCCGCCGCTCCCGCCCACGATGGCTTCACGATGAATATCGCGTGGAGGGACTTCGTATTAGCCGTGGCGTTTGTTCCGTTTATGTCTGCTTATGCGTTTGGAGGAAACGCGCCCACCGATGTCCGCGACCTTCCCGACCATCTTTCGGTGACAAGCTTATCGGATAAACCCGGCGTTTGCGCGGTCGCCTTCGTTTTTCTTACCGCGGAGCCGCCAGTCCTGAACGAAGGGGTTCATCTGTGCCTTTTGCCGGTCCTCGCCAACGGTCCGGAGATCGGCTGGATCGGCGACCGCAAGGCCGGGTGGACGGTCTCTTACGCCAAAGCCGCCGCCACCGCCGCCAAGTACGCCGCCTCTTGGGGCCTGGACCAGGCTCGCCTGAGCCAGGCTAGCCTGGGTGCCGCCGCCACCGCCGGGGCGCAAGCGCCGCTTCGGCCTGGGGAGTTGCTGTTCGCGCCCGTCGGCAGGCCGATACCCAACGCGGCGCCAGAGGCCGTTCCCGCGTCCGTGGCTGGGTTCATAAAACGGCTGGCCGAGGCCTTTCAATCGGGATCGTTGTTCGTGGCCGAGCGCACGGTCGAGAAACCGGTTTGGCGCAAAGGGCCTGTGTCCTGGAGCATCCGCATGGAGCCCGCGCCGCCGCCCACCCGAAGGACGCCGTGAAAACAGGGTCGAGGGTCGAGAGGCGAGGGTCGAGGGCCGGAATTCAGAGGCCTGGCGTTC
>CAYSZK010000220.1:0-2930 GCA_964435495.1 uncultured Verrucomicrobiales bacterium
GCGGGGGGGGGGGGGGGGGGGGGCGGGGGCATCGGCGGGAGCGGCGCCGGCGTTGGGCGTGGGCGTTGCGGAGGAGGCGCGGACCGGTGGCGCGGCGGGGGATGCGGCGGGGGATGCGGCGGGGGAGTATGGGCGGAAGCAGGGGCTGATTTTTCCGGCGATTTTCGCGTACCGGATGATTGGCCATTACATTGCGAATCTGGACCCGCTGGGGTTCAACCGGACGCACGTGCCGGAGCTGGAGCTGGAGGCGTTGGGTTTTGAAGAGGGGGATTTGGACACGGAATTCGACTCGGTTTCGCTGGCGGGGGGCGGGCGGCGGACGTTGCGGGAGATTCTGGCGATATTGCGGGAGACCTACGCCGACAACCTTGGCGTGGAGTTCATGCACATCCAGGACTTCACGATGCGGCGGTGGCTGCGGGACCGGATGGAGGCGCGGCGGAACAACCCGGACTTTTCGACGGCGAAAAAGAGGCGGATTTTGGGGCGCCTGCTGGAAGCGGAGCAGTTCGAGAATTTTTTGCACACGCGGTACGTGGGGAAGAAACGGTTTTCGTTGGAGGGGGGCGAGACGCTGATTCCGGCGCTGGACGCGGTGATTGAGGCGTGTCCGGGTTTGGGGATTGAGCGGATCGTGATGGGGATGGCGCATCGGGGGCGGTTGAACGTGATGGCGAACATCCTGGGGAAGGACCACGCGAGCCTGTTTGCGGAGTTCCACGACAACTACATCCCGCAGGGGCTGCCTGGGGATGGGGACGTAAAGTACCATCTGGGGCACGAGGCGGAGGTGGCGACCTCTTCGGGGCGCGTGGTGGCGGTGGGGCTGGCGCCGAACCCGAGCCATTTGGAAGCGGTCGATCCGGTGGTGCAGGGGAAGGCGCGGGCGTGGCAGCGGCGGCTGGACGACATGCAGGCGCGGTCGCGGGTGCTGCCGCTGCTGGTGCATGGGGACGCGGCGTTTATTGGGCAGGGGGTGGTGGCGGAGACTTTGAACCTGTCGCGGTTGGAGGGGTACCGGACGGGGGGGACCCTGCACGTGATTGTGAACAACCAGATTGGGTTCACGACAATGCCGCAGGACGGGCGCTCGACCCATTACTGTACGGCGCTGGCGGAGATGCTGCACGTGCCGGTCTTTCACGTGAACACCGACGACCCGCTGACGGTGGTGTACGCCATTGAGCTGGCGCTGGAGTTCCGGCAGGCGTTCCACCGGGACGTGGTGGTGGACCTGGTTTGCTACCGGCGGCTGGGGCACAACGAAGGGGACGAGCCGAGTTTCACGCAGCCAACGTTGTACACGGCGATCAAGACCCATCCGTCCAACAGCGAGATTCTGCTGGAACAACTGGTGGCGGGCGGGGAGGTGGCGGAGGAGGAGGTGCGGGCGGCGGCGTTGGAATACCGGGGGTGTTTGGAGAAGGCGCTGGCCGCGGCGCAGGCGGAATCGGGGCGTTGGGTTCCGAAAATCCGCCCGCCGCTGGCGTGTCCGGAGATGTTGGCGGGATTTGACAGCTCCCTGCCGGTGGAGGAGGCGCGGGAGGTTGGGCGGGCGATCACGCGGGTGCCGGAGGAGCACACGGTGAATCCGAAACTGGCGCGGTTGATGGAGGGGCGGCGGCGGATGGCGGAGGGTTCGGCGCCTGTGGACTGGGCATTTGGGGAGGCGCTGGCGTTTGGGACCCTGCTGAAACAAGGCGTGCCGATCCGGGTATCGGGGCAGGACAGCCGGCGCGGGACGTTCAGCCAGCGGCACGCGGTGCTGTACGACATCGAGACGCGGGAACGGTTCATTCCGTTGAATCACGTGGCGGAAGGGCAGGCGCGGTTTTGCATTTACAACAGCCCGCTGTCGGAGGCGGCGGTGCTGGGGTTCGATTTTGGCTACAGCCTGGATTACCCGGAGATGCTGACGGTGTGGGAGGCGCAGTTTGGCGATTTTTGCAACAGCGCGCAGGTGATCCTCGACCAGTAC
This sequence comes from uncultured Verrucomicrobiales bacterium, assembly GCA_964435495.1. Lineage (GTDB taxonomy): Bacteria > Verrucomicrobiota > Verrucomicrobiia > JADLBR01 > JAIBCM01 > CAYSZK01. Next base: position 1,982 of record CAYSZK010000220.1, read on the forward strand.
CTGGCCGGGTCGGAGGCGAAGTGGGGGGTGACTTCGCGGATCGTGCTGTTGCTGCCGCACGGGTATGACGGGCAGGGGCCGGAGCATTCGAGCGGGCGGGTGGAGCGGTTTTTGATGGCGTGCGCGGAGGACAACCTGCAGGTGGTGAACTGCACCACGCCCGCGCAATACGCGCATGTGCTGCGGCGGCAGGCGTTGCGCCCGATCCGCAAGCCGCTGGTGGTGTTCACGCCCAAGAGCCTGCTGCGGGACCCGCGCTGCGTCTCTCCGCTGGAGGAGGTGGCGTCGGGGCCGTTCCGTGAGATTCTGGACGACCCGGCGGCGCCGCTCGAGGCGCGGCGCCTGGTCCTGTGCTCGGGCAAGGTGTATTACGACCTGGAGGCCGAGCGCGGAAGGAGCGGGCGGAGGGACACGGCGATTGTGCGGGTGGAACAGCTTTATCCGCTGCACGAGGGGATGCTGTACGAAGTGGCCTCGCGGTACGGCCAATGCGAGCGCATCGTCTGGTGCCAGGAGGAATCCCAGAACCACGGGGCCTGGTTCCTGATTGAGCCGCGGTTGCGGAGATTGTTCGGGTGCGAAATTCTGTACGCGGGGCGGGATGCGTCCGCGAGCCCGGCGACCGGATCGGCGGCGATCCATGAACTGGAACAGCGCGCGTTGGTGGAACAGGCGTTTTCGGTGTAAAGGCCGCGGCGCAAGCAGGCGGAAAGGAAGACGGACATGAATGTGGAAATCAAGGTGCCCGCGGTCGGCGAATCGATCCGCGGCGGTGTGCTCGGCGCGTGGTTGAAGAAGGAAGGCGAGTTTGTCCGGGCGGAGGAGCCGGTGGTGGAGTTTGAAACGGACAAGGTGACGGTGGAGGTGCCGGCGCCGGTGGACGGGGCGCTGCGGCGCGGGGCGCACGGGGGGGCGACGGTGGAGGTGGGGCAGGTGATCGGCATGATTG
>CAYSZK010000221.1:0-2914 GCA_964435495.1 uncultured Verrucomicrobiales bacterium
AGGCCCGGCCTACGCCCCGCTAACGCCCCCGCCTCCCCACTGTCTGAACCGCAGTTCCCAGTTCCCCCTCCGTGGGCTCCGCGTCCTCCGTGGTTCAACCCCCCGTTTGTGAACTTCCTGTCCTTCGTGGTGGAAAGTTTCCCGTCCCCTTCTTCGTTCTTCGCGGTGGAAAACTTCTCCCCGCCACGTTTCAGCGTCTTGGTAGTCCAATATGTTAAGCGGCGGCCCCGCCACTTCCTCACAGATGCCCCATTTATCGCTGGAACAACCTGAAGTGGCGGGGGCCGCTTCCACTTCCGTCCCCCGTCTCCGAAAGCGGTGCCGCCGCTGCGCTCAACCGCGGATGGACACCCGGGACGGCCCATGTAGAATCGGGCCATGGCTGCCCCGCTCTCTTCCACCGATCTGGCCCGCGCCATCGATCACACGCTCCTCAAACCCGGCGCGTCGGCCGCGGAAATCCGCGCGCTTTGTGAAGAGGCCCGCGCCCACGGATTCCACAGCGTCTGCGTCAACCCCTGCCGCGTTCCGCTCGCGCGCCGCGAACTCAACGGGTCGCCCGTCGTGGTCTGCGCGGTCGCCGGTTTTCCGCTTGGCGCGTCGCGCAAGGAAACCAAAGCCCGCGAAGCCGCCGCCGCCATGGAGGACGGCGCCCTGGAGATCGACATGGCGCTCAACGTGGGCGCCCTCAAAGACGCCGACTTCGACACCGTCGGCCATGACATTGAAGCGGTCCGGGAGGCGATGGCCGGCCACGGCCTGCTGAAAGTGATCCTCGAAACCGCCCTTCTCACCCCCGGCGAAATCATCGCCGCCTGCCGCATCGCCGAGGGCGCCGGCGCGCAATTCGTCAAGACGTCCACAGGATTCGGGCCCGGCGGCGCCACGGTCGAAGCCGTGCGCCTCATGCGCGAAACCGTCGGCGCCCGGCTCGGCGTCAAGGCGTCCGGCGGCATTGGCAACCGCGCCGCGGCGCTGGCCATGCTCGAAGCCGGCGCCAGCCGTCTGGGAACCAGCCGGTCGGTCGCCATTGTCACGGACACCGGCGCGGACGGAGCCCGCTAGCGGTTGCCGCCCGAAACCACCACGGCGGGGCATCGGCGGTTACCCAGACTCTCGTTCGAGGGCCTAAGCGGCCCCTCAGCGCCAGTCGATGGCAAGGCCCAGAGCCTGCCGAGGGGGAGGAATTTTGCGCCAGCAACCGGGCGCAATGGCGATTTCGGTTTCCTTCGAGTTGGATAGGAATTGCTGTCTTGACAGCAGATAAAATAGTGCAATGATTACAGCATGAGAACCACCGTGACCATCGATCCCGATACCGAGGCGTTGCTCAAGGAGGAAATGCGGCGCACCGGGCGCAACTTCAAGGAAGTGCTCAACGCCAGCATCCGCAGGGCGATCAACCCGGGCGGCATCCGCCGGCGTGTGGCGGTGAAGCCGCTTTTCCCGGCAGCCTTCCCTTCGGATTTGCAGGGCGGGAGTTACAATCGCCTGGCCGATGAACTCGACGACGAGGCCACCCTGGAGGAACTGGGGAAATGATCCTGCCCGACATCAATCTGCTTCTCTACGCCTACAATCCACACGTCCCGCAGCACGCGAAGGCGGCGGCTTGGTGGGAGGCGGCGCTCAACGACGAGGAAATCATCGGCCTGCCCAACGAAGTGGCGCTCGGTTTTGTCCGCATCGCGACCCATCCGAGGCTCGGCCGTGCAACGATCCCGCTCGATCGTGCCCGCGAGGTGGTCGAAACCTGGCTGGGGCTGCCGAACGTTCGGGTGCTGGCTCCCGCTCCGGACCATTTTGCGCGGGTGATGGACCTGCTTGCCGCCGCCATGGCTTCTGGTGCGGTGCTGTCCGATGCGGTGCTCGCCGCCTACGCCATTGCCAACCGCGCGGTCTTGCACACCAACGACGCCGACTTCGCCCGCTTTCCTGGTCTGGAATGGAGCAATCCTCTGGTTGCGTAACTGCCGCTGCCGCATGTGGGTGTGTCCAGCCGTTCGTTCTCCAGACGCCCGCGCAGAGCGGCATCCCCACGACCAGCCGCCAGCCGGTCGGTCGCCATTGTCACGGACACCGGCGCGGACGGAAACCGCTAATGCTGCCCGCGCCCAGGCCCCGGACACGGCGCCCCGCGCAGCCTTGCCGCGGCATCGATGAGAAGTCCGAGGCCCACCGCGATTCCCAGGGGAAGCAGCGGTTCGAACGGCAACAAATAGCGCGTGATTGCGCGCCCCACGCAGAACGTCGCCACAAACAGCAGCGCCGGGACCGACAACCAGAGCAGCATGGCCGCCCGCCAACGCCACACCGCCACCAGCCATCCCGCAAGCGCGCATGCCGCCACCGGCCCCCACCACGCGATGTCCACCCATCCGCCCGCGACGCGGACAGCCTCCGACACCGCCGAGGCCTCAGCCCCGCCGCGCAGCGGCCCGGCGGCCACTTCCTCGAAAGTCCGCTCCCCGAACAGCATTGCCTCGTACCCAGGCTCCTTGAGCAGCTCCTTGCCGTAGCCGGCGAGGATGCTCTTGGGACGGAAATTTTTCCATTGATCGCGTTCGAGCCGCAGGACGCGGACGCATTGCCAGAAGGCCAACTGCGCCGCGCCCCACGGGTCGGCGCGAATCCCTTCCAGCGCCAGGTCCCGGCACACGTTGTGCAGCCGCGGGTCCTGCCCCCCGGACCGCAACTCGTCCCATTTGGGTCCCACGCTCCTGCCGCTGCGATGTCCGAGCATGTGCTGCACCCAATCCTGTTCGGCGGGATAGTTCGCCAGATCGCGCCGGAGATCTTCCACAAACGGGCGCAGCTCCGCCTTCAGCTCCGCGTGCGGGGCCGTGTCCAGCCGGGTCAGGGGAAAAAACCGCGAATACATCAGCCAGCCGGTCTGCGAAGGGCGGGCCCCGAC
>CAYSZK010000222.1:0-2877 GCA_964435495.1 uncultured Verrucomicrobiales bacterium
CTCCCCGCCTTGACCAGTTTCCCGCCACTCAACCACGCCCCGCCAACCTCGCCATGCCCCGCCAGCCATCCCGCCCGCGCGCGCTCGTCCATAAGGTACAGCCCTGTCGAATACGCGTCCGATTCCGCCGCCGTCGCCGCCGCCGCCCAAACGCGCCCCTCCCGCGCTACGCCACGCCCATCCTTCGGATCGATGATGTGCGCCCCCTTCACCGCCGCGCCCGACCCGCTTACCGCGCGATTCGCCAACTCAAACTCGTCCATCCCCGCTCCGCCAAGCCGCACAGGCCAGCCCTCCGCCCCCTGCGGCGCATCCAACGCCAAAACCGAACTCCCCCCCGCAACCAGCAGCGCCCGCGGATAACCCCACTCCCGCAGCAACCGCCCCATCACGTCCAGCGCATATCCCTTCCCCACCGCTCCAAGGTCCCATTCCAACGGCCCCCGCAACACCCCGATCTCCAAATCCCCGAGAAACTCAAGCCGCTCCGCCCCCTGCGCCCTCACCATCCCAGCCCCGCGAAACCCCGCGTCAAACGCGCCCCCTGTCTCCCGCCGGAACCTTTCCGCCAACCGCATGCATTCCCACGCATGCTCCCCCACGCGCACGCGTTCCCCAGCCCTCGCGCGCGACACCCGCCAGACATCCCCGCCCTCGGCAAACCGGCTCAACGCCGCCTCCATCCGCGCCAGCTCGGCGAACGCCTCCTCCGCCGCGCCCGCCGCGCCCCCGGCGTCCTCCCCGTCCATGCGCACCTCCCACGCGGCCGCCATGGCCTCGCGATGGAAGGCGTGAACGCTCACACCACAAACTCATCGGGCCGGAACTCCAGCTTCCGGCCCGCGGCCACCGCTTCGTTCACCCGCAGGATCGTCACCGCCGAGGCGAACCCCGCCTCCGGCGGGCAATGCAAGGGCGTGCCGTTCCGGACCGCGTCAAAGAAATTCTCCAGGTGCGGCTGGTGGATCGCCTTGTCCAGGACCACCGGCACATCCCACGCCGCGAGCTGCGCCGTCTCCCGCACGTCCACCGCCGCCGACTTCGGCTTCTCCCACGGCTTCGCCGACCCGTCCCCGCCCGACGTCTTGATGTAGCCCTTCCGCTCCCACGGCGCCCAGTCCTGCGCCTGCGCTTCGCGATAGACCTTCGTCAAGCGCGGGTTCTCCGACATCTTGATCGAGCCCTCGGTCCCCATGAAGTATTCAAAGTACCCGCCGCCCGCGCTCGTCGTGGTCAGCACCTGGTAAAACGCGCGCACCACGCCCTCCGCCGCCGGATACTCGTAGATGGCCATCACGTTGTCGTACCATTCCCGGTCCTTGTAATAGTCGTTGCCGCCCCCGGCCAGGATCGACGCCGGGTTCGCGCCCAAAAACCAGTTGAACACGTCGATCTGGTGCGCTCCCAAATCCGAGATCGGCCCGCCGCCGTAACGTTTGAACCAGCGCCAGTTCCGGAATTCGCGCATGTTCGCATACCCATATTTCGCCAGGGTCTCCTCCGGGATGGTGTAGCTCTTGCCCCACGTCAAATCCGGGTTCACCGCCCGGTTCCACTGGCCGTTGATGTTCGTCATCCGCCCCGCCAGCTTCGCTTCGCCCAGCAATTTTTGCAGCACATGCAGGTACCGCGGATTGGACCGGCGCTGGTGGCCAATCTGCAGTTTCTTTCCCGTCTCCCGCGCCGCCAGCACCATCTCCCGCGCCGCCTCCACCGTGTGGGCCATCAATTTTTCGCAATAGACGTGCAACCCCGCCTTCAGGCACGCGACCGATTGCTCCGCATGCACAAAATCCGGCGTCGCCACGAGCACGGCGTCCAAATCCTTCTCCGACGCCAGCATCTCCCGGTAATCCTCGTACGCCCGCGCGTCGTGGCCGCTCTTCTTCAGGAAATTCTGGCCGTATTGCCGGCTGTAATTCCAAATGTCGCACACGGCCTGGAACCGCAGCTCCGGAATCCGCATGCACGCGTCCAGCAGCACGCGCCCCTGCGCCCCCACCCCAATGATTGCCACCCGCAGTTCATCCGCTTTGCCCCCGCCCCCCGTCGCGCCGTGAACGCCCGTGGCCGCCCCCGCCAGCAGCGCCCCCGCCCCCGCCGCCGCGCCCGCCTGCAAAAAATCCCGGCGGCTCACGCCCGCCGCTCCCGCCAATGCCTCGCCCATCGCCGTCAGTCCTTCCACACCACAAATTTGTTGTACCGCGCCAGCACCAGCGCCATGGCCACCAGCGCCACATGCACCGCCAGCCAGGCCACCCCCTGCTCCTCCTCCGCCGCCATCAGCCCAAACGCCAGCCCCACATACATCAGCCCCGACCCGATCAACGCCAGCCGCGTCCGGATGCCCAGCAACAGCGCCACCCCCAGCACCGGAAAGATGAATCCCAGCGACTTCGCGAACACCAGCGCCAGCGCCTCGGGTATGAACGTGCTCGACGCGATGCCCTTGCCCATCCGCTCCATGTTCGCCAGATACCCCGCCCACGAATACGCCCCGTCCGCCTCGAACTTCTCAATCGCCGACACCACCCAGCGCAATCCCAAAAACAGCCGCAGCATCAGAACCGCCCAAAACCCGTCCCACGCCGCCTTGCCTTCACCTTCCATCGTCATCGTCCGCCTCCAAATCCATCCTCTCGTTTCATCCACACGCCGCGGACCCTCCGCCCAATACCCGGACCACCGGGCAATCCCGACGCTTTCCATCATTGTTACACGCGCGAAAAAGGAAGTTACAGGATTATTCAAGCCGGGCCGCACTCCCCCCCCATTTCCTCCGCCACCCATCATCCGCCCGCCACGGCGCCAGCCGCCACCGCCCCGCCGCCACACTGCCCCCGCCGTAAACGCGGCCTGCCCACGGCCCGTGGGTGA
>CAYSZK010000223.1:0-2848 GCA_964435495.1 uncultured Verrucomicrobiales bacterium
CAGCGCGCCCATGTCCAACGCCACAATCCGCTTGTCTTTCAAGCTCTCCGGCACGTCCCCGGACACGATCCGCCGCGCCAACCCCTCCACAATCGCCGTCTTTCCCACGCCCGGTTCGCCGATCAACACCGGATTGTTCTTGGTCCGCCGCGACAGCACCTGCACCGCGCGCCGGATTTCGTTGTCCCGCCCAATCACCGGGTCCAGCTTGTTCTGCCGCGCCATCCGCGTCAGGTCCCGCCCATATTTCTCCAGCGCTTCGTAGGTCGCCTCCGGATTCGAGCTGGTCACACGCTGGTTCCCGCGCACCGCGTTCATCGCCTTCAGAAAGTCCGCCCGCGTAAACTTCAAGTCCCGCCAGATCGCGCCCACCGGCGTGTTCACCGACTCATCCAGCGTCCCCAACAAGAGATGCTCCACACTCACGTAATCGTCCCGCAGCCGCTTCGCCTCGTCCTCCGCCCGCACCAGCATCCGGTTCAACCGCGGCGTCACATGCACGCTCCCCAACCCGCCCGTCGAAGCCACCACCCGCGGCGCCTTTTCCAGCTCCGCGTCCAGCTTCGACGCCAGCGCGTCCACCGCCACCCCGGCCTTCTGCAAAAACCGCCGGCCCATCCCGTCGCTGTCGGAGATCAGCGCCCTCAACAGATGCTCCACGTCCACCGTCTGGTGCTGCATCCGCGTCGCCAGGGTCTGCGCCTCGGCCAACGCCGTTTGCGACTGCTGCGTCAACTTGTTTGGGTCCATGCCCAACCCATTACACGATCCGTGCCAAAGTTCCCACTCCGGATTATCCCCCGTTCGCGCCCGCTCCCGGCCAATCCGTCACACCCATAGCGCCAGAACGGCGCCCTCGCCGCCCAGAGGCATCCGTACGCGCTTCAACGGCTCTCTTGCGTGCTCTTTCGCATTGGGAACAGTGAGGCTGCCGGCGGAACGTTCATTCCGGCTGGTCGATGAGGTAATACATCGTGCCAGGCGGGCCGGTCATCCCAAACTCCAGCCAGCCGCCGTGGCTTTTCGCGGGCAGGATTCCGAGTTCATGGCCGGTGATGGAAAGCGCCCGCACCCGCGTCAAATCCGTGCGCAGGGAGATTTGTCCTTTGACGGGTTCCATCAAGATGGGCGGTCCGGCAGCGGGCTGACTCGAGCCGGGGTTCATCAGGCTGGCTTGGTTGCGTCCGACTGCGGCGATCACGACGCGTTTTGCCGCGGCGATGGGCGTCCTCTCCATGGATGCGGCCAGGACGGTTGCATGGTCGTTGGGCGATTGGAGCCGCAGGTCGGCGCAGGTGATCCGCCTTCCGCCAAGATTGCCGAAGCCGCCCTGCATCCGGGGGGCATTGAGACGCATCCATCCCTCCTTGTACCGCCACTCGACGTCGCCTTTCGCCGATGTCACGACGCCCTCGCCGCGGTCCCAGCAGCGCTCAACCAACTCCTTATCGTAGAAGTCCTCGGCGGGCTTGTCGGCGTAGCTGTTTTGGATGCGTCCAATGGCCAGCAGTTCTGGTGGCGCCGGCATGGCGCCGCCGGTTCCCTCGCTGCGGGCGGCGGGGTCGGCGCTGACCACGCGCGCTTCCGGCGCATGGCCGAACTGGTGATCGGGATCGCGCCGGCGCTCGAAGACGAGCGGTCCCGTGGCGATGTCGCCCCGTCTCCAGATCATGGAGGCGAACGGGTACAAGGCCGCATGAGCGGGGTTCATCGAGAGGCCAAAAGTCGGCCCGCCCATGTTGTATTGCATGAGCGCGTCCCATCCCTGGATGGCGGCCACGACCGCCATCAACGGCACGGCCTCGTGGGCGAAGCGCCCGCCGCACATCTGGTTCCATTCGCTGATTGCGAAGGCGCGTCCGGCCTGCTGGTTGAAGCCTTCCATGGGAATGCCGTGCCCGACGGCGCTGAGCATCGATTTCGGGCCGGTGTAGTAATTGTGCCGGTCCACGATCTCCCCGAGCGTCGATGCCTGCAAGACGAGGCGCGTCGTGTTTCCCGCGCCCGACCAGTTGGAAGTGATGATCGGGCATTTGACACCCCATTCCCGGAGGGCATCGATCCAGCGTTTGTAGAACCCGGTTTCCACGTCGTAGAGGAACTTTTTCTGGTCCATGGCCCGCGCGTCGTTGGTTCCGTTCGGCCAGATCGGGACATTGCCCAATGGAATCACGCCGGTGTCCAGATTCTCCCCTTCCTGAAAGGGAGCGGGCTTGCCCGCGATCCGCCACGCCTTTTCCAGCGCGGCGTGTGTTCGATACTTGTCCTTGAGCCATTTTGTGTGGAGTTCGTCGAGGATTCGCGCGGTCTCTCCGCGGCGCATGTTGGTCGTCGGCCAGAAGATGGATTGCTCATTGTGAACGGTGACCATCGCCATTTGCGGCGAGTCCGCCATGCGCCTGCCGGTGTATGGATTTTCCGCCCGCAACACCGCGCGAAAAAGTTCCATGTTCAATTCGATCGCGCGCGGATGCCAGAAAGCCGCCGCGCCACAAGCCCACGAGATGTTGTAGCCGGGCTCGGAAGCCCCGCCGCCCGGTGGCATGACCAGCTCCGGCCCCACGCCGTCACCGTCCAGGAAATAGCGGTGATAGACGAGGTCGAAGCAGACGTAGATGTCGCGCTTTTCCAGCGCCGCCAGGAGATACATCAGCCGGTCGAGTTTTGCCGGGTCGATCCGCCGCGTTGTGCCATCCGACATGTCCAGAAGGCTGTTGACGCAATGAAGAACGTGCACGCGAAGGAGGTTGACGCCGAGACCCGCCAGGTGGCCGGCCAGCCGGTCGGCGTCGTGCCGTTCCATGTAAATCAATTGCCCTCCGTGGTAGCTGATGTTGTTTCCCCAGAG
>CAYSZK010000224.1:0-2845 GCA_964435495.1 uncultured Verrucomicrobiales bacterium
TCCGCTCGCCCGACGCACATTTACGGCGGCGGGGGCGCCGCCGCTCCAAGAGGCGCGACTCTGGATTAGGGGGTGCTCCGAGATGTCCGCCCCACCAAGCTCTCCGGACCTTCCGCTCGCCCGACGCACTCTTACGGCGGCGAGGGCGCCGCCGCTCCGGTTGCGCGGCGGCCGGAGCCGCAAGGATTCGGGCGCCGAAGCCACCCGGCCACTTTGCGTTGACTTTGCGAGGCGCGCGCGCATCCTTCACTCCCATGGAAGCACGTCCCTTGGGCGCATCGGGAATTGGCGCGAGTAAAATCGGTCTGGGCACCTGGGTCACCGGCGGCTGGATGTGGGGCGCCGCCGACCGCGGCGAATCGATCCGCGCCATTCACGCCGCCCTCGACGAAGGGATTGATTTCATCGACACCGCGCCGATGTACGGCTTCGGGCTCTCCGAGGAGATTGTTGGCGAAGCCCTCGCCGGCCGCCGCGACCGGGTCGTCCTCGCCACCAAATGCGGCCTCATCTGGGACGAGGAAGCCGGCGATTTCTTTTTTCTTTCCGACGAAAAAGGCCCCAACCCCGCGGGCAAAATCAAAGTCCATCGCTGCCTAAAACCCCGGCTGATCCGGCGCGAGATTGAGGAGAGCCTGCGCCGGCTCAAGACCACCCACATCGATCTTTACCAGACCCATTGGCAGGAATCCACGACGCCCATCGCCGACACCATGGCCGAGCTGCTCAAACTCAAGGCCGAAGGGAAAATCCGCGCCCTCGGCTGTTCCAACGCCAACCCCGCGCAGATGGACGCCTACCGCGCCGCCGGCCAGCTTGACGCGGACCAGGAGCTGTTCTCGATGCTCGACCGCAAACAGGAAACCCAGAATCTTCCGTATTGCAAAGAGCGCAACCTGGCGTTTCTCGCCTACTCCCCGCTTGCCCAGGGCCTTCTCACGGGCAAGGTCCGGCCCGGGCGCGAGTTTCCGGAAGGCGACCAGCGGCGCGGCAAACCGCGTTACACACCCGAGAATCTGGGGCGCCTGGACACGATGCTGGCGGCCTTTCGGCCGATTGCCGACGGGCACGGCGCCACGCTCACCCAGCTTGCCATCGCCTGGACCGTGGCCCAGCCCGGCTGCACCCACGCCCTCGTCGGCGCGCGCACGGCCGCCCAAGCCGTTGAGAACGCCGGGGGCGCGCGCATCCGCCTCACGGAGGCTGAGTTGAACACCATGCGGGACGCGGTCAACGCCTACACCGCGTCCGGCGGGGCGTAACCCCGGCCCGCCGAAGCGTAAGGGGAATCCACAATGAAAGCACTTGTACGGACCGGCAAGGAAGCGGGCGCGATGGGGCTCCGGGAGATGCCCGAACCCGCGCTGGAACCCGGCAAGGTCCTCCTGCGCGTCGCCGCCTGCGGCATCTGCGGCACCGACATCCGCATCCGGGCCGAGGCCCAGCCGAACAACCGCCGGATTCCTTACATCATCGGCCACGAGTTCGCCGGCATCGTCGAAGCGGTTGGGGAAGGCGTCACGCAGTTCCAGCCGGGCGAAGCGGTCGCCAGCGAGCCGTTCGGACACTGGTGCGGGCGCTGCGAAATGTGCCGGACCGGGCGCGTCAACAATTGCCGTGAACACGACGACGTCGGATTCGGACTCAACGGCGCGTTCGCCCCGTTCATCGCCGTCCCCGCCCGCGGCGTCCACCGGCTTCCCCCCGCCGTCAACGTCCAGGACGCCGCCATCCTGGAGCCCCTCGCCGCCGCCTATAACGTTGTCTTCAATGAAGGCCGCATCCGCGCCGGCAACCTCGTGGCGGTTCTTGGTTGCGGCCCCATTGGCATGCTTTGCGCCGCCCAGGCCCTCGCCGGCGGCGCGGAGGTGGTGATCACCGGCTGGAAAGGCGACGATTTCCGGCTTGAAAAAGCCCGCGCCTTGGGCGTCCAGCACGCCATCAACTCCGCCGAGACCGATCCCGTCCAGTACGTCTGCGGTATGGCCGCGTCCGACGCGCCCCACCTCATCGTGGATGCCGCCGGCGGCGCCCGCACCTTCGAGCAGGCCATCGACATGGCCCCCATGTGCGGCACCATCGCCAAGATCGGCTGGTTCGAAAAGCAGAGCCCCGCGAACATGGATTCCATCGTTGGCAAGAACCTCCGCATCCGCGGGGTCTACGGCCAGACTCACGACGCCTGGGAGCAGTCCATCCGGCTCCTTGCCTCCGGACGCATCAAGCTGGACGCCATCCTCACCGCCCGGTTCCCCCTCGACGAATGGGAGCGCGGCTACGACTTGATGGCCGAACGCAAGGCCGTCAAGGTGCTGCTTCTGCCAAAGGCTTAGCCGGCCCGCGGCGCAAATACGGGCACCACCCGCCGCGCCCGGACCGCCGCCAAAACGCAGCCAATCCGCGCCTCCTCCAACTCCAGCATCCCCGCCAACGCCCGCCGGTAGTCCGCCAACTGCCCGCGATAGGTTTCCGCCAGCGTTGCGGCGTCGTCCACGCGGTCGGTCTTGAAATCAACCACCTCCGCCGCCGTTGCGCGCCCCGCCCCGTCCGTGGCGATATGCACCCGGTCCGCGATTCCCGTCACCCGCCGCCCGTCCCGGACAAAGACAAACGCCCGCTCGCGCCACACCACGGTTCCCGGCGGGGGCGTGAACAACGCCGAGAACTCCGGCGTTTCCAGACAGGCCGCGGCCATCTCCAGCGCCGTGCGTTCGGTCCCCGCCGCCGCGCCCGCCCGCCGCCGGAACTCCGCCGCCGTCGCCGCCTCCAAACAGCCGATCTCCGCGAACAACTCATGCACTGCGGTTCCCAGCGTCGTGCTCTCCGACCGCGCCGGGTCCAGCAC
>CAYSZK010000225.1:0-2773 GCA_964435495.1 uncultured Verrucomicrobiales bacterium
GAGTCGGTGGATATCCGCGCCAAAGTTTCCGGTTACCTGACGGAAATCAAGTTCAAGGACGGCCAGAAGGTGAACGTGGGCGACGTATTATTTGTGATTGATCCGCGTCCGTTCCAGGCGGAGATGGACAAAGCCACCGGCAATTTGGAGAAGATCGAGAGCGAACTCAAGCTCGCGGCGACAAACGCCGAGCGCGCCGAAAAACTGTTGAAGGACCAGGTTGTTTCCAAGCTGGAGTACGACCAGATCATGACGAAATTCGGCGAGGCAAAGGCGGGCAAGGCGTCGGCGGAGGCCGCGGTGGAGGCCGCGCGGTTGAATGTGGAATACAGCCGGGTTACGGCGCCCCTGGCGGGAACGGTGGGCAAGACGGCCATCTCGGCCGGCAACCTGATCGAGGCCGGCAAGGACGTCCTGACCACCATCGTTTCGTCGGACAAGGTGTACGCGTCGTTCGACGTGGATGAGCGCTCGCTGGTGGAGGCCAGGCGGCGGCGGGTGGAGTTGGACAAGGCGGGCGCGGCGACGAGCAACGCGGTGACGGTGGCGCTGGCGTTGTCAGACGAAAAAGTGTTCACGCACCGGGGCGAGATTGATTTCATTGACAACCAGGTCAACACCGCCACGGGCACCATCCGGGTGCGGGGCGTCTTTCCGAATCCCGACGGATTGCTCACGCCGGGCCTGTTTGCCCGCGTGCGCCTGGCGTCCACGGTGGAGCGGGACGCCCTTTTGATTCCGGAAAAGGCGATAGGGACCGACCAGGGCGAGAAGTTTGTCTATGTGGTCAACGCGCAGGACACCGTCGAATTCCGGAAGGTAAAGGTGGGAGCGCTGGAGGACGGGCTGCGGATCATCACCGAGGGCTTGCAACCGGAGGACCGGGTCATCACGGAGGGGTTGTTGCGGGTGCGCCCCGGCGCGCCGGTCAAGGTGGCCGCCGAGGCCGCGGGCGGGAACAAGTAACCGGGCGCCACGGTGGGTTTTTCGCGTTTCTTCATCGACCGGCCGATCTTCGCGTCGGTGCTGTCCATCGTCATCACCATCATGGGCCTGGTGGCGATGCTGGGGTTGCCCGTGGCCCAGTATCCGGACATCGTGCCGCCGACCATCGAGGTGACGGCGAATTATCCGGGGGCCAACGCCGAAGTGGTGGCGGAGACGGTGGCGACGCCGATTGAGCAGGAGGTCAATGGCGTCGAGAAGATGATCTACATGCAATCCCAGTCGGCGTCCGACGGGTCGATGACGTTGCGCGTGACGTTCGATCTGGGGTCGAACCTGGATTTTGCGCAGGTGCTGGTGCAGAACCGCGTGGCGATCGCCGAGACAAAGCTGCCCGAGGACGTCAAGCGGCTGGGGGTGACGACCAAGAAAAAGTCGCCGTCGCTGTTGATGTGCGTGAACATCGTATCGCCCGACGACAGCCGGGACCAGCTTTACCTGAGCAACTACACCTTCCTGCAGATCAAGGACGAGCTGTTCCGCGTGCCGGGCATCGGCGACGTGTTCATCATGGGCGCGCGCGACTATTCGATGCGCCTATGGCTGGACCCGGAGAAGCTGTCGCGGCTTTCGATGTCGGTGCAGGATGTGGTCAACGCCGTCCGGTCCCAGAACGTCCAGGTGGCGGCGGGCCGGATCGGCGCGCCGCCGCATCCGGAGACGCAGGAGACCCAGTTGGTGATAGGGGTCAAGGGCCGTCTGGCGAGCCCGCGGGAGTTCGAGGAAATCGTGGTGCGGGTCGGGAGCGCCGGGGAAATCACGCGGTTGCGCGACGTGGCGCGGATCGAGCTTGGGGCGAAAGATTACAGCATGGCGAGCCTGCTGGACGGCAGGGATTCGGTGACGGTGGCGCTGTATCAGCTGCCGGGCGCCAACGCGCTGGCGACGGCGGAGGCGATCCGGGCGCGGATGGAGGAGCTGAAGAAGAACTTTCCGCCGGGAGTCGAGTACAAGATCGTTTATGACACGACCCAGTTTGTCGCCGAGTCGATCCACGAGGTGCAGAAGACCTTCATGGAAGCGGTGGTGCTGGTCGTGCTCGTGGTGCTCCTGTTCCTGCAGAACTGGCGTTCGACGGTGATCCCGATTCTGGCGGTGCCCGTGTCGATTGTCGGCACGTTCGCGATGATGGCGATGTTCGGGTTTTCCCTGAACAACATTTCCCTGTTCGGATTGATTCTGGCGATTGGCATTGTGGTGGACGACGCCATTGTGGTCGTCGAAAACGTCGAGCGGAACATGGCCATGGGCATGGGGGTGCGGGACGCGACGCGCAAGGCGATGGACGAAGTCGGCGGGGCGCTGGTCGCCATCGCGGCGGTGCTCTCGGCGGTGTTCATCCCGGCGGCGTTTGTGTCGGGCATCACAGGCCAGTTCTTCAAACAGTTCGCGCTGACCATCGCGACCGCGACGATCATTTCGGCGTTCAACTCCCTGACGCTGAGCCCGGCGATGTGCGCGCTGTTGCTCAAGCCCCACGGCGGCCACGGCAAGGAGGACCTCGGGACGCGCCTGCTCAACGCGCTGCTGGGCTGGTTTTTCAAGTTGTTCAACAAGACCTTCGACGCCGGCACGAACATGTACGCCGGGATTGTCGGGCGCATGGTGCGGCTGAGCGCCCTTGTGATGCTGGCCTACGCCGGCCTGCTCGCGCTCACGCTGTTTGGGTTCACCCAGGTGCCGGTGGGATTCGTGCCGGAACAGGACAAGGGCTACCTGATCGTCAACGCCCAGCTTCCCGACGGGGCGGCCCAGGCGCGCACGGACA
>CAYSZK010000226.1:0-2708 GCA_964435495.1 uncultured Verrucomicrobiales bacterium
CCCGGAACCTTCCCGCCCCTCCCCCGGACCACCCGGAATCCTGTGTCCGTATAGGGCCAGCCCTTCGGCGAACGCGCGGGCTCGGTATGCCTCACTCCAATGGTTAGGTCCAGAAAGGACCCGCCCAACCGCGGAACCACCGGCCCGTCGGCGCCCCCGCCAAACTCACTCCCGGCGTCCTGGGAGAACTCGCTCACATTCCCCTCCAGATCGAACAATCCGATTGCGTTCGGCTTCTTTGCGCCCACCGGATGGGTCCGCCCGCCCGACGCATCGAACAGCCACGCCCGTTCCCTCGTCTCCTTCGGTTCGTCGCCCCAGCTGAACCGCGCCGGTTTGCCGCCCCCCGCCACCATCGCCTGGAACTCGCCCACCGTCGGCAGCCGGTACCCGTCCGCGTCCGCTCGCGTGAACACCTTGCCCGTTGCCGCCGCCATGTTCATGTAATCCAGCTTCTTCGCCTCCCAAAGTTGTTCGGCTTCGTAATAATGCAGGCGCAAAGGCCGGTACCGGAACGCCGCCCGGTACACCTCGCGCCATGCCGCGTCCCGGTAATACACCGGCGTCCGCCCCTCCAGCTCCGACAACGCGTTGCACCATGCCACCGCGTCATACCAGCTGATGTCCGTCACCGGCTCCCTGTCCGTGTGCGCCCCCGGCGCCCAACCCTCTCCAAAACCCCAGTAGTCCTGCGACCCGCAATCCCCGTCGTGGTCAAACGCGTACCCGTGCGCCTTCCCCCAGTCCCGCACCATCCGCCACGCCGCATACGGCGCTTCCACCGTCGCCGCCTCCAGCTCAAGCCCCGGCACACGGGCCATCTCGAACAACGGCTCTTTCAACGGCGCTTGCCATTGCCGTTTCGGGTCCGGCTTGGTCCGGTCTCCGCGCGCAATCCGCCACTCCGGCACGCTCCCCCGCCAGTCTCGCGCCGCTCCATCCGCGTCCGGTGGCGGCGCAAGCCCGGCCTCCCGCCTCACAACCCGGAATCCCACACTCGCCGCCCCGTCCCACGGCGATTCCCCCCAGGCGCCCGCCCCCGCCTCCAACCGGCCTGCCGGGCAGGCGAAGTCCCCGCCCAACACCGTCATCACCGGCGCGCTCTCCGGATCAAACTCCGCCCCGAAACCCCAGACCATCTCCCACACGTTCCCCGCCAAGTCATGCAACCCCAGCCTTCCCGCCTCGCGCCCGCCCACCGCGTGGGTTCGGCCCCCGCTGTTGCCCAACATCCATGCCTTCGCCTCTTCCGCCGCCGCTCCGTCCGCACCCCACGCCGACCGCCATTCCGTTTCCGTCGGCAACCGATACCCGTCCGCGTCCCACTTCACAAATATCTTCGGCGCCGGCCGCGGCGCCCACATCGGACTCCGCACGCTCCCCGCATAAACCGTCTGGAACTCCGCGTCCTCGTAGTAACACGGTGTCCGCGACTCGAACCGCGACAACGCGTTGCACCACGCCGCCACGTCCGCCAGCGTCACGTCCGTCACCGGCTCCCCCGCCGTCCGCGCCGTGTTCGTTCCCGCGCACGGCGCGTCCATCGAACCCATGTCCCCGTCCCGGACAAAGTCAAATCCCCGCGGCTCGCGGGCGAAGGTGTTGCTCCGCGCCTGCCGCAGCACCCGCGCCCAAACCGCGTAGGGCGTCTCGCAACGGCTCATCCAGAACGCCGGCGCACCCTCCGCCTCCACCCGCGCCATCGCCAAATGCTCCGAGGGCCGCGACGGCGCCTCCACCACTGCGTCGGCCTCAAACGCGTACCACTTGAATCCAAAATACGCCGGCATGAACCGCGTCTTCATCACCAGCCAGCCCACCGCCGTAACGTCCGAAAACGCCCGCTCCTCAAACCGCGCTTTCGCCGCGTCAAAGGCGATGGCATGCGGCGCCGCCGGCGCGTACCGCCCCCACCGCGTCTTCGTTGGCGATAACGCGTGCGCCTTCCCGTTCCCCAGCCCCCGCTCCTGGCCCGCCCCGCGAAACACCGCCTCCGACACCCAGAACTCCCCCCCGTCCCGAACCACCCACCGGCACTCGTCAATCCCCATGAAATACCTCTGCAAATACAGGACCAGTTCGGTCTCCGCATCAAACCGCACCCGCCCTCGCGCGCCGCCGTTCAAAAAATCCTCCTTCTTCCACAGCCACAACCCCGCCACCCGCGTCGGACGCTCTATCGCGTAGGCCTCATGAAACAGCGCCCAGTTGTCCCGCGGCAAAAACCGCGCCCCGTCATGCTCCTGGTTCACCCCGTCCTCCGTCCAATGCGCGTCCCGCGCGTTCCCGCACTCCAGCGCCGCGCCGCCAAACCATCGCGCCGAACGCTGCCCCGCGTCATACCACGGCCCGCGCGGGCTCATCGGCCGTTCCATGCTGAACGGATGATACGCCACCGAATCGTCATCCGTCCTCCCGTCCCCGTCCACGTCCGCCTCCAAATCCGTCTCCACCGGATCCACCGGCGCCCACAGCCCGGACTCCCCGTCCTTTTCCAATCCATACCGGTGCACATGAAACTGGTGCTTCGGACGCCCATCCCCGTCCCGAAGGTAATCATGCCCGAAATCCACGATCCGCACCCGCCGCGCCTCCACCGCGCCCTCCCCCGCCGCGTCCGGTTCCCAGACCTCCCCAAACCCGCGCCCGCCCGCCAACCCCCAAAGCCCGCCCGCCGCCACCGAGACCGCAAACAGCCTCTTCATCCC
>CAYSZK010000227.1:0-2608 GCA_964435495.1 uncultured Verrucomicrobiales bacterium
AAACCGTACCCTGGCCAAAACCCGAAACCGCCACAACCCCAAACCACAACCCCAGGAGCAACCTCGCGGCGCCAAACTTCCGCGTTCTCATTTCCATGTTGGACCGGCGCGCCCTTCCGTTGCTTCAAAACAACCAACAGCCATCCCAAACCCTCCGGCCGCGGCCACCCCTCCCGCCGCACCCCGCCGCCCAGGCGCCTCAACCGAGCAATTCGCTCAACGTCACCAACTCGAATCCCCGGTCCACCAACCCCCCGATCAATCCGTCCGCCGCCTCCCCCGTCTGCGCGTGCAAATCGTGGCACAGCACGATGTCCCCGCCCTGCGTCTGCGAAAACACACGCTGCTGGATCGCCGACACCCCGGGCCGCGCCCAGTCCCGCGGGTCCACCGACCAGATCACCACGTCCAACGCCTGCGCCCGCGCCAACGGCCCCTGGGCCGGGCGGAACGACCCATACGGCGGACGAAACCACGTCGGCGTCACGCCCACCGTGTCTTCTATGGTGGCCTGGGTCTTCTTCAGCTCAATCTCCACGCGCGACGCCGGCAACGGCCCCAGCGCCGGATGCGTGAAGGAGTGGTTCGCAACCTCGTGCCCCGCCGCGCGCACCGCGCGCGCCAACGCCGGACGCGCCTCCACACACCGCCCAATCTGGAAAAAGGTCGCCTTCGCCCGATGCCGCTCCAGCGCCGCCAGGACCTTCTCCGTCACCCCGGGCGTCGGCCCATCGTCAAAGGTCACCGCGATTCGCATGGTCTCCCGCGCCCCGTGATGCACAAACGGCGCCGACGCCGCCACCGGCTTGGGCAACGGCTGCGGATACTGGCTTAAGCCCTCCGCCGATTCCCCAGGCAGCGGGATCGCAAGCCGCGGGTCCACCGGCACCGGCGGAATGTCCGCCGCACTCTGGCCCCGCGCCAAACCTGGCAACGCCATCGCGCCCAGCGCCCACAACCCGGAACGGAGAAACTCTCCCCGCGAGACCGGCCTTATACCCCCATGGGATTCCATAATGATTCCAAACTTGCCCGCCCCCGGCCCAGGCGCAAGAAAAAAGTGCCCCGACACTTTCCCTTGCCACTCCGCCCCGCCCTCGCCACGTTTCTGCCCCATGGCGGGCAGGCAAACAGGCGGGTGCGCGTTTCTCACCTTTGCGGCGCTTGCCAGCCTCTGCGTCACGCTCTTCCTCGCCGCGCCGTGGATCAGCCCCGCCTCGCTCCGCACGCTCGATTGGCTCCGCGCCAGTCTCGGCCTCCCGGCTGTCCCACGCCACGGAATACCCGCCCCCAAAGAACCACCCACACCGAAACCCGCACCCGCGCCCAAGAACCCCGCCCGGCCCGCCTCACCGCCACCCCCGGCCCCGGCGCCCACGCCCAAACCTCTCCCCCCGGTTTACGTCCCCTACTCCGAAATGCGTATCTCCCATCTCTTCAACGGCGTCACCGTCCAGTCCAATGTCTCGACCGCCGAAGCCGCCGAGGCCTCCGCCATCCGCGACGACCCCGCCGCCTACAAACTCAGCCTCGACTTCCACGCCGCCGTCCCGCGCCCCGCCCAATCCCGCAAAACGCTCGAAACCCTCAATCCCGCCCTCCCCGGCCTCCTCCCCGACCTCGACAAGCTCCTCCGCGGCGCCCGCGTCTCGCCCTACTTCCACGGCCTCTACGAACGCAAAATCCGCACGCTCCACGACAATCTCGCCCGGATCGACCGCATCGTCTCCCGCCACAATTTTTTCGATTGCGAAACCGTCCTCGAAACCACCCACCCCGCCTCCGGACGCCGCCTCCTCTTCATCCAGGGCGAAATGGACGTCGTCGCCGATGGCACCGATCCCGACCGCGTCGCCGCCGTGGACGGTTCCTCCACCTTTTTCCAGCCGACCACCAGCTACCGCTGGCCGCGCAAGACGGACAAGCCCAGCCCCTTCCTCCAGGCGCGCGCCGCCAAACTCGCCAAGGCCGAGGCCGAGTACGCCGTCAAAGGCCTCTCCCCCGAACGCAACCGCGAGCTCCGCGACGAGATCGCCACGCTCAAGGCCCAGGTCCGCGACCTTGCCGCGTACTCTTTCCTCGTCGCGCGCGCCGACCCGTTCATCGTCCTTCCCGGTTTCATGTTCCGCGACGAGCCAAACCCCTTCGAACCCCACATCGGCGACTACGCTGTCGTCCTCCACGGCGAACGCGCCTTCCCCGCCATCCTCGGCGACGTCGGCCCCTCCTACAAGATGGGCGAGGGCTCCCTCCGCCTCGCCCAGGAAATCAACCCCAAAGCCACCGCCTACAGCCGCCCCGTCACCGAACTCCACGCCACCTATCTTGTCTTCCCAGGCACCGCCGATAAGCCTTTCGACGCTCCCGACCTCGACCGCTGGCACGCGCGCTGCTCCGAACTCTTCGCCCAGATCGGCGGCAGCCCCGCCATCCTCCACAAGTGGACCGACATCACCAAACCGCCGCCACCACCTCCCGCCCCACCCGCCACCAACGGCGTCCCCACCAACGCCGTACCGCCCGCCACCAACGCGCCCGCGCCCGCTCCAGACTCCCCGCCCACCCCCGCGGCCGCCGCCGCCGCCGCGGGCCGCGTCAGCGTCGGGCC
>CAYSZK010000228.1:0-2607 GCA_964435495.1 uncultured Verrucomicrobiales bacterium
GAGCTGCCGGCGGAGCTCGCGGCGCTGGCCGCGGGTCCGGGCGGCTCGTTTTTCGGGGGGCGAAGCTGGGATTGGCCGCTTGGGTGCCTTTGGAGTGCGGCGGGAATGGGGGGGGATTCTCACACCGAGGGGGAACGGGGACTTTTCACCACGAAGGAAGGGGGACGGGGGACAGGGGGGCGGCGACCCCGCAGCGGTGTATTGAGGGGGACGCCCAGCATCTCTGTTCTGGCTCTCGACCCTCGACTTCCCCATGCCTCTCACGGCGCACACGGAGGGCACGGAGGGGAGGGGAACTTTTTACCACGAAGCGCTAAAGAGTCCCGGCGGGAACGACCGGAAATAGCCCAGCGTTTCAACGCTGGGAAAACAGGGCAGAAATGCGGCAAAGCCCCGGAGGGGCGAAAGGTATCAGTCCGGGGCACGGCCTTGGGAAAATTCACCGGGCACGGAGGGAACACGTCTGCCGTTTCCTTTCCGGTGTGCGGTCCACGGGCGCAGCGTTTGAAAGCGGTGTCGCCGCTTCGCTCTGCCACCGCAGTCCAAAGGAGGCCTTTGGCCGCCACACCGCTTTGGCGCGATGCATGGGCGCTTGCTTTTCGGGGTGGTTTGCGGTTGAAAAGGGGTTTTCCGGGCGTTTCATGAAGCGGCTTCTTTCCATTGTGGTGAGTCTGGGCATCCTGGCGGTGATTTACTGGAAGATCGACGTCCGGGGGTTGGCGCCGGTCTTTGCGGCGTGCGATCCGGTGTGGATGCTGGTGAGCCTGGGGATGGTCGTGCCGCTGACGCTGTTCACAGCGTGGCGGCTCCAGCAATTGATGCCCCGGGGATCGAGCCTGGGGTTCGGCGAGGCGAACCGGCTGATCCTTGTGGCGTCGGTGCTGAACATGGTCCTGCCGTCGAAGATGGGCGACATCGCGAAGGCGTGGTTCATGAAGGAGCGCGGGCATTTGCCGGGGTCTCTGGCGCTGTCGTTGGTGGTGTTCGAGAAATCCTGCGACATGCTTTCGCTGCTGTTGTGGTGCGTGTTCGGGCTGTTGTGGTATCCGACCAAGGACTTGTTGTTTTGGGCGATGACGGCGGGCGTGGCGGGCGGGTTGGGGGCGGGGCTGCTGCTTCTGGGGTCGAAGGCGTTTGCGGGGTGGGCCTTTGGCCTGGCGGAGCGGCTCCTGCCGGGCAAGGCGCGCGGGAAGGCG
Source organism: uncultured Verrucomicrobiales bacterium (assembly GCA_964435495.1). Classification (GTDB taxonomy): domain Bacteria; phylum Verrucomicrobiota; class Verrucomicrobiia; order JADLBR01; family JAIBCM01; genus CAYSZK01. The sequence continues at coordinate 1,197 of CAYSZK010000228.1, forward strand.
GCGAAACTGCGGGAGTCGTGGCTGGAGATGCACGACTATTTCTGGGCGGACAAAAAACGGCTCGCGGCGGTGTCACTGGCGTCGGTGTTTGTCTGGTTCCTGCACCTGCTGCAAATCTGGATGTTCATCCTCGCGTTGCGGGCCTGGTGCCCCTTTCTGGCGAATCTCGCCTTGTCGCCCCTCGCGATCCTCGCGGGGCTGCTGCCGCTGACGTTCGCGGGGGTGGGAACGCGGGACGGGGCGCTGCTCTACTTTTACCAGCCCTACTTTGACGCGCACACGGCGGCGGCGCTCGGGCTGCTGTGCACCGCGCGGTATCTGTTGCCGGCGTTGGGCGGTCTGCCGTTCCTGCCGGCGTACCTTGGGGCCGTGCGGAGGGGGGAACTTCGGGCCCCAGGCGCGCCCGCCGCGTGAGCCGCGCGATTATTGGACGAGAAAGCCGCTGACCAGGTTGCCGCGCACGGCCATGCGCACGATCTGGTCGTCGCCGCCGTCCTCAAACTCCAGTTTCCAGAGGAAGATCGTGAATCCGCGTTGGTTCAGCTTGGCCACGAACAGCGTGCGGTAGCCGGTCTTCATCCGCGGGGCGAGTTCCCTGCTGGGTTTCTCCAACATTGCCGGTTTCAGCGCCTGCTGAAACGTGGGGTCGCCGTTGGAGATGAATTTCGCGTGATCGTTGGCGGCAAGCGCGGAAAGCATTTCCTCGCAGACTTTGGAAGCCTGAAGATCGGTCCAGGGCTTGATGGGGGCCGCGTTCGTCGCGCCGGCGGGCGCGGAGTTGGTGTCCTGCGCCATCGCGGCGGGCGCAAGGGCGCTCAAGCCCAGGAGCGCCGCGGCGCCGATTCGCATCCGTTGCATCGGTGTCATCACGGCGCAAGGATACCCGGCGCGCGGCCCAGAGACGAGGGTTTTCGGTGAAGGCCCGGAATGTGCGGCGTTCCTTCAGAACGCGGGAAGGTGTGGACATGGAACCCAGGGTTTCACCCTGGGCTGGTATGCGGAGTCCCTTTGGGACAATGGGGCGCGGACCGCCCCAACGGGGCGGCGCATACCAGCCCAGGGCAACGCCCTGGGTATGGGGCGCGAATAGAGATGCGTTCTGAAGGAACGCCGCATCGGGCGGGCACACGCCGGTTATTTGGGGGTGTGCGGCGTTCCTTCAGAACGCGGGAACGGTGTGGAAATTGAACCCAGGGTTTCACCCTGGGCTGGTATGCGGTGTCCCTTTGGGACATTGGGGGCACGAGGCGTTGCCGGGCGAAGTTGGAGATGGTGAACAGGGAAGGGCCGCGGCGGCGGCGCGGGGAGATCGCTCCTTCGGGATTGCCTAAGCAGTTGAGCTTTGTTGGCCTTAGTGATTCTTATATCTTTCCATTGGCAATCACTTTCCACCGCCGGCAAGTGCGCCGCT
>CAYSZK010000229.1:0-2529 GCA_964435495.1 uncultured Verrucomicrobiales bacterium
GCCTCATGTTCCGATCGCTCGCCAAACACATTCAAAGTTCATGACAGGCTCTAGAACCGCCCAAGGCCGAGTGACGGCGCGCGCGGCCAAAGCCACCGTCAGCAAGCAGACGCTCGACTTCGAGCGGTCGCTGGTGCTGAACCGCTACTTCCTCGCCCAACTCGGCGCGGTGGAGTTCGACGACCTCCGCTCGCGCCTCGAAAGCGCGCGGGAGGGCGACTTCGGCGACGGGAACAGTTTCTTTTTCCACGCGCTGGTCAGCGTCGGCCTCAAGGACGCGGCAACGCGCGCGAAACTGGCTGATTACGACCGGCGCATCCTGGCCGAGGAACGCGAGTTGGCGCGGGGGCGCGGCGTTTTCCGCTTCAAGTATTTCCAATGGCTGGCGCTGCTCTTCACCGAGATGTATCTGGACGCGCTCACCGACCAGCCCGCCGCGCTGCGCCGGAAGTTGAACGAGTTTGTCCTGAAGGAGAAAGCGTGCGGCGCGATGCCCGGCACGATGACGGAGTTCAACGAGGACGACCTGCGGCGCGTCGCGTTCTTCATGGCGACCGGCTCGGGCAAGACGCTGCTCCTGCACTCGCACATCCGGCAGCTTGGCCATTACCTCGCCCACGGCGCGCATCCCGAAATGCTGGCCAAGCGCGCCGACGGCCGCCGTGAATGGGACAACATCCTGCTCATCACGCCCAACGAGGGCTTGAGCGGGCAACACCTGCGCGAGTTGCGCGAAAGCGGCGTGGAATGCGGGCGGCTTGTGGAGGAACGCGGCGCGGGCGGCGGGCGCGGTTTGTTCGGCCCTAAGGTGATGGTGGTGGAAATCCACAAACTGGCCGACGAGGCGAGCGGCGACGGCGTGAGCATCGGGCTGGCGGAACTGGGCGGAAGCAATCTGGTGTTCGTGGACGAAGGGCACAAAGGATTGGGCAGCGACGCACAGACGTGGAAGAACCGGCAGAAGGCACTCAGCGCGGGCGGTTTCCTCGTGGAATACAGCGCGACCTTTGCCCAAGCCGTGGGCGCGGCCAATGGCGGCAAGCGCGAGACGCTGATGAGCGACTATGGCAAGACCATACTCTTCGACTACAGCTACCGCTACTTCCACGGCGACGGACACGGGAAGGATTTCGAGGTGCTGAACCTGTCAGCCGGCACGGAGGAGCGCGCGCAGGAGCTGCTCGTGGGCGGGCTGCTCGTGTTCTACCAGCAGCTCCGGCTGTTCCGCAGCCACGGGCGCGAGTTTCGTCCCTACGAAATCGCGCGCCCGCTGTGGGTCATGCTCGGCAGCAGCGTGAGTCGGCGGCAGAGCGGCAAAGCGGACAACAGCACCGGCGCGAAGACCGAACGCGCGGACGTGGCGAAGGTGGTGACGTTCCTGCGGCGTTTCCTCGAAGACCCGAAATGGGCGACAGGCATCATCGCGGCCGTTCTCGATGGATCGAGCGGCTTTCAGGACGAGGAGACGAAGGCGGATTTGTTCTTTGAGCGGTTGGAGCATCTCCGGGCGGCGAAAGCGAAGGAGCTTTACGCCGAAATCACGGAGCAAGTTTTCCACGGCGCAGGCGGGTTGGAGTTGTGGCATCTCAGCGGTGAGAGCGGCGAAATCGCGCCCGCGAAGCTGGCCGTGAAGGACCAGCCGGTGGCCTACCGGGTGAGAACAACCTCGGAAGAGTTGTTCAAGGAACTCGAGGCCCTGATGAAGAAGGGGATGAGCGAGTTGCAGAGAACGGCACTGGGGAGATCGCTCCCGCGCCTGCACATTGAAAATCATCTCTACAGCCCAATCCTACTGGACCCGAAGGCGCCGTTGCACGGCGTGGTTGATGTCAAGGTCAGCCCGCCGGGGTTGCACGAGAACGAACGTTTGCTGATTTTGGAATTGGTCGCGCATTGGAAGAAGGAGAGGAACAATGGGCCGTGTAAAGGCGTCGAAGTGTTCCTCCTTCGCAACCAAGCCAAGACCGGCGTTGGATTCTTCAAGCGGAGCGGTTTCTACCCTGATTTTCTCCTGTGGCTGCGGCACAAGCCATCGGGGTGGGTCCATCTCCGCTTCCTCGAATCACACGGCATGCATCACGGCGGACTGGAAACGGACGGACCCAAGATCGACTGCCTCCGTGAACTTGAGAACATTTCGGCGCGGAGAACATTCGCGACGACCAAATTCTCGATGGACGGCTTCATTCTCACGAAAACGCCACTCGGCGATATTCGCGGCGCGCAAGGCAAGACATGGGAGGAATTGGGGCGTGATTACAATGTGTTGGAGCAGACAGAGAAGAACGTTGCGCCGCTGCTGGTGATGCCACCGGTGGCGCGGAAGGGATAAACGGCCCGGTCCAGCAACGCGAGACGAATTGCGCCGCCAGAATCAGGCGCGAGGAACACCCCGCCATACCAGTCGGCCGCGTTTCACTGGCGGGCGGGATTGGCGGTTGCGGAGAGTGCCCAGTTTGGGGGGGATTCGAACAGGAGCATCGCCAAACCGCCCATACGGGGTTGGCTGGGCGAAGATCGCGGAGTTAG
>CAYSZK010000230.1:0-2470 GCA_964435495.1 uncultured Verrucomicrobiales bacterium
GGCAAAGGGTGCGGCGGCCCCGTCGGGCGCCGTGGTGTCCCCGGCGGTGCGGCGCGCGGCGGCGGAAGCCGGCGTGGATCCGCGGGCGCTGGCGGGGACCGGGAAAGGCGGGCGCCTGACGAAGTCCGATGTGATGGCGGCGGCGGGACGGCGGCGTTCGGCAGGCGAGGCGCCGGAGGCCACGGAAGCGCGGGAGGCGGGGAAATCCGCGGTGCCGACGCCGGCGCCGGAGTCGGCGGGCGGAGAGGCGCCGGTTCCGGGTCCACCCGCGGCGAGCATGGTGCCGGGTCCGGGGCCGGCGGGCGGCCGGACGACGCGGCGGGCGATGAGTCCGATGCGGCGGCGGATCGCAGACCGTTTGGTGGCGGCGCAGGCGGAGGCGGCGATCCTGACGACGTTCAACGAGGCGGACATGTCGGCGGTGATGGGGTTGCGGGCGAAGTTCCAGGAGCGGTTTCAGGCGGCGCACGGGATCAAGCTGGGGTTCATGGCGTTTTTCGTGCGCGCGGTGGTGGAGGCGTTGAAGGGGGTGCCGTCGTTGAACGCGCGGATTGACGGGGAGGAGATCGTGGAGAACCACTATTACGACATTGGGGTGGCGATCTCGACGGAGCGCGGGCTGGTGGTTCCGGTGGTCCGGGACGCGGAGCGCTTGGACCTGGCGGGGATCGAGAGGGCGATCGCGGAGTATGCGGCGCGGGCGCGGGCGGGCCGGATCACGCTGGAGGATTTGGAGGGGGGCGTGTTTACAATCACCAACGGCGGGGTGTTCGGTTCGTTGTTGTCCACGCCGATCCTGAACCCGCCGCAGAGCGGCATATTGGGGATGCACACGATCCAGGAGCGTCCGGTGGCGGTGTCGGGCCGGGTGGAAATCCGGCCGATGATGTATCTGGCGTTGAGCTACGACCACCGGCTGGTGGACGGGCGGGACGCGGTGGCGTTCCTTGTGCGGGTGAAGGAGTTCGTCGAGCAGCCCGGGGCGCTGCTGTTGGGGTGCGGGTAACCGGGCGGGCGTCCGCGTTTCAAGCCGGCGGCGTGTTCCGGCCCGGTTCGGGGTGGGGTTGGAATGCGCGGGAGAGGATGGCGGCGAGGAGGATGGTGGCGGCGGTGGCGGCGGAAATTTGGAGTGTGCGCAGGAGGGCATCGGGGGAGCCGCCGAAGATGAGGGCGGCGATCCAGTGGAGGCCGCCGAGGACACCGTACAGGACGGTGATGCGGAGCCAGCGGCTGGCGAGGGCCCATGTGGCGGCGAGCTGGACCACGGCGACCAGGGCCATGGCGAGGGTGAAATCGCCGACCATGGCGGCGGCGGCGGGTTCGGCGCGTCCGAAGAACAGATGGATGAGGGGGTCGCGGAGGAAGGTGACGCCGGCGACAGCGCCGAGGAGCGCGAGGATATAAAGGCCGATGACGGCGCCTTGCTGGGCGGTGGGCGATTGCCTGTGGCGGTTTCCGGAGCGGGAGGCGAAGAGAACGGACTGGAGCGATTGCAGGAGATAGACGAGGGCGCGGCCGAGGAGTCCGGCGGCGGCGTAGGGGCCGAGGGCGGCGGGATCGAGATGGCGCTGGGCGACGAGGAGATCGCTTTGGGTGAAGGCGAAATTGCCGAAGACGAACGCCGTGGAGGCGATCATGAAATGGTTGAGTTCGCGCCCGCGCGGGGAGACCCGTTCGCCGGAGAGCAGCCATTCCTTGCGCCAGAGGAGCATGATGAGGCAGGCGGCGACGGGAAGGGAGGATGCGTACACGGCGGCTTCGGCGGCGGGCCAGGCGTGGGTGCCGGCCCAGCCGGCGGCCAGCCTGAGGGCGACAGCGGCGACCATGACAACGGCGGCCCGTCCGAACCAGCCAAGGCCCGTGCAGATGGCGCCGGCGACGGCGAGCCAGGCGGAGGCGGCGACCCAGACAAGGGCGGCGAACATGAGGGAGCCGCGCGGGAAATTAAAGAAATGGGCGAGCGGCGGGGCGAGGAGGACGGCGGCGGCGGTGCCTGCGGCCGTGAGAAGCGCGAGCCATCGTTCGCAGCCGCGGATGATGCCGTTGAGGCGGCCGTGGTCGCCGATGGCGCGGTAGTGGGCGATGAAATGGACGATGGCCTGGCAGGCGGCGGTGACCGGGACGATCAGGAACATTACGAAACCGAACGTCGTATTGACGTAGCCGAACTCTTCGAGGGGCAACTGGCGGCCGATGACGCCTTGGAAGACGTAATTGCCGAGGCCGGCGAGAAGGCTCGCGGCGGTGAGGATGATCCCGCTTTGCCAGAGGCGCTGCATGCCTTTGTGGTTAACGGAGCCCGCCGCTTGACGCAAGCGGCGGATGCGCGGCGAGGCGGAACAGGACGGGCGCGGGGGAGGTCAGGCCGGGCGTTCGGCTTCGAGAAATCCCTGGAGCTGGCGGAGGCGGGTGGGGTGGCGCATCTTGCGGAGGGCCTTGGCTTCGATCTGGCGGATGCGTTCGCGGGTGA
>CAYSZK010000231.1:0-2447 GCA_964435495.1 uncultured Verrucomicrobiales bacterium
GTTCGCGTCCGGGCGATGCCCGAGGTTGGTGGCGGGATTGGGTGGTGCGGACGCTGGGGAAGGGGGGCTTGGGGCGCGGTGGATCAGGCGTGGGCGTGGGTGGGTTGCGCGGGGGAGTGAGGTGGGGGCGCGGGGTCGGGGTCGGGGCTATTGTCGGTGAGGATGGTGTCAAAGATGGGTTGGAGGTTTTGGGGACGGTGGGCGGGGTTGGGTTCGATGCAGGCGGCGGCGAAGGCGTCGAGGCCGGAGAGGTTGCTGCCTTCGGGGAAGATCTCGCGGATAACGAGGCCGAACTGGTAGAGGTCGGAAGCGGGGGAGGGGAGCTTGCCGCCGAGGAGTTCCGGGGGCAGGTAGGCGGGGGTGCCGGCGGGGCGATTCCAGCACCGTGCGATTTCGGGTTCGCGGCAGGCGAGGTCGAAGTCGATGAGTTTGACTTCGCCCCGGTAGCCGAGGAGGACATTCTCCGGTTTGATGTCGAGGTGAAGGACGCGTTGGCCGCGGAGATAGTCGAGGGCCTTGGCGAGGAGATAGACGATATGGAAGCGGCGTGTAAGCCAGAAGGGGTCGCGTCCGCCGCGCCAGTGGTTGAGATTCTTGCCTTCGACGAATTCGAGGACGACGAAGGGGCGGAGGGCGTGGTCGCGGCGGTCGAGGACGCGGACGATATTGGGGTGGTTGAGCGACTGAAGGATGCTGGTGCCGTGGAGGAAGCGGCGGCGGGCGGCGAGGTTGGGGATGTTATGTTTGCGGAGGATGCGGAAGACGACGGGCTGGTCGGCGGGGCTGGTGGCGAAATAAGCGTGGGCGAAGCCGCCTTTGTGAATGGACTCATGCAGGCGGTAGCCACCCACGCGCGAGCCTGTCATGGACCGGTTCATAAACCATTCTAGTTATTTTGCAAATGCGGCTGGCCGGGTTTGAATTGAAGGGAGCAAAGAACTGGGCCGAAGCTGTTGGCGTGCGGCGGTTTGCGCCGGGTTTCCTACCAAAGCATGAGGGGAATGGTTTATCCAGTGATTTTGTGGGGCGGAACCGTGACGCGCAGCGCGGTCTTGCGTATCGGAAGCAAGGGTGATTGAACAAGCGCGAGGAGTCACAGAGATCGGGACGGGCGCGCCGGGGTTGGGCGGCAATGGTGGTGGCGGTTGCGTGGGCGGCGGGGCGCTCGCTGGAGATGGCGAACGGAGCGGCCGCCGGGGTTGGCGCGGAGGCGGGGCGGGTGCGCGCCACGGAACGGCTGCACTGGGCGCTGCTGGATTCGGATATGACGGCGCGGCTATGGCGGCGCGGAGATGGCGTCCGGGGGCCGGGGTTACTTGGAGTTGAGCACGCGCAGGGCGCGGGCGACGTTGTTGGGGCGTAGGATCATGATGCCGCGGTTGGCGTTGGGGTGGGTGGCGCAGTAGGCGTATTCGATGTTGATGCGGGCGGCGGCGAGGGTTTTGGCGATTTGGAGGAGGCTGCCGGGGCGGTTGGCGCCGTCGAGCATGAGGACGTCGTTGTCGACGACGAGGAGTCCGGCGGCGTCGAAAAGGCGCATGGCCTTGTGGGGGTCGCTGGTGACGAGGCGGACGACCGAGTGGTCGATGGTGTCGGAGGTGCTGATGGCGTAGATGCTGATTTTTTCCTTGGCAAGGATGTCGCAAAGGCGGGCGAGTGTTCCGGGGCGGTTGTCGAGGAATACGGCGAGCTGTTTGGTGATTTGGAGGTTGATGGGCTGCATGGGCTTCGGATGAAACTGGCGCACGTTGGGGGGCGCGGCAAGCCCGGAAAGTTCGCGTCCCTTCGGGAGGGCCTGCGTTTGGGGGCTTACTTGAGGATGGCGAGGGCTTCGGCGAAGTGGGGGGAATCGGCGCCGCCGACCAACTCCCAGGCGAGCGCTTCGGCCGAGGTGACGACGACCTTGTCTTCCTGCAATTCGGCGAGGGCGTATTGGTGGTCGAGGGGCGAGCGCGACGTGGTGGCGTCGCCGGGGAGGTAAACAGCGCGGTCGCGCGCCTTGAGATCGTAGATGGTCTGGCGCACGCAGACGTGGGCTTCGATGCCGGCGACGATGAGACTCCTGGGAAGATCGGCGGGCAGCACTCCGGCGGCGGAGAAAGCGGTTTTGTTGAAGGTGGGGACGCCTTTGAGAAGGGGCGCGAGGCCGGGGATCGGGCGCCCGAGCTTGGCCGGGGCATGGAGGGTGAGGAAGCAGGGGATGTGGAAGAGGCGCGCGATTTGAATGAGGACGGCGATTTTTGCCTCGACGCGGGGCGCGTCGGCCATGGCGGTCCAGAGGCGCTCTTGCGGATCAAGGATGATCAGGCCGGTTTTTGCGGGGTCGAGGCGCCAGGTCACGGACGGCATGGTGGCGAGGCGGAGCGGTGGTGGCAAGCTTTGGCGGAAGAAAGCGGGGGGCGGGGCGGCGGATTGGGGGGCTTGCGCGGGCAGGCATGGGAGCGTAG
>CAYSZK010000232.1:0-2413 GCA_964435495.1 uncultured Verrucomicrobiales bacterium
GCCCGCGCGGCGCGAGGCGCGCGCGGGCGGTTGGATCACTCGGGCTGTTCCAGGGCGATCACCTTGATCTCGACACGCCGGTTCTTGGCGTGATTGCCGGGATCGTCCAGGTCGAAAGGCCGTTCCCAGCCGGCGCCGTCGGTGCTGAACTGGTTCGGGTTGAAATTGGGGAATTTGTTGAGGATTTCCGTTTTCACCGACGCGGCGCGGTTCTGGGAGAGTTCCTTGACGAGCTGCGGGCTGACCTGGCCGCGCATCGACGAGTCGGTGTGCCCTTCCACGACGATGTTGGCGCCGCCGTATTGCGCGGCGAGCTGGGCCACCTCGCCGAGGACGGCGTCGGCGTTGGGCTCGTAGAACTTTTCGACGGTCTTGCCGTCCTCCATCACCGTGATCTTCTTCCGCAAATCCCATGAGTTGGGATAAAAATGGAGCGTGATGACCTTGGTCAGGATTTCGCTGCCTTCGGCCTTGACGGTCTGGACGGTCTTGGGCGCGAAATTGATCTGGTACTCGTTGCGGCTGGACTTGAACGGCTCCTCGTTTCCGAGTTTCTGGAGGATGGAAAAGTCCATGACCTGGTCAAACGGCACCGGCTGGCTGATCCGGTTCATCTTCCGGTACAGCAGGTACGCCGTGTTCCATGTGCGCTCGAAGTTCGCCGGGTTGTTCTGGTTCATGAAGAACTCCCGGTTCTCGGCGTAGTTGGACGGGTGGGCGTCGCCCAGCATGGCCAGCGTGTCCGGCTCCGGGATGCTGTAGAGCCGCGCCATCAGCGCCGCCGCCTTTTTCCGGCCCTCTTCGCCCTTCATCGTTTCCATCCCCGCGAAAATCCCGCGCACGATGCCCTCGCAGATGTCCGGATGGTCGCGGGCGAAATCCGCGCGGGCGAACCAGACGTCGGCGATGAGCTTGTTGGCCGTGAGCGTGCTCACGAGCAGATGGTTCTCCGGCAGCTTGCTGAGGTTGTAGATGTCCGGCGCCCACGACACGCAGGCCGCGATGGATTTGTCGCTGTTGAACGCCGCCGCCGCCTGGAACGCGTCCTCCGTGTAAATGAACCGCACCTCCGACGGCTGGACACCCCCGTTCACCAGCGCGTTCAGCACGAAATATTCCGAGGGCGAATTCTGGGCGAGCACGACCTTCTTGCCCCGCAGGTCGGACACCGTCGGGCGCTTCGGGTCTTTCGCCGCGCCGCGCCGGATGACGATCCCGTCGCCGCCATTGGAAAAGTCCACCTGCTGGAACACGCGCGGCGTGATGCGCGGGTCCTTTCTCAGCTCGTCCATGAACAGCGGCAGCATGTCCAGCGTCGCCCAGCCAATGTGGACCTTGCCCGCCGCGTAGGCGTCGCGCATGGCGACCGGATTGTCAATGAGCACAAGCTCCACCTTGAACGGCTCGCCACCCGGCGTGCTCCACTCCTTGCCTGGCCCGGCGCCTTCGTTGAAAAGGATGATCGGCGCCCAGCCCGCCCAGACGTTCAACGCGAATTTCACCGTCCGGTTCGCCAGCGGCTGGTAGGCGCTGGTTTCCTGGATCGGCGGCAGCTTTTCGCTCGGCTTGAAGTTGTATTCCTTCACCGTCGTCGGCGCGTTGGCGTCCGGCGCCTCCGCCCCCGACGCCGCCTTGAGGTCCTGCGCCGAAATCGGCCCCGCGCCGCCGCCCGCGGCCCGCGGGAACAGGACGTTGCGGAATCCGTAGGCCGCCAGGCCCGCCACGGCCAGCAGCAGCACCAGGTAAAACAGGGGTTTGGGACGCGTTTCCTCGCTCATGGGACACCTCGCTCGTTACTTGTTTTTCCGACGTTGCCATCGTTCGGAGATGGAGGGCGGTTCCATGGGAAACCTCCCACCATCCAAACGTGCCCGATCCTTGGACGCCTCCCGCCACGCGTCAAGCGCAATCGCCTCCGGGCACCGGGAAACAACCAGAACTTCCCGGAGCTTTTGAGCCGTTTGCCCGCCACGGTCCTGCACCCGGCGGGGAACTGCATGCACGGGGGTGGATTCATTGATGGCCCGGCTGGTTCGCCGCCTGTCCTCAAACCACCCGCACCCGCAAATCCCGCAACACCCTGAGTCCGCCGGCTTCGACGTAGCGCAACTTCCGCGCCCCGTCCTTCCGTTTGGCCCCAAACCGCCACCGCTCCCGCGCAAACACTTCGTTCACAAACCCCGCGCTCCCCAAAACCGCCCCGTCACAAAAATACCGCACCCGGCACCGCAACATCTCCGCCGCGCTCAATTTCCCCTTCTTCTCCAAAACCTCCCGAATCCGTTCCCGCCCCACCCCGCGCCGCATCGGCCGCCCATCGGCCCCTATCCCCCGGCTCTCCGCCCCGCAAAAGACAAGCTGCCGATACCGGTAAATCCCTTCCGTAATCCAATCCCTATCCTCTCCACCCACC
>CAYSZK010000233.1:0-2412 GCA_964435495.1 uncultured Verrucomicrobiales bacterium
GAGACTTGGGGAAGTCGAGGGTCGAGAGCGCCGGGTGCTTCGAGATTTGCGCACTCTCCGCCTCCCGCGCCTCCCCATCTTCCCACCCGCATTTGCGGCGGCGGGGGCGCCGCCGCTCCACCTCCTCCTTCGTGGCCTTCGCGTGCTTCGTGGTGGACGAAATTCTCCGCCTCCCACTCCGGGTGCTCCGCGTCCTCCGCGGTTACACCGCCTCCTTTGTGGTGAACAGCGTCGAGAGTCGGGATCGTGGGGTGCTTCGAGATTTGCGCACTCTCCGCCTCCCGCGCCTCCCCATTGTCCCACCCACATTTACGGCGGCGGGGGCGCCGCCGCTCCATTTGCTTCCTCGCTTTTCGTGGTGAAAAGCGCCCCGAAAAACGGGAGACGGGGGCAGGAGATAGGCCAAAACGCCGTGATGGACCAAGACCGTATGCGGCGGGACGCCGCTTCCAGTTCCACCATCGACCCTCGACTTCCTACTTCGTGTCCCTTGTCCCCCATCTCCCATCTCCTAACTTCTGCGCCCCCGGCGCCCCCCCTCCGCGCGCTCCGCGTCCTCCGCGGTTAAACATTCCCATCCGCGCTCGGAACCGAATTTTTTGCACGTTTTTCCGCTCCCCATGGACGACAATCCACGCCGTCCGTGCAACGATGCCCCCCATGAACGATCCGTTGCGATTCCTGGTCATCGGCTGCGGCGGCATTTTGAAGGCCCATTTCCCAGCCTTTGAAAAGCACCCGGACACACTCAAGGTGGCGGCTGTTTGCGACCCCGTGCGCGCGGCGGCGGAGAAGGCGGCTGCGGCCCATCCTGGCGCCGTTGTGTTTGACGACCCGGCCAAGGCGCTGGACGCGATGGCGGGCAAGATTGACGCGGCGCTGGTTACGACGCCGCATTTCCTGCACTTCCCGCACGCGGCGGCGTGCCTGGAGCGGGGGGTGCCGGTGCTGGTGGAGAAGCCGGCGGCTTGCACGGCGGATGAAGTGCGCCGGTTGCAGGCCTTGGAAAAGGGGCACGGCGCGTTTGCGCAGGCTGGGCAGATGCAGCGGTTTGGGCAGGAGGAGAACTGGCTCAAGCGCTGGCTCCAGTCCGCGGCCTTCGGCGAGCCGCGGCTGTTCAACCTGGACATCTACCAGAACATCGAGGGCTACGTCTCGGACAAGCCGGACGCCTGGATTCTGGACAAGCGGACAGCCGGCGGCGGCGTGGCGGCCTCGGTGGCGGTGCATATCCTGGACCTGTTGCGGTATTGGTTTGAGGACGATTTCACCGAGGTTTTCGCGCAGGGGCGGTTTGATCCGCCGATGAAAGGGGGCGCCGAATCCACGGCGGTGGTGGTGTTGAAAACCCGGCGGGGGATGCTGGGCACGCTCAACAGTTCCTACACCGTGGCGCGGTGCCCCTACTCCCAGCGCAGCCTTGTCTTCGGGACCAACGGCACCCTGGCCCAGCACCTGGACAAGATCGGCGGCGGTTACGCGGGGCCGTATTACCTGGCCTCCACCGGCGGCAAACCCTCCCCGGAATGGAACATGATGTATTCGGGCTGGGAAAGCGTGGCTTCGCGGATGGAGGCGGAACCGGGGTTCGCGCGCCAGACGCATCCGGCGGCGTTCGTGAACCAACTGCTCGCGTTCGCCGGGGCGGTGCGCGCGAAGAGACCGGGCGAAAATTCCCTGGCGCGAAACTTCAACACCATCGCCACCCTTGACGCCATCGCGCGCGGCATGGCCAGCGGCAAACCCGAGCCCGTGGAGGCCGCGTGAGGGTGGAGATCGGGCGGGGGGCGGCGGTGTTTCTGGACGGTGCTTCGGTGGCAGGAGTGTACGTGTTGGACGACCCGCTCAAGCCCCATTTTTCCGTGCTCAACACGCCCAAGGGCAACAACACCACCCTGGCCATGCCGGTTGACCACCGCCATCACAAGGGGCTCATGTTCGCGTTGAAATGCGACGACCTGAATTTCTGGGAGGAAACGCCGGGCGGCCCCGCCTGCGGCGCGCAGCAGATCGTCCGCACCGAGCCCGCGGGCGGCAACGGCCTGCGCCAGGAGCTGTTGTGGCGGCGGGAAAACGGCGCTCTGGAGACTTACCGCGAGACGCGCGAGATTTCCTGCGTCCGCCGGTCCGACGGACGGGCTTTTGTGTGGACCTGGCGGACCCGGCGCGAATCGTTGCGCGCCCACCGGCTGGTGAAGAGCGAGTGGAGCACCAAAATGCCCGACGGCCGCGCGATCAATTACCATGGGCTCGGCATTCGGCTGCCGTGGGCGTGGGCCTTCCCGGCGGACCGGATTTGCGGCGTGGAGGCGGGCGGCGTGGCCGTGAAACCCGAGGCGGCCACCGGCACGGCGGGGCCGTCGATGGGGTTCCATGGCCTGTTCGACGGCAAGTGGGCGCCGGACCGCGGCG
>CAYSZK010000234.1:0-2376 GCA_964435495.1 uncultured Verrucomicrobiales bacterium
CGATATGCAAAAGCCGCATGAACAATATCACTACTTTTGTATGCCGGGTTAATAGGTTGCTACGCGGTTCGGCGCCGGATTTCAAGCTGATTCCGCCAGGAGTCCCCGGAGAACCGCGGCGGGCGGGCCATTGCCGCATCGCCCTCGCCCGACTGTCCGCGCCGGGAGCGGGGTCACGGCGCTGGGCAGCGCAGGACTTTCTCCAACGCCGCCTCCCGCGCCTCTCCGGGCATGGCGGCATTCAGCCACCGCGTTCCTCTCCCGCTGGGAGGGGCCGGGTGCGGGTTGCCGCCGGGATTGGCGGCGTCTTCGACGATGGATTCGGTGAGGCTCATTTTTCCGGGAACGACAACCGATGGGTCTTCTGAATCTTGTCACGCCTCTCGTCGGCGAGCCGTGCCTCCGCCGCAAACTCCGGCCAGCGCCTCACAGCCACCCGCACTCCCTCGATGATCTTCGCGGCTCGGCCCCGCTTCATCAGCGCTGCCCTCGCGCACGCTTCAAAATCCTCCGCGGTGAAACCGTCTCGTTTCCCGTTCAGCGTCATCTGGTGCGTGGCCGTCCACGACCCCGAGGGATTGTAGCTGTAGGTCACATCGAACGCCGGCGCGAGCGACCACTCGCCCTGCTGGTTCATCAGGAAGGCGATGTTCTTCACGTGATCGTCCTGATTCCGCGCGACAATGTTGAACACCATCCGCCGGAACTGCTCCTCCACCGCCGCCATCGGCAGCTTCAATTGGCGGATCGTCAGCAACGCCTGCTCATAGGCGTAGGCTCCGGCCTGGTTGAAATCGAAATGCGCCAGCGCGCAGAGCGACTGCATGTGCAGTTTCGCCCCGCCCGCGAGCCGGTCAAAGCGCCGCGTCATGAAATGCCGCCGCCCGTTCTCCTCCAGCAGCCGGCACTCGCTCATCGTGATGCCGGCCGCCTTCGCCATCAGGTGATACGCATACTCGATGGCCCCGTAGCCCTTTGGATCCTCCAGTTCCTTGTCCTTGTTACCAGCCACACCGTCGAACTTGAGTAACCAGCAGTCGAAGCCTTCACCAGCCGCGATCTGGCCCGAGCGCACTTCGTTCGTCGCGCGATTCCACGCGATCACCGCCTTGGCCCGCGCCCCGCCGGCCGATGTGCCCACGCTCAAGATGTCGCGCAGCGCCTTCTCCTTCCCGGCTTCGTGGAAATGCCCCTGGAGATTGTTCCGATGGGTGAGCACTTCGCCCGCGAGCCGGACAAGCGCGTCCACCCTGATCTTCGACGCCTTGCGCGGCTTCGGTCCCAGCACCGGGGCAAACTCCAGCGCCCCCATGCCCCGCGTTCCCGTGAAGCAGAGCCGCTCCACGGCGTTGAAACTCTCCGGCGTGCGGCCTCGGGTGGCGAGCCACGCATCGATCAACGCGTTGCCGAATTTGTCCGGCAGCGAATCCGCCAGCAGCCCCGGCAGACCATGAAATGTGTTCCGTGGCAGCGCGGGAAACTGATAGACCCGCTCGCTCAACGGCATCACCAGCGGCGACAACTCAATCCCGCTGCGCGCGAAGTCCGCGTCGTATTCAAACGCCGCCGCGTCCTTCCCCTCATCGAGCGACACCGCGCCGATCGTCCGGCCCCAGAGCCGCACCTCTGCGATCATGGCGCGTCACCCCACGTCCATTTTTTCGGCGCGACCGCCACCGCCCTTTGACCCGAGGCCCGCTGGCGTTTCGCGCCCTGCCGCTTCAATTGCTCCATGGGGCTGGCCCCCGCCTCCGGAACCAAATTCTCGAAATGCTCCACCAGCCCGAGCACCCGGCAAACCCGCAGAAACCCCGACAGCTGCGTCGCCACCGCCCCCGCTTCCAGCCGTTCCACCGTCCGCTTGGAAACGCCCGCCTGCTCCGCCAGCGCCGCCTGGGTCAGATTCCGCGCCAGCCGGGCGCTGGCCAAGCGCGCCCCCAATTCCTCGAGAACGCTTTCATCGGTCAGTTGGGCTGTGATTTTTATAACTCGTCAAATATGCCGACTTAAAGTGTTTTCGCAACGAAATTCGCCACAAATGGCGACTTGTGTCATTTCGCCTTTTATGGCGAGTTGTGGCCTAAAATTGACGGGATTCGCCATCGGAGGCGAGATGCCGCAGGCAAGGCGGAGCCTTAAGCGGTGGTGGTGGCGGCGGGCATCATCGCGCTCGTCGTCATGCTCATGCTGCTCGTGCTCAACTCCCCGCTCAGCAGCTTCGGCAGCAGCTTGTGGCGCAGGGTGGCGACGGTGCGGGATTGGTGGAGGTTGGCGGTATTTTGGGCGTAGAACCGGGCGAGTTGGGGCGAGAAGGCGCCCACGAGTTCCTTCGGCGGCAGCACCATCGGGATCGGGCGGAAGGTCTGTTTGCTGATT
>CAYSZK010000235.1:0-2248 GCA_964435495.1 uncultured Verrucomicrobiales bacterium
CTAAGCCGCACGACGGATTCTGTATTTACGTTGACACGTTCTTCCAGGGGCCAATGCCGGTTGTGAGCGACGGCGACGGGAATTACGTCGTGTTTGAAACCGAACTGGAGGCGCAGAAAGAAATTGTTGATCACCAGTTGAAGCGGCTCCGGCAATTCCTCGACGAAGAGCGGGAGTTTGAAGACGCAATCGCGGTTGAGGAATACGTTGTTCCTGTTACGGTTCACGCTGGCGATGTGATTGTTGACAAAGCAGGAAATCGTTTCCGCCCAAAGGTGGATTGATTCATAATGCGCTTGATTTGATCGAAGCGGGGATGAGCGGGCGAATTGACCGGCGAAGAATTGCATCCGAGCGACGCGGCGTGGCGCGGGCTTTACGACCGGATGCACACGCACGAGCCGGATGAAATCGAGCGGCGGCTGGTGGTGGCCGCCGCGCACAGGGAATTGCCCGATGCTTGACGTCTTCACCCCGGCCATCCGGCTGGATCAAAACCCGAAATCTTCCGGCGCCAGCCCGGCTTGCCGGATGATGGAGCGCGTGGTGCCGATGGGCAGTTCCTTTCGGGGGTGGGGTATGATCGCGCTGCGCCCGGCGGCATTGCGATATTTGGCGTGGCTGCCTTTCTGTGACACGAAAACAAATCCGTGCCCCTCGAGCACACGGATGACCTCCCCGGACCCCAGCCGTTTAGGCATTCACCATCTCCTGCCCCACATTGAGGTCGGTCACGGCCATGAAGCGGGAGCCGGGTTCGCCCTCGAAGCAAAGTTCGACGGCCTCCTTGAGATTGGCCACGGCTTCGTCGCGGGTGGAGCCGAAACTCGCAACGTCCACGTTGAGGCATTGGCTGACATAGAATTCGTCTTCGCGGTAAACGACATAGCTCATCTGTCTCATGGGGCGAATATGCCATCAAAGCCGCGGGGTTGCAATAATGCCTGACGTCTTCACCAAGGCCGGGCGGTCGGAGGTGATGTCGCGCATCCGCTCGCGCGGGAACCGCGGCACGGAGATGGCGCTTGCAACATTGTTCCGGCGGCACGGCATTACCGGCTGGCGACGGCATGTGCCGCTGCCGCTCGTAGTTCAATCCGCAAGGTTCAAGGTTCAGGGCCGGGCGGCCCCGCGGGAGTCCCGCTCCACCGGGAGAGTGAAGCCGGACTTCGTGTTTCCGAAGCTGCGCCTGGCGGTGTTCGTGGACGGCTGTTTCTGGCACGGGTGCCCGAGGCACGCCACCCGGCCAAAGGGCAACGCGGCGTTCTGGCGCGGGAAGCTTGCCGCGAACAAGGCGCGTGACCGGCTTGTTTCGCGCGCGCTGCCCCGCGCCGGGTGGCGGGTGCTGCGTGCTTGGGAGCACGAGCTGGCGCCGAAGAACGCGGCCCGGCTGGTGCGGCGGCTGCTTCTCGCGCTGTCGTCGATTCGTGCCGCCCCTGCCAGATTCGATCAACCACCCGGACGCACCCCGTCCGGGGCTTGTTCTGGATGGCGGCGGGTCCGCCACACCCTCAATTCGACGGAACCCCGGCCTGCCTCAAGCCTGTCATCTTTTGTAGTGAATTCACCCGCCACTTTCCCCTTCCCTTTCCCCTCCCACCCCCCTTTAACGGCCCATGCCCACGTTGCTCGGCCTTGACATCGGCTCCTCGTCGGTGATCGCCGGCGTGCTTCGGGGCCGCCGGGTCTTGAAGGAATCCCCCCGCGTCTTCTTTCCCTCGCGCCACGACGGCCCCAAGGTTGAGGTCGATCCCGACGAGCTGCTTCGCGCGGTTAAAAAGGCCATCACCAGCCTCGGCCCGCCCGCCCGTTCGGTGGACGCCATCGTTCCCGCGGTCATGTGCCCCGCCTGGGTGGCCATGGACGCCAAGGGACGCGCGCTAACGCCCATTGTAACGCACCAAGACCGCCGCAGCGTGGCCGTGGCCCGCGAGATCGAACGCCGCGCCGGGGCGAAACGCCACTTGATGGCCACCGGCTGCCGGCCCTTCCCCGGCGGCATCAGCTCCACGACCTGGGCGTGGTTTCGCCAGCATGAGCCCGCCCGGCTCCGGGGCGCGGCGTTGGCCGGCCATTTAAACACTTTCCTCCACCGCCGCTTCACCGGCGCGCGGGTTACCGACCCCTCCAACGCCTCCTTCACCGGCCTTTACGAAACCTTGAAACTCGGGGGATGGAACCGTGGGCTGTGCGAAAACATCGGGGCCGACCCGCGCCTCCTGCCCGAGGTGATCGAGGCCAACCGGAT
>CAYSZK010000236.1:0-2198 GCA_964435495.1 uncultured Verrucomicrobiales bacterium
CGTCCACCCGGCCCAGCACGCCAAACGCCGGCGCCGCCACGCGCACGTCCTCGCCGGGCTCGCGCAGGAACGCCCGCGTGAACCGAAACTCCCCCGCCGTCTCTCCGCCCCAGGCCGCCGCGACCGCCACGCCATTCGCGGGCGTGGACAACGGCTGCCCCAGCGCGACCCGCGCCGCGCGCCTTCCCAAGGCGGCCTGGACGCCGCACCGGTCCAGCGCCGCGAGTCCGTCCCCGTCCAAAGGCAGCGCGCCGCCCGCGAGGACAAGGCCGGGGACGGCTTGAAAGTCGGCGTCGGCCAGGGCGTCCACCGCGGATGCAGGCGCCGCTCGTCGGGCGGCGAAAAATTCCCCGGGCCAATCCGGGAACGTCTCGGCCGTGGCGCGGACGGCGGGGTCCACCAAGGCGGCGTGGAGTTGGTGGCCGAACGCCTCAGCCCGCGCGTCCGGACCAGGGCGTTTCACCGTGAGCCGCCAGGCGTCGAGTGCGACGCCCATTTTTTCGTGGACGACCGTCACGGCCGGGCCCGCCGGATGCGCGGGCCCGTTCCAATGCGAGAGGGCGCCCCGTGCAAGGACCGTCCACTCGGCGGTGTCCGGCAGGCGGCGGCGGCCATCGAGAGGCACGCCCGCGGCGCGCGCGACCGTGCCCATTCGGGAGGCGTCCACGACAAGGCCGCAAGGAACGGCGATCAGGGCGGTCCGCGCGGCAAGGATCACGCCGCGGACAGCGCCGGCATCATCGCGCAGGACGCCGACGGGCCGGACGAGGTGAAGGAAGCGGACGCCGGCCTGGAGCAGGGCGGTGTCGAGGGCGCGTTTGATGCGGCCGGGAAAGACGGGGCCTGGCCCGGCGGGCAGGCATGCGGCAACGAGCGGATCGGAGCGGTCGATGCCTTTGGGCCAGAGCCGGAAGGCGCCGGCGGTGTCTTCGCTGAAATGGGTGCGGTCGCCGGTGAGCAGGACGGATTTTCCGGCGGCGCGCAACTCGAGGGCGGCGGCGGCGGCGGCTGTGCAGGCGCCGAAGACAACGGCATCGACGGGCGGGAGCGCGGAGAGTTGAACGTGGGCGGCGGGGTTCGCGGTCTTCATGGCGGACGAGCCTGCGCGAAGAAAGGCGCGGCGGCGAGCCGCGGCGCTTGTATGGAGGGGGATGTTTGTTGTATATTTTTGACATGCTGGATTTCGGCGCCCCACGGGCAACCGGCTGGCGCCTCCGATGAGAACCGGACGGAGAACCGCGGCCCGCGGAATCCGTGGAAGGACGGAGCGCGCCGCGCATGCGGGAGCGCCTTCCGCGCTGGGTCCGCACGCATGGAGCGTTTTTGAGGGAATCCAGACCCAGCCCGAGATTGCGTATGCGGGTGTCGTGGGGGAAGGCGTGCGGGACATGCGCGTGCGGCATTCGTTTTACACCTGGTGGTGGGTCCGGCGCGGGCGGGCGGAGATACGGACCAGGGAGGGTTCTTGCATAATTTCGCGGGGGCGTTGGCTGTTGATCGCGCCGTGGACCGCGCGCCGGCAACTGCTGGACCGGGGCACGGACCTGATCTCGCTGAGTTTTCATTTGGAATGGCCGTTGGGCGGGCCGGTGCTGGAGTTTGAGGGCGTCCTAGCGGGGGGCGCGGCGCAGCGGCGGCTTCGCGACCGGGCGCTGGCGGCGGTCCGGGTTCTGGACAGTGGCGGCGCGCGGGGGAATGTGCCGTTCCCTGCGCGGCGCCTGGGGGTTGCCGGGTGGCTGCGGTTCCGGGCGGCGTTTGACGCTTTTCTGGAAGCGCTGGTGGAAACGGTGGCGGCGATGGGGGCGGTGGTGACGGCGCCGGCGCCGCGGGACCCGCGCTTCGAGCGGGTGGTCCGGGAGATCGCGGAGGCGCCGCGGGCCGGGCCGCTGCCATTCGCGCGCTGGGAACGGGAGACGGGGATGGGCCGGGCGCGGTTGGACCGGATGGCGGAGCGGCATTGGGGCAGGCCGCTGGCGGCGTGGCGGAACGAGCGGCTGGCGCGGGAAATCCGGCGGCGGCTTATGCCGGAGGGCGTGTTGCTGAAGGCGGTGGCGGCGGAGCTTGGGTTTGTGGACGCGGCGCATTTCAACCGCTGGGTGCGGCGGCATCTAGGGGCGGCGCCCAGCGCCCTGCGGGGAAACGTGGCCTAGCAGCCTGTCGGACTTACCGCGCGGGCGGCGCTGGAGGGAGTTGGGGTG
>CAYSZK010000237.1:0-2196 GCA_964435495.1 uncultured Verrucomicrobiales bacterium
CCGCCGCCTTGCTGCTCCATACGGTCCACGCCCCCAACCCAACCGGCGCCGCCCCCAGTGCCGCCCACGCCCAACCCCCGCGCCGAATCTCCGGCGCCACGCCCCCCACGCGCGCCCGCCACGCCAGCCAGCCCAGCGCCCCGACAATCCCCAGCCCCGCCAGCCGGTGCGCCATGTGCAACAGCACCTGGCCCGATGTCGTCGGCGCCATGCCGCCCCGCCCCGTCCGCCACGCGTTGTGCGCCTCCATCGCCGCGGGCCCCGTCTCCGGCCACCAGCGCCCGTAGGCCAGCGGAAAATCGGGCACCGCCAATCCCGCGTGCGCGTGCCGCATCGACGCGCCCAATGTCAATTGCGCAAAAAGCAGCGCCGTCACCGCCCCAAAAACCCCCGCCCCAGGCCCGCACAGCCCCCCTTCGCCCGCCGCCACCCGCGCCCACCATCCCGACGTCACAAGCGCAAGGAAACAGAGCAATCCGAAAAACGCTTGCGCCGCGCACGCGTGCACGATCCCCAGCCGGTTCTCCAGCCACACCACCCGCAACCCGCCCAGAACTCCCTGCCCAATCACAAGCGCCACCGCCGCCAGCCCCAGCCAGCGCACCCACCCCCGCCGGTCGCACACGCCCAGCGCCACCGCCAGCGCCACCGTCATCAAACCCACCCCCGACGCCACCAGCCGGTGGCCGTGCTCCCAAAAAACACCCCCTACCATGAACGACCACGGAAGCGCAAACATGTTGTATCCGTAACTCGTCGGCCAGTCCGGCACCGCCAGCCCCACCCCCTTGCTCGTCACCACCCCGCCCACCGCAATCAGAAAGAGCGCCGCCCCGGCCGTGGCGCACGCCAGGCCGTGCACCCAACGCGGACTTGGCGCCGTCTGGTTCATGCAGGTGGCCGCAACTCTAGACCCGCTCCGGGCCGCGCGCCACGAAAACCTCTTCCGCCTCCGCCCCACGGGTGCATGACAGATTTCTTCCATTAAATCTTGTTCGGGAGTGCGAGCGCCCGTGGCCGCCGAGACCGCCACCGAACGGGCCGCACTGGCCGAACCGGTTGCGGGGCCGGGAGCGCCATGATCCTGCTGACACGATCTCTTCTCCGCGGGGGCACTGCCGACGGTTGTTCGTGGTCTGGGAAGACTCGGCGATCGCGCCGCCTCCACCCTCGACTCCGCCGGGCAGGCACTCGCCGCCCGCGACCCCGCCGCGGCGATCCGCGCCCTGCAATCCCTTCCCCGGCAGGCGCAGGCCGCGCCCGGCGCCATGGCCCTCCTCGCCCGCGCCCATCTCCTCGCCGGGCGCATGGGCGACGCCCGCGAAGCCGCCGAAACCGCCGTGCAACGCGGCCCGGCCGACGCCGGGGCATGGTTCGCCCTGGGCGGCGTCGAACACGCCTGCGGCAACCTGGACAAGGCGGAGGCCGCCCTCTCGAAAGCCATCCAACTCGATCCCGATGGCGACGCGCCCATCCTCCTCCGCGCCAGACTGCGGCAGGAGCAAAACCGCCACGCCGAAGCCCTTGACGACTATTTCCATTTCCTCCTTCGCCGCCCCGATCATCCCAAGGGCCTCGGCGGCCGTGGCGCCGCGTACGCCTGCCTGGGACGCCATGAAGCCGCGCTCCGGGACCTCGACGCCGCCCTCGAAACCTTCCCCAACGACCCCTGGCTCCGGTATCACCGCGCCCTCGCGCTGGCCGGACTCAACAAACATCAGGACGCCCTTGCCGAACTTGGCCGCGCCACGGCGCTGGACCCGCGCAACGCCGCCCCCTGGGCCTTGAACGCCCGCGTTCTCGACGCCCTTGGCCGCCGCGACGAAGCCCGCGCCTCCGTCCAAGCCGCCCTCCAGCGCAACCCCAACTTCCAACCCGCAAAAGACCTCGCCCGCCAACTGGGCCTGTAGCGGCCACCAGCCTTTGGACTGCGGTGGCAGAGCGAAAGCGGCGACACCGCTTTGGAACTGGAGACGGGGGATGGCCCACCACGAAGCGGGCGAAGGACACGAAGGGCACAAGGGGACGGGAGACATGCCAAGAGTCCCCCCCTTCGTGGACTTCGTGCCCTCCGCAGTGAAAGATTTCCCCCCTACGGGTCCTCCGTGTGCTCCGTGGTTAAAGTTCCCCTTCGCCCCGATCCAAAGCGGTGTGGCGGCCTTCGGCCTTCCCACCGCACTCCAAAGCCCCCCTTCG
>CAYSZK010000238.1:0-2167 GCA_964435495.1 uncultured Verrucomicrobiales bacterium
GGCCCGGCCTACGCCCCGCTAACGCCCCCGCCTCCCCACTGTCTGAACCGCAGTGCCGGAGTTGCTCCTTCGTTGCGGGTCACGGGCCGTGTGGCGGGCTCGGCGTGGCAAGGGGACGCCGACGGGCCGGCCCGCGATCCTTCCAGGCAATCGGGCCTTGGCCGAAGGGGCGCTTGAACCACGGCGGAGTTGACGGGCGCGGAATGACGGCTTGCCGCGGGGGCGGCGGGCGGCGAGGGTTGGGGCGCGATGTGGCGGGTGTTGCGCGAGGCGTTTCTTTTATATGTGCGGAACCTGCCGTCGGTGGCGGCGGTGGCGCTGGCGGTGTGGGCGCCGGCGCGGCTGTTGCTGGCCTGGATCACCGGGCGGTGCGACGCGGCGGGGAACGAGGGGGCCTCCTTTCTGGTGGAAGCGTGGGGGAACGCGCTCGTGGAACCGCTGGCGGTGGCGGCGCTGGTGTGGCTCTACGACCGGCGGGCGCGGGGGGAAAAGGGAGGGGTGCTTGGGGCGCTGGGCGCGGGTTTGCGGCGGTGGATTCCGTTGTTTTGCGTCTGGCTTGGGGCCGGGGTGATGATCGCGTTGGGGCTTTTGGCGGGGCTGATTCCCGGGCTGGTGTTGATGGTGCGCTACGCTTTGATCGATTGCGTGGTGGTGCTGGAGGAGCGGGGGTTCTGGCCGCCGCGCAAGCGCAGCGCGGCGCTGACGCATGGGGTGGGCTGGCGGCTGGCGGGGTTGATGGCGTTCTGGATGTCGTTGTTGGGGATCGCGGAGGCGCTGGCGTATCCGGCGCTCAATTTTGTGCCGGCCTTGAATCTTGCGGCCGGGGAATTCCTTGCGGATTGCGCCGTGGACGTGCTGGGAGCGGCGGGGACGGCAATTCTGTATGTCGTGTATGCCGCGGAGCGGCGGGTGGAGGCTGGCGGACCGCCCGGTGGATGAGCGCGCGGCTGGACTGGCGCGGCATGTGCCGACCCGAACGGGGAACGAGCCGGGGCGAGCGGATGCCGTGACGGGCCAGACCAGCGACCGCCGTTGAACGTCGAGGGCACGACGGCGCGACTCCTGCGGGGGCGTTTCCATTATACGGCGAAGCCGCACTCCGCCCCCATCAGCAGGAGGCGTGACGGAGCGGTTCATCGGCGGTTGACGAGGGTTGGCGTTCGTCGCTACACGCGCCAGCGCATCGGCGTTGCTGCACCTTGACGGATGGAATTTAGTTGCCGCCTCCGGCCTGCTGTTCCTGCTGGTCGGCCCAAGTCTTGAGTTCGTCGAACTTCGCATTGATAGCCGATTGATTCGCCGCGTATTTGGTTTTGAGCACAGCAAGCCCGTCGCCGTTCCCGGTGTAACGGGCAAAGTAGCCGCTCGCCGCTGTAGCGCCTCCGAGGAACTGCTTAGCCTGCTGCCACGGTTCGGCTTTGAGTTGTGTTACCACCGCTGCCGCATCAAGGATCATCACGCCCGGCGCGTCGATTGGCATTTTCTCATCTTCCCATGAACCTTCATCAACAAAACCAGACACAGTAAATATCTTCACGAAAGCACTTAGGTTGGCGACGCTGACAACGGCTTGTTGTTCGGTTACATAAGTCGCCATCGCGCGAATAATGTAGTATCCTATGCCGCGCATTTGCCCCTCAATGTTCTCCATTTCAGGAGATAGCGTCCGGGTTCCATCTTCGCGACCGACATATACGGCCATTGTCGGCACAAGAGCGAAAAGGTTCACCTGACTTTTACTAGCGATAAACTGATCGAACGATGCTTTCCACGCTTGTAGCTGGCCATACCATGAAGACTGCTTCCCTGTTGGATCGTTAGGAGCAGCCGCCAAGAATCCCGCAATTGTTTGATTCACATTCTGGAGATTCTTCCAATCTGCGAGCATGACTTGGCCTGGTGGAGGCTGATTGAAATCGCCATCCTCATAGATCACATCGCCGGGGCGCGTGCCCTTGTAGATAGTTCCTTCATCCCGCAATTGCTGTTCCATTACTTCCTGCGAAGGCAGCTTCAAGCTGGTTTGCTGGCCATGAGCTAAAATCAGATTCAACACAGCGCAACACACTATCAATCGTCGCATTAATTCTTGGGTTTTCATTTATTGAATCTCCGTTTTGAGTTTTAGAGCCGAATATCGTTTTAGAACAAACTTGATACTAACACA
>CAYSZK010000239.1:0-2161 GCA_964435495.1 uncultured Verrucomicrobiales bacterium
ACCAAGGACTCATTGTGGGGAGGGCAATCAAGATCGCCGACGGCAAGCAACATGCGGTCCTGCTGGCGCCTTTCGAGTTTGTCACCTATGACTACGAACGTGACCGCGAGGAGCCCGTGACCGGACCATCGGAAATCACCGCCCATCCCGCCCCCGACGTCCGCCTGCAACTGGACAGCGCCGCCATCGAACAGGGCCAGCTCGTCGTCCGCGTCAGCGGCAGCGTCGTGGACCATCTCTCGGAACTCACCGGCAACGATGCTGAACGCGTCCAAAACCTCCAGCTCTTCGTCAACGGCGAGCTCCGCCAATCCATCCCGCTCGCCGCCACCGGCGGAGCCGAGCCCCCCTGGCGCGCCTGCCGCTTCGAACCGGCGTTCGCCGCCACCCTCGCCATCGACAACCCCGGCGCCGCCAATTGGATCATCCGCGCCCAAACCTCCACCAACGCCGCAGGCGCCGCGGGCTGGGACGACCTCCATATCGCCGTCCGCAACGATCGCTCCGAAATCCCGCCCGACGGCGCCCCGTTTCAAATCCGCATTCCCCAGCCGCTCTCGCCCGGCGCACCCGACTCCCTCCAGCTCGATCTCGAAGGCCAATCCATCACTGTCGCCGAAGATTCCGCCGCACCCGATTCCCAGATATTCCATGGAACGGTCAACGTGTCCGGCGCGCCCCAGCCCTGCACGCTGCGCCTTTATGGCCAAGTCCCCGCCGACCCCGCCGAGGCGGATCGCATGGACGCCCACCTCGCCATCGGCGCGGGCGCCGGCGGCAGCCTCGCCCATTGCGCCGAAACCGGCCCGGACTCGCGCGTCTTTTCCGTTCAGGAATTCATCCCGGCCGAGTTCAGCTATACTCCCGTGATCGAGGGCACGGGCGAAGGCGAAGCCTCCCCGGTTGGCTCGATCCAGCCGCTCCTCTGGCGCATGAAAGCCCCCGACGCCTGGTTCGAATCCGCAGGCGGTTTCACCGTCCGCGCCAACGAAACCCAACAGCGCCTCAAGGCCTTCACCTACAGCCCGAAGAAATGGTATCTCGTCAAGGAAGACAGCGACGGGCGCCCCCGCCTGCTCATGGTCACCCCCGCGCAACTGCCCGGCGGCCTCGCCCGCCTCACCCCCGACAACCTCGAACCCACCGAAGACGGTTCGGACCTCGCCCTTAAACTGGTTGATCCCGGCAACGGTGAGGCGCTGGCCGCGGAAATCACCTTGTTTCAGGACGATTTCGGCACGGCCGAACCCGGCACGGAGGACGACTTTAGCCCCCTCAGCGAGCCGGTGCTCCTCACGTACTTCCGGCTCATGTACGGCGAAACCGGCCTGAAACTGCTGGGGTACTACCAGCAGGGCGGCCATCTCCTCGAGCTGAAGGACATGTTTGGCGGCGCCCGCTTCGACGTCGATTACCTTTTGCGCACCGACAACAAGATCGTCATCCAGATCGACAACAAACAGGACGCCGCCGCCGCCGCCAACGCCCTCCACGCCGCGCTCTACGAAGCCCTCCCGATCTGGTCCTTCAAACGCAACATCCCCGGCGAAGAAGTGGACCTGCTGATCGCCGAACGGCAGCAGGCCGCCCGCGCCGCCCTCCAGATCGGCCAGGCCGCCGCCCAGATCTACCTGTGCGGCATCAGCGTCCTCAACGAAGGCGCCGACCTCATCGTCACCCTCAACGACCTGAGCCACGGCGATTATTTCGCCGCCGTCAGCCTGATTCCCTTCGTGCCGGCGGGCGGGAAGTACGTCATCCGCGACGCCGCCGGACGCGTCCTGGCCGAGTACAGCGGCGCCGTGCGCAACATCGTCGCGCCGATTGTCCAGATGCGCTCCCACTCCGAACGCATCGCCACCTTGCGCAGATTGCTCGACTCCGGCGAAATGACGGTGGAACAAGTCCGCGTCATCGTCCGGGCCACGCCGATCGCGCGGCTTTCCAAGAGCCAATGCTACAAACTCCTGCGCAGGGATCTTGCCGCCATTGAAGGTCCACCGCCCGCCTGGATGAAGAATCTGAACCCGGAAGCCCATCACGACTTGCCGGTGGAACACATCGAATGGTTTTTGGAGCACGGCATCGACATCAACAAAGGCGAGTACGGAAGATGGGCGCCGCTGTCCCAGCACAAGGAATGGCATGCGGCGGGGTTTAA
>CAYSZK010000240.1:0-2132 GCA_964435495.1 uncultured Verrucomicrobiales bacterium
ACAAAAACCAGGCCCACAACATCAACGACTTCCGATGCTTCAACAAAGAGCCCTGCTCCATGCCCCGCCACAGCCCGCACCTCCCCGCAAACCCCGGATTCGCCGCGCATCAGCGCGCAATCGCCCGCATCCTGCCCGGATTCGAACCGCGCACCTTGTTTTCTCGGATTGGTTGCGCTATAAAGAACAAAGGCGAACAGAATGCATGGAAACAGGACATCTAATGGGGACCTCCTCTCACCCCGTCTCCCGGCCGCGCGCCACCGGTGTTCCCCACCCCGCCGACGGACTCTGGTGCCACAGTTCGCCCGGGCCCTGGGCGCGTTCCTCCTCGCCGCCCACGCCTGGCCGGCACACTCCATGACACTGGACTGGAACTACGTGAACTGGACCAACACGACCACGTTCCTCCAGGAGTTTGACATCGACCCGTTCCACGCCGGAAACGACATCCGCGTTTCCTTTTCGGGAGCGACCAACCGCTTCGACACGGCCGACCCGAGCGCCGCGTCATGGCCCGACGACAGCAGCGCGCTCACCGGCGGCGTGAGTTCCACCAACCAGTCCCTCGTCCTGAACATGGACTACGAGTCCACCTCCGAGTTCCTCGTCGTCACGATCACCTTCCTCTACACGCAGGGCGTTAACGGCGTCAGCGTGGACCTCTACGACATCGATCGCGCGTTCTTAACATACCGGGATTATATCAGCGGCGTCCGCGGCGTGTCCGGCACCAACGTGTACGCCGCCACCGCGTCGGTGGAAGATTCGTCGCTCGTCACTGTCGCGAACAATGGAACCACAAACCTCACGCTTACCGCCCAGGGCAATGAGGGCGCAGGCAACGACAACTCCGACGTCTCCAACGCCACCCTCGACTTCGGCGCCAACACGCTTTCCAGCATCACGTTCCGCTACAGCCATATTGACCTCGGCTTATTCGATCCCTCGGAAACCACCGACAGCGCCTACCAGCGCATCGGCATCGGGCCCATCACCTACGACCCCGTCCCGGAACCTCCCGCCTCGGCCGCTCTCTGGTTTGTGGCCCTCGGGCTCGCCGCCCTCGCCCTTCACGGCTCCCGGCGGACGCCGCGGGCGCGAGCCGGACACGAACTCGGCCCGCGGCCCATGTAACTAACGCGCGCCGGCGCCCCAAACGCGTCGCCAAGCACCCCCCAGGCCGATGCAGCGCCGCGCCTCCCGGTCCGCCCCCGGCCTTCGCGCCGAACCAGCGCCTTCCCGAAGTTGTTCGGGACTTCCTAGATATGGGTCTCCCTCACTCCCCGTCCCCGCCCTTAAGCGTGACGACTCCCCGCTTCGCCGCGCGAACGAAGGCCAGCACCTCCGCCACCTCCGGCGCGGCCTCCCCCGTTGCCTCCACCGCGGCCATGGCGTCCGACAAGTTCCGCCCGGAGCGGAACAAATCGTGGAACAACCGTTTCAAGCGCATCCGCGCCTCCGGCGAAAATCCCGCCCGCCGCAACCCCACGGTATTCAATCCCATCAAACTGTTGATGGCGCCGCCGATCATAAACGGCGGAATGTCCTTGCTGATCCCCCCCAGACCGCGCAGCAGGCCCAGCCGGCCCACCCGGCAGAACTGGTGGACAACCGCGTTGCCCGAAAGGAACGCGCGGTCCCCGACCTCGACGTAACCGCCCAGCAACACGTTGTTCGCCAGAATCACATGGTCGCCCACCACGCAGTTGTGCCCCACATGCGCCCCCGCCATGAAGTAGCAGCCGCTGCCCACCCGCGTCCCCGAATCCGGTTTCGTCCCGCGATGAATCGTCGCGTGCTCCCGAATCACGTTGCCGTCCCCAATCTCCACCCAGCTCACGGTCTCCGGCGCAAAGGAAAGGTCCTGCGGCTCCGCCCCAATCACCGCCCCGTACCCAATCTGGTTGCGCGCCCCCATCCGCGTCCATCCGGCCACCACCGCGTGCGCCCGGATTTCGCATTCGTCCCCAATCTCCGCGTGCTCCCCGATCACCGCCCCAGGCCCGACCCTAACCCCCGCCCCCAGCCGGGCCCCGGGATGCACGCGCGCCGTCGAATCTATCAAGCTCATTCCCTGTAGCATCCCCGCCGCCGCCGCGAAATGCAACGCTCCTCTTCCCCGGCGCGCG
>CAYSZK010000241.1:0-2108 GCA_964435495.1 uncultured Verrucomicrobiales bacterium
CGCGCCCGCCCAGGCCCAGCCAGCCTCCCCGCCTCCCCACTGTCTGAACCGCAGACTCCGGCAGAATTCCCTTGCAAGCAGCCCCGGATTCCGCAAAATCTGTTTACGCGCGAGTCCCCTTGGTGTAAGATACATGCTTTCAAACGCCATGCCTGATCCTTCGCCCTCCCGCCGACGCCGCATCTCCACACTCGCCGCTTGCGCCCTCGTTGCGGCTTGCCTCCTCGCCGTCTGGCTCGCGCGCAACCCCGTGCCCCCTTCCCAGCCGCCTCCGTCCACGGACGCCGGCCAGTCCCCTGCCTCCGCCCAACCAGCCGCACACACCCCCGTTTTCTCCACCAACAACGCCGCCCACTCCGCCGCCAGCCCGTCGGCGGCCCAGTCCCCGCCGCCATCGGTCCGGCCTCCCCAAGACGGATGGGCCGGACAGGAACTCGCCGATTCCCCAATCCGGAAGCTTGTCCGCTCCGCAACCGAAATCGCCTCGGCCCCGGCCACAGGGGCCGGGCAGGGACCGGACGCGCCCCGCGTGCGCATCCTCCGGGCCGACGGCCAAAAATACCCGTTGCTCCGGGTCGAGCCCGCCGATCCATCGGGCCAGGCGGGCGGCGGAGAGCGCGTGATGGTCGCCGACCATCTCATTGTCAAGCAGGGGGCGGGCCTGGACGAGCGCGCGTTCCTGGCCGGGCTGAGAAAGCGCGGCTACGAAGCCCGCAAGAAAATGCTCGCGCCGGGCACCTGGCTGGTGGCGCTGCCGTGGACCAACCCGGGCGAGCTGCTGGCCAATTTCGGCAAGGCGCGGGCCGATTTGGCGGCCCTTGGCAATCCCGAGCCCGATTATCTCGTCGAGCATTTCGCCGTGCCGAACGACACCTACGAGCACCTGCTCTGGGGCATGCACAATGTGGCGGGAAAAGCAACCGTCACCACCGGGACTCTCGCGGGCCAGGCCTTCTCCGAGAGCGGCAAAATGATTTACGCCGGTGAAATCCCGGACGCGGGGATTACCGCGGCACTGGTCGCGTGCGGCTACGGCGCGGTGGCGGGCGACTTCCCGCCGGCGGTCAGCAACAACATCGCGCTCATCGAGCGCGGCGGCGCCGCGGGGGCGCAAGTGACATTCGCCACGAAGGTGGCCAACGCGAAGGCCGCCGGCGCGGCCGCCGTGTTGCTCTATAACAACGTGGCGGGCGGCTTTTCGGGAACGCTGGGCAATTTCGGGGATTGGCTCCCCACGGTGCCGATCAGCCAGTCGGCGGGGCAGGCGTTGTTGGCCGGCGCCGCCGGGCAAAGCGTGACGATCACGGGCGAGCCCAGCGGCAAGGACATCCACGCCCGCGCGGCGTGGGAGACTGCCACCGGCTCGGCCCAGGTGCTTGTGGGCGTCATCGATACCGGAATCGACTACACCCACCCCGATCTCGCCGCCAACATCTGGGTGAACCCCGGCGAGTCCGGCCCCGACGGGCTGGGGGGCGACAAGGCCACCAACGGCGTCGATGATGACAGCAACGGATTCATCGACGACGTGCGCGGCTGGGACTTCGCCAACGACGACAACAACCCCACCGACGACAACAACCACGGCACCCACTGCGCCGGAACCATCGGGGGCGTCGGCAACAACGCCAACGGCGTGGTGGGCGTCAATTGGACCGTCAAGATGGCCGCCATCAAATTTCTCAGCGCGAGCGGCAGCGGCTACACCTCCGACGGCATCGATTCCGTCTATTACGGCACGCTCATCGGCGCCGACCTCACTTCGAACTCCTGGGGCGGCGGCGGCGCCGTGGACGCCCTTCGCGACGCCATCGAAGACGCCAACAGCCACGGAATCCTCTTCGTGGCCGCGGCGGGCAACAGCGCCTCTCCCGCCCCCTCTTACCCGGCCGGGTACGACAACGCTAATATCATTTCCGTGGCCGCCACCGACAGCGCCGACCAGATCGCCAGCTTCTCGAATTACGGCGTGCCCCACGTCGATCTGGGCGCCCCCGGAGTGGGCATCTTGAGTACCGTACCGGTCTTCCGCGAGCCGGACTACGCCTTTTTCAACGGCACCTCGATGGCCTGCCCGCATGTCGCCGGGGCCGCCGCCCTGCTCCGCG
>CAYSZK010000242.1:0-1897 GCA_964435495.1 uncultured Verrucomicrobiales bacterium
GGGCTTGGGGAACGGGCGCGGGGTTTCCTCCTGTGGGTCCGAGTCCCGGCGTGCCGCGGACGAGGGCGCCGGCGGGGAGAAGCTGGATCATGGAGACCGGGGGTTTCCGGCGGGGCGGACGGAGGGCGGTGAACAGCAGGATGATCAACAGGACATGGATGAGCGCCACCCAGGCGGCCGCCCAGCCGAAGGTGAGTTGGCCGGGCGCGGGCGCCGTTGCGCCGCGGCCGGGGCGGGGTCCGTGGCGGGAGCGCCGGGGGGAGGGAGCGGGCCGGGTGGGGATTGCCTGGGGCGGCTCGAAATCGGCGTCGGTGAAGAGGCTCATGGGCGTGGCGTTCCGGGGATCAACGGCGGGGTTCCTCCGGGCGGGTGAGGAGGCCGAAGCGGGAGATGCCGGCGCGCTGGATGGCGTCGATGACGTCGATGACCTTTTCGTAGGCGAGGGCGCGGTCGGCGCGGATGCCGACGGCGATGTCCGGGGTGGCGGCCTTGATGGCGGCGAGGCGGGCTTCGAGGCTTTCGAGGTCGATGGGCTCATTTTCGAGGAACAAGCCGCCGCTGGCGTCCAGCGAGATGGTGCGGACGTCGCCGGGATCGACTTCGACGCGGGCGGTGGTGCTGTCGGGGGTGCGGACGTTGATGGACTGCTCCATCACGGGCGTGGTGATCACGAAGATGATGAGCAGAACGAAAGCGAGGTCGAGCAGGGGGGTGATGTTGAGCTCGGCCATCGAGGATTGGGCGCCACGCTGGGAGTAGCGTTTCACCGGCGGGCCTCCAGATAGAGGTGCTCGACGGTGGCGGCGAATTCGGCGGCGAAGTTGTCCATTTCGACCGTGATGGCGCGGATGGTGGCGACGAGGAAATTGTAGCCGAACATGGCCGGGATCGCGACCAGGAGGCCGGTGACGGTGGTGATGAGGGCGCCGGAGACGCCGGGGGCCATCGCCTGGAGCGTGGCGGAACCCGCCTGGGCCACGCCGGAGAAGGTGTCCATGACCCCCCAAACCGTTCCGAGCAGACCGAGGAACGGCGCGCCGCTGACGGCGGTGGCGAGGAGGACCATTTTGTCTTCGAGGCGCAGGGCGTTTTCGCCGACGGCGCGTTCCATGGCGGAGCGGACCGAGCTCATGGCGGTGGCGGAGAGGCGGGTGGAGCTCTTCATGCGGTCGGCGAAGGTTTCGTCGATTTCGGTGGAGCCGGTTTTCTGAAAGGCGAGTTCGCCGCACCCGGCGCCGTAGATATTGAAGAGGGGGGACCCGTCGTAGCGCGCGCCGCGGATGAAGATGGCGAGGGGATTGGGATCACGGCGGAAGTCGGCGAGGAATCGGACCGAGAGGCGCCGGGCGCGGCGGACCGCGGTGAACTTGGTGATCATGACCGCCCAACTGAAGACCGAGGCGATGATGAGGAGAAAGATGACGGCCTTGCCTTCGGGCGTGGACTCGGTGAAGGCGTAGAGGAGGCCGCCCGACTGGACCGCGAGGACGGGGTTCACAAGGCTGGTGGAAACCGGGATCATGGCTCCCGCCATTTATAGCGCATCACGGGCGCGGGGCAATGCGGGGGTTGGTGGCGCGGAAGGCGCGAGCGCAAGTGGAGCGGCGGCGCCCCCGCCGCCGTTTCAAGGGTGCGCTTCGGGAATGGATTTTGCTCGGGCTTGCGCGCCAGCCGCCACTTGGACCCTCCCCTCGTCCCACGCACATTTACGGCGGCGATGGCGCCGCCGCTCCAATGGGCACGCTGGGAGATTATGGGGAGCGTCAGGCAATGCGTGCTGGTCGAACCTTGGGTCTTCCCTTCGTCCCACGCACATTTACGGCGGCGGGGGCGCCGCCGCTCCAATGGGCGCGCTGGGAGATTATGGGGTGCGTCGGGCAACGCGTGCTGGTCGAAC
>CAYSZK010000243.1:0-1881 GCA_964435495.1 uncultured Verrucomicrobiales bacterium
CTGCGCGGGGGCGTCCTGCGGCGGCCAATGGGAAGGCGCGCGCCTTCGGGGCGGCAACACCGCTGGACGTCCGGGCCAAAAACGGGTATAAAGGGAGCATGATGAAACGTTTTTCAGGCGTATTCGTCGCGGGCGGTGGATCGCATGCCGGCCGGGTTCGTTTCCCACAGGGCGCCGGACGGGGTCCCGCGCCCGGCAGGGGACGGCGCAGGGGGCTGGGAATGCGGGCGCTCCTGTTCCTTGTCGCGGGCGCTGGGGGCGTTTCTGTCGCGCGGGGAGGCGGGCAGCCTTTCGAGGAACGGCCTGGGTTGGTGGTGGGCACACCGGCGGCCGACCCGTCCGGGGCGCAGGTGAAACTCTTTCAGAACCTCGGGCGCAAGGGACCCACGAGCATTCGGTATTACGGGCCGGACGCCACCAACCGGAACCTGTCGGAATCACTGAATCCGAACGATCCGCCGCCGGCCCAATATTACACCCGTGACCGCGACCTCGGGCAGACGTTCACCGTTCCCGCGGGGACTAAGGCGTTCCGCCTGGACACAATCACCGTCCGGCTCGGGCCGGTGACCGCGACCAACTCCCTGGACGACGCGACGAACGCGCCGGTTTTCCTCCAGATATTCGAGGTCACAGGCACGCCGGTCATCAACCATTACGGGACAACCAACGGCGAGCAGGTTTCGAGTGGCTACACCCAACTGGCGACACGGCACCTGGCCGACGACTACATCACGGGCGAAACCTACACGACGAAGCTCGTCGCCACGGGTGGCATTCTGCCGGCCGCCTTCGTCATCGATTCCGGCGGAAACACGGCAAACCCGACCACAAGCAATACCGGCACCCGGCTTCGCTTCGACCTGACCGCAACCGGCGGGGTCATCCTGCATCCGGGGAGGGTCTATGCGTTCATGGTATGCTTTGAGAACTTCGCTCCCAAGATGTCCCTGCCGCTGGACAACTGGGACTATCTCAATGTGAACGGCATGACCGCCACGTCGCCGGAGGTCCTCAACGGGCCGTATTCGGGCGGCCACGCGATCCGGCGGGAGGGCCGGATTCCGAATCCGCATGAGAATCTGGACAAGGTTTTCTCCACGAACGCGATCTGGAGCGCGTTTGACGTCCGGACGCAGCGGATTCTGCAGGCGCCCACGACGTTTGGGCGTCCCGATGTGGACACGTATCGCGACCTGGTTTTCTGGATCGAAGGCTCGGACGTGTCCCCGTCGTTCGGACATGCCCGTGGAGACTGACGGCGTGTTCCCCGATCACCAGGAAGGGCGCCCCGGCCTCCGCGCGTGTTTCGAACGCGGCCATGCACATCCACCGCATGGGCCTCGCCGGTGCATGACCGGGGCCGCCGCCATGCTCGTGGAAGACCTCGCCACGGCCGGTTTCCGCCACCCCGAGACCGGCCACCGCCGCCTCTACCAACTCGGCTGACCCACCCCGCCAACCGCAAAAATTCGCCAAGTCATTTTCCGCCCGGATCGGGAGATATGAAATTAAGGCGGGTTTGGGATGACGCCCCCGCCGAACGGATGCATTCGACACCCAAGACCCAAGGCGGCGCTGGCCATGCCCTGTTGGACGCAGCCCCATCCGGGGCTGCCGGTAACGCCATTCGGGTCAGGCTTGAATCAGCGCCGCCTGCGGAGGGCGAACAGGCCGAGCAGGCCGGTGGCAAGGAGCGCCAACGAGCCAGGCTCGGGGATCACCAGAAAATTGTCCGCTGCGATGCCGCCGCGGTTGTTTTGGTTCGCCTGCCGCCCGACGCTAAAGCCCGCGAAGGCATCCGTGTCGATGCTGAAGTCTGCATTCACTGCGGTTCAGACAGTGGGGAGGCGGGGAGGCTGGCTGGGCCTGGGCGGGCGC
>CAYSZK010000244.1:0-1857 GCA_964435495.1 uncultured Verrucomicrobiales bacterium
TCGACGGCGTCCACTACTCGCAGCACGCCGTGGACTCGGCCGCGCTCCACGGCAAAGTCTTCCTCGCGCAGATCGACACGAAGACCAGCCTGCACGAGGGCTTCAACACCAGCGCGAAGACGGAATGGGAGGACCTCCAAATCCTCCGGCGCGACGCCGCCCACGCCATCGCGAAAAACTGCCACGCCTACTACTACGAGATGGCCTCCGGCACGTTCTCCGGACAGGCCAACGCCGCGATCTGGCGCGAGTTCACCTACAACGCCCCCCACATCCGCCGGGCCATCGCGGAACTTCAAACCGCCGCGGACCGCGTGCGCGCCGATGCCCCACGGTCCGTCGCCCAAATCGCGCTCTTCACCTCGCAGGAATCCGATCTCTACCGCGGCCTCGACAATGTGCCGGGCATCTTCTTCGTCGAAACCCTGCGCCAGCACGTCATGCCGTACCTCAGCGCCCCGTTCGACGACTTTATCCTCGAAGACTTTCCCGCCGTCGAACGCCCCTACCGCCTCTACATTTTCCCGAACGCTTGGAGGGTTCCCTCATATCTGCGCACCGCCATCCGCGCACGCTTGCAAGCGGCCGGCGCCACGGCCCTCTGGCTCTACGCGCCCGGCTATCTCGACGAACACGGCCCGGGACTCCACAACATCGCCGCCCTCACCGGGATCAATGCCGGCTGCGATCCCGCCTTTCGCGGCTTCCTGCAGGTGGAGTTCGCCTCCGGGCAGCCGGCGCCGGGCTGGGAGGCGCCCGCAAATGGCTACGGCTCCGACATCGACCCCGCCGCCTTCCAGGCACGCCAGGAATGGGAATCGTGGTTCTCCTTCGATCCCCGCAGTTTCGCCTTCACGCCGGCCTTCTTCCCCGACGACCCCGGCGCCACCACCCTCGGCCACCTCCGCGACCTGCCCGGACGCGCGGGGCTCGCGCTCAAAGACAGTGGCGGCTGGCGCTCGCTCTACTCCGCCGCGCCCATCACCTCCGTCCCGGTCCTCCGCGCCATCTGCCGTCTCGCGGGCGTCCACCAATACACCGGCCGCGAAGACCTCGTCTATGCCAACAGCCGGTTTCTCGCCCTCTGCGCCCGCGGCCCCGGCCCGCGAACCCTGCGCTTGGAACAGCCCACGACCCTTACGAATCTTCTCACCGGCGCCTTTGTCGCCGAAAGAACCACCGCCCTCGAGCTCGACCCCGCTCCCAACGAAACCCTGCTGTACAGCGTTACAACCCCCGGCGCTTGAACCGTTTCAATTCCGCGGCCCTTGACCGCCCGGCCCCCGTTGGCTCCACTCGAAGTATGAAGCCCAAAAATCTCGCCTCCTTGCATCCAGCGGTCCTCCGGGCTGGTTTTTCGGCCTTAGCTCTCTGGGCCGTTTTTGTCACCGACAGCCCCGCGGCCGTGGTCATGGCATGGAACGCGACGCCAACGACCACATTGAGTTCGGGCACGCAAACGCTTTCGAACCTTACGGTCTCGTCGGGCGAGTGGCTGGTCGCTCCCATCGCGGGCTACAGCGGGACCGCCGCGCCAACCGCAACATGGACCGTCGGCACCAATGTCCAGAACCTTGTTCTCGAAGAGTTCACGGCGCTTGGCGCCGGAACTTT
The DNA here is from genome assembly GCA_964435495.1 of uncultured Verrucomicrobiales bacterium. GTDB lineage: Bacteria > Verrucomicrobiota > Verrucomicrobiia > JADLBR01 > JAIBCM01 > CAYSZK01. The sequence continues at coordinate 1,615 of CAYSZK010000244.1, forward strand.
TGAAGTGGCGGCGGGCTTGTTTTACCTTTCCAACTCGGCCGCGGGCACAGGGAATCTGACCGTGACATGGGGCGGGGTTTACGACAACGCGGTCACCGGCGCCTACGGATTGTCGAATGTGGCGGGAATCGGAGGGAACGGCACAGGCAGCGCAACCGGCGATCCCGGCGCGCGAAGCGTCCTGCCGACGGTCTCGCTTACGCTTTCTGGCGCGCCGGACTCACTGGTGCTCGGCTCGCTCAA
>CAYSZK010000245.1:0-1758 GCA_964435495.1 uncultured Verrucomicrobiales bacterium
CCGGGGATGATTTGGGCTTGGGGAGCGGGGGGTGTGAGCGGTTGGGGGCCACCTTGGGGGGGCGGGGGAGGCGGGGCGGCGATGGTGGCCTGATCGAATTCGATGGAGGCGAACTCGGGGCCTTTTTGGAGGAGCGCACGGGATTTGCCGGTTTCGCGGGACCACTCGATTTTGGCGAGGCGCATGCCTTCGGGGCCGTCCTTGCCGGATTCGAGGGTGATTCGTTTGTTGGGGTCGGACCGGCTGGCGAGGCTCACGAACTCGCGGCTGCCGATGCGGGCGACGCCGGAGACGAAGATGTCCTGGGCGAATCCCGGGGTGGGCCCTTCCTTGGGTTTGGCCGTGGCGGCGCCGAACAGTGGACGTTGGAGGATGGTTTCGTACTTGGCGAAGGGGACGGGCTCCGGAAGCGCGGCGGCGGAGGGCGCGGTGTTGGTGGGCGCTTCCGCCGCGTTCGTGGGCGCCTCCAGGGGAGCGAGGGGAGGCGGTTCAGGTGCGGGGGCGGGCTCGGATTGCCCGGCGAGAATGGCGGGCTCGGGCAAGGGGAGGGCCGCGGCTTCGGCATGGGAGGTGGGCGCGCCGGCCAGGAGCAAGGCCAGGGCCAGGACCGGGAGCATGGGTTCAGGGCGCATAGGCCTTGGCGATGGTGAACTTGCCGCGGATGACGGACGGGGATTCGGCGTCAGTGTGGACGTCGAAGTTTTCGACCGTGACCAGTTCGTCGGGCTGTTGGAGGCGGGCAAGGAATTTCACGAAGCCCTGCCAGTCGCTTTTGGTATCGACGGCGACGGAAATGAATCGGGCGTGTTCGCGGCGCTCGGCGCTGTTGACGACGGGATTCTCGATGGTGACGCCGGTGTCCTTGGCGCGGGCCTTGATTTCCTGAAGAAGGTGGGAGGTGGCCTGCATTTCGTCGCCCAAGACGGCGAGGCGTTGCGTGAGCCATTGCGCGCGGGCCTCGGCGGTCGGGCGCCGTTCCAGGATGGCGAGCGTGATCGTGCGGGTATCTTCCTTCTGGCGGATTCCGGTTTGCAAGGTGCCGGACTGAATAAGCAGTGCCCGCCACAAAAAGAGATTGGCGATGACGAAGATCAGGGCGAGAAATCCGAGGCCCAGGGCGCGTTCGCGCGCGGACAGCCCACCGCCGCCGCCAACGGAAGCGGCGGGCCGGGGCGGGGGATTGGAGGCTTCAGCTTTCACGGCGGGTGACAGTAATCGAAAAACTGGCGCGGTCCTCGGGCAGGAGGCCTGGGGGCGGCGTGTCGATGGTGGCGCCCTTGAACGCCGGGGAGGCTTTCACGCGCCCGGCGAATTCGTTGGCGAGGTCCAGTGAGCCCGCCTCGCCTTGCAGCGTCCATGCGTTGCCGGTGCCGGAGAGCGAGGTGAGGTGGACGCCGTCCGCGGGGAGGCATTCGTGGAGGGCGAAGAGATGCTCGACCAGAAAGCGGGAGGGTTCGGCCCCCGCGGCGAGGGCGCGCCACAGGGCGTCGGACTTCTGGATGGACTGGGCTTCGGCGGACAGGCGGGCGAGGTCGGCGTCCAGCGCGGCTTCGCGGGCCTTGAGCGAAGCGGTGTGGGCGGCGAACAGGGCGAGGGCGACGCCGTAGCCAACGCCGGCCAGGGCAAGCAGGCGGTTCCGGGCGCGGGCCCGGGCGCGTGCGGCGCGGGCATCCACCCACGCCCGCGGGATCAATTCCGCCGGCGAATGAAAGGGCGCGGCGAACGGGACGGGGCGGGTGGGCAGGTTGAGATGTTCGG
>CAYSZK010000246.1:0-1730 GCA_964435495.1 uncultured Verrucomicrobiales bacterium
CGACGCGGTGGCCTCGGAGCCGGGCGCAAACCGGGGCCGCTTCGAGATCGTGCGCGCGGGCAATCCGTGGATCACCGTCACGGCGCTTTACACAATGGCGGGGACCGCCGCCAGCGGCGCCGATTACGAGGCGTTGCCCGGGTCGGTGGCGCTGCCCAGCGGGGTGAACACGGCGGCGGTCGAGTTGGTGGTGTTGGACGACACGGCGCAGGACGCGGGCGAGACGGCGGTGCTGCGGCTCACCAGCCACGCGAGCTACAATCTTGGCGTCCCGGCGTCGAACACGGTCACGATCATCGACAACGATTCGGGCAACGGCACCGCGTCCATCGAGGCCGGGGACGAATACTCCGCCGCGGTGATGTACGACGGCACGGTCTGGACCTGGGGCGGTGACAGCAGCGGGGTGCTGGGCAACGGCTCGGGCGCGGGCTCGACCAACCGCCCGGCGCAAGTGCCTGGGCTCAACGGGGTCAAGGAGATCGCCTGCGGCGGCAAGCACATGCTGGCCTTGCTCAACAACGGCACGGTGAAAGCCTGGGGCGAAGGTGGCTCCGGCCGCCTCGGCAACGGGGATACAGGCAGCAAGCAAACGCCCGATAGTGTGGACAATCTCAACAACGCCATCGCCGTGGCCGCCGGGGACGATCACAGCCTGGCGCTCAACGCCGGCGGCGGGGTGCTGGCCTGGGGCGACAACGAGGAGGGGCAGGTGGCCGTGGGCACGACAGCGGACAGTTACAAAGAACCGCAGGCCACGTCGTTGAGCGCGGGCGTGGTGCGCATCGCGGCGGCACGGCGGGGGAGCTTCGCGCTTTTCGGGTTGGCGCTGCGCGGGGCGGGGCATAACCGGGAGTCCGGAACGAAGGGCCCGTGCTTGATGGCGAATGGGAGCACATCTGTGGGAAGGAATCTGTCATTCTCGAATATTACTGCGGCGACGCTGGGGATCGCCGCGGGCTACGAATTCGGGTTGGCGCTGAAAAGCGAAGGCAAAGTGTACGCCTGGGGCGACAACAGCGACGCGCAACTGGGCGTATCCCACGCGCCCGGCGGCCTGGATTACCGCGCCACGGTTTCCGCCGTGCCGGGGCTCACGAACATCACCGCCGTCGCGGCCGGGGACGACCACGGGCTGGCGTTGAAGACCAACGGAACGGTTTGGGCATGGGGCCGGGGCGCCGAAGGGCAACTCGGTTACGGAGGCACGAACGAACAAATTGCTCCCGTGCAGGTTAACGGCCCCGGCTTCACCAACAAAATCGTGGCCATCGCCGCCGGCGGCAACCACAGCATGGCGGTGGACAAGGAGGGCTGGATTTGGGTGTGGGGGGGAAACGACGAAGGGCAGCTTGGCTTGGGGGATGGCGCGGACAGGAACCGTCCGGCGCGCATTGAGTCGCTGAACCTTTTGAGCTATCCTCCCAGTGTGAGCGTGACCAATCCGGTCCATGGCCTGATGCTGACCAACGCCGCAGGGCGCTTGGCGCTGGGCGCGCAGGCCGAGGACCCGGACGGCACAGTGGCGAAGGTCGAGTTTTTTGTGGGCACGAACCGCGTGGGTGTGGACACCTCGGCGCCGTGGGCTGCCACCTGGACGAATCTGCCGGTGGGCGCGTGGACGATCACGGCCAGGGCGACCGACAACAAGGGGGTGAGTGTGGTGTCGGCCCCCGTGGTGGTGAACGTGTTCAGCGACGGGGACACGCTGGGGGACGCGTGGGAACAGT
>CAYSZK010000247.1:0-1697 GCA_964435495.1 uncultured Verrucomicrobiales bacterium
CACGCCATCGTCACCACCGCCGCGTCCCGCCACGCCACACCGTCCGCCGACACCCGCGCCACTACTTGATCCCCCGTCCGCGACAGCCGCAGCCACTTCGGCGGCGCCCCCGCCTCAAGGCTCCTGTCGCTCGTCGCCCCGCCCGCCGTGCCGCGCACGTGCAGCCGCAACCCGTTATTGGGCGTCATGCACAAAAACACGTGCCGCGCCCCCGCCCCCAACCCGTCCCGGATCATCACGCCCGCTTTGGCCCAGCCGTCGGTCGCTTCCTGGGAATTGATCCGCGCCGTGATCTCCCCCTCCGCGCCCACTGGCTGATGCACAAACTGGAACTGGTCGGACCCGCTCCAAATGTCGTTGCCCGAACCCCACACCCGGAAGACCTCCCCGTCCACCTCCGCAATCCCCGGCGACCCCGGCGCGCCCACGTCGCTGGACACCCAGGGCGCGGGCGGTTGCCCCTCGCGCGGCGCTTCCAGCGTGTAGGCCCGCGCTTCCACCGCCTCAAACAACGCCGCGGCCCATTGGCCGTTGTTGTGGCTGGTCAACGCAAGGCCCGCCTCGACCGCGCCGCCCAGCGCCACACGCCTGCTGCCCATCAACTGCCAGTCCTGCCCGTCCACCGCGCGCCACGCGACCAGTGCCTCGCCGATCCGCTGCAACCGCACCCAAACCGGCGCCGCCCCCGCCCCCTGCGCCGCCATCCAGCTTGCCTGGCCCGACGCGCTCCTGCCCTGGAACACCACGCCGTTGCCCCCGGTCAACGCCGCCATGCCGTGCGCGTCCGCCGCGTTGGTCCCCTGCCGCACCATCACGCCCGCCTTGGTCCACGAATCAACCGGCTCCACGCTCAGCACCCGCGCCACCACCTCGCCGTCCCCCGCCAACGCCTGATGCACATATTGGAAAGCGTCCGCCGCGCCCCAGATGTCGGCCCCCGACGCGCGCACCACAAACACGCCGTTGGTGAACCCGCCCAGCCCCGGCACCGCCTGCGCCCCCACCCGCGTGCTGCGCCACGGCGCCGGCACGGTGTTCGCCTCCGGCGCCGCCAATCCCAGTGGCTCAAGCGCCACTTCCGAAAACCGCCCCAGCACCGGCGTTGCCGGCTGATGGCTGCTCACCGCCATGCCCCATAACGCCTCCTCGCCGAGAGGCACCGCCTCGCTCCGCACCAGCGTCCACGCCGCGCCATTGGTCGAATAGGACGCCAGCACCGCCCCGCCATCCCGTTCCAGCCGCAGCCACAACGGCGCGCGCAACCCCGGCACGGTCGTCAACACAGACGCCGCCCCGGCGCTGGTGCGCCGCACGAAGGCCAGGCCGTTGCCCGGCGTCAGGAACAAGCCCGCGTGCGCGCTGTTGCCCGCCTCCGAAGCCCGCAGCATCAACCCGCCCTTGGCCCAACCATCAGCGGCGGCGAAGCTGTCCATGCGCGCGGTGAACACCCCGTTGCCCGCCAGCCCCTGGCGCGCAAACTGGAATTGGTCCGCCCCACCCCAAATATCGGACCCCGCGCCCCGCACCTCGAACGAGCCCGGCCCATTGGTCCCCGGAACCGAAAACCCCGGCGTCACCGGCCCGCCCACATCCCCGGACACCCAGGGCGGGTCGAGAGGCGGGAACGCCGTTTCGCCTAATAGTACATGGTCAAAGTCCGCCTCCCCCAAGGTCCCGGCCCGGTGGCTGCACACCGC
>CAYSZK010000248.1:0-1569 GCA_964435495.1 uncultured Verrucomicrobiales bacterium
GGGGACGGGGGACGGGGGACGGCTGGCAGGCAGGAGTCAGAATGGGAGAAAACTGTATTCGCCTTCCATTCTGAATTCTGGCTCCTGAATCCTGGATACGTGGGGAGTGAGGGGGAGTGTTTAACCACGGATCAACACGGATAGACACGGATTGGGGCGGGGCAGGGGAATTGGAATTCGGGATTTCGCGCCAGCGCCGAACAACGAGCATCCATCAACTATCAATCCCGATCTCCCGATCTTGGATCGGGAATCGGGACCCCGATTCGCGCGAGCAGCGCGAGATCGGGGCCAGTTCCGTGCCTCAGGCGCGCTCCAGCGCCTGGAGCACCGGGGCGAAGGCGGTTTCGTAGTTCCAGTCCTTGAGGATTCTCGCTCGGCCGGCGTCGGCCATGCGCTGGCGGGCGGTGGGATCCGCCGCGAGGGTTTCCAGCGCGGCGGCGATGGAATCCGGATCGCGCGGGTCGCAGGAGACGCCATAGCCGGGTTTCACGACGAGTTCCTCCCACTCGGGCAGGTCGGTGACGATGGGGACAACGCCGCGGGCCATGTAGTCGAATACCTTGTTGGACGCGCCGACGAGCGTCCAGGGGTCGTCGGTTGCGTCCGATTTCGGGACGAACATGAACCCGGCGTCGTGGCTGGCGGCGAGGTCCAACAGGGCGGACCGTTCGGGGATGGCGCCCGCGTAAGTGAAACGGTCCGCGACACGAAGGCGGGTGGCCTCATCGCGGAGGGTTTGCAAATGGCCGGAGCCGGGATCGTAGCCCGCCAGCGTGAACTCGACGCGGTGCCGGCAGCGCGCAAGGGCCTCGAGGACCGTGACCGGGACGCGGGCGGGGACAATGCTGCCGTGGCAGTAGAGGCGGAGCGTGCCCTGATGATGCTGGTGGGGTGGGGCTTCAGCCTCGGCCCGGCGCGGACAATTCCAGACGAGATGGATGGGCCGGCGGGTGCCGGTCTCCGCGCGGAACGCGTCGATGCGGCGCTGGTTGGGGATGACGATGAAATCGGCGGCATGCGCGAGCGTACGGCGCCCCTTGAGGATGGCGTCCATGAAACGGGAGTCGGGATAGCCTGGGGGATCGTGTTCGTGGAAGGCGACGTTGAAACCGAGGTTGCCCAGGAGGAGGGCGGAGGGGGCGGCCAGTGCTTCCGAGACGTACAACCAGGCGGGGCGTTCCAGGAGCGCGCGGAGAAGTATCCCAAGATGGAACCCAAGGAAGTGCAGCTTGTGTCGCCAACCAGAAACCGGCCGGGGCGAGAGGTTGACGCGGATGTTCGGGTGGGCCGGAACGGGAAAGGGGTTCAGGCCGGGGTGCGTGATGCCGACGAACCTGACGCGCCAGCCGCGATCGGCCAGAATCGCCGCCGCATGAAGGAGGGGCGGGTAGGCGCCGGGGTCCATGTATTGGACGAAGAGGATGGAGCGGGGCATGGGGGGCGCGGCGCCAGGCGCCGCGAGAGATGGGACGCGCCAAGGGCGCGGGAGTTGGAAGATTGGAGTTGGGAGATGGGAGATGGGGGGCGCGCCAAGGGCGCGGAAGTTGGGAGATAGGAGTTGGGAGA
>CAYSZK010000249.1:0-1528 GCA_964435495.1 uncultured Verrucomicrobiales bacterium
TCATGACGAAGCCCATCGGGCCGTTGTGCAATCTGGACTGCAAGTACTGTTTCTACCTCGAAAAGGAAAAGCTCTATCCGGACAACGAAAAATTCCGGATGAGCCCGGAGGTGCTGGAACGCTACATCCGCGATTACATCCAGGCGCAGCCGGGGCCGGAGGCGAGCTTTGCCTGGCAGGGGGGCGAGCCGACGCTCATGGGCGTGGACTTTTTCCGGCGGGTCGTCGATCTGCAACGCCGGTACGCCGACGGGCGGCGGATCGAGAACGCATTCCAAACCAACGGGACGCTGCTGGACGACGAGTGGGGCGAGTTCCTGGCGGCCAACCGTTTTCTGGTGGGGCTGAGCGTGGACGGCCCGGCGGAATTGCACGACGCCTACCGCGTGGACAAGCAACAGCGGCCGACGTTCGATCTGGTGATGCGCGGGCTGGGTTTTCTCCAGAAGCACAAGGCGGAATACAACACCCTGACTGTGGTGAACCGCCGCAACGCAAAGCATCCGCGGAAGGTGTACGAGTTCCTCAAATCGATCGGCTCAACGTTTCTGCAGTTCATTCCGATTGTGGAACGGCTTCCGGACGCCGAGGCGAAACGGTACAACCTGGACCTTGCCGTGCCGCCGGACCCGGCCCGGCCCGAGACGCGGTATCCGGTCACCGATTGGAGCGTCGAACCCCGGGCCTACGGCGAGTTTCTGGTGGAGATCTTCGACCTGTGGGTGCGGCGGGACGTGGGGAAAGTCTTCGTCCAGATGATCGACGTGGCCTTGGGCAACTGGATGGGGGCCGGGGGCGGCTTGTGCGTGTTCTCCGAAAAATGCGGCCGGGCGATGGCGCTGGAGCACAACGGCGACCTGTATTCGTGCGACCATTACGTGTACCCGAAGTTCAAGCTGGGCAACATCATGACCACGGCGCTGGGGGAAATGGCCGACTCCGAGTTCCAAAGAAAATTCGGCAACGACAAATCCGACACGCTCCCGCGCTACTGCCGCGAGTGCGACGTGCGGTTCGCCTGCCATGGCGAGTGCCCCAAGCACCGGTTCATGAACACCCCGTCGGGCGAGTTCGGGCTGAACTATCTGTGCCCGGCCTACAAGCGGTTCTTCAAGCACATCGACCCCCACATGAAAACCATGGCCCGGCTCCTCCATTTCGGGCGCGCCCCGGCGGAGATCATGCGGTTCCTCGAAGAGGAAGAGCGCGAAAAGCGCGGGGCCCGAAAAGCGTGACCCGCGGCCCCCGGCGGGCGATGGGGCGGACGCGGGAGGGGGCGCGGGGGCGGAGACCGGCGGGAAACGGCGAAAAAGGGGCGTGCGCGGTACTGGGATCGAACCAGTGACCCCTTCCGTGTCAAGGAAGTGCTCTACCACTGAGCCAACCGCGCGGGTCGGCCATTTCTATAACGCGCCGGCGCCGAAAGGCAACTGGAAAGGGATGGCGCAAAGGCGCCAAGCGGCGGGGGCGCCTCTGATAGGGGTAGGGACGGGGCATTGAGTTGCCCCGCCCCTCCCTCCGAACCGGA